>JAPPND010000153.1 GCA_028818795.1 Gammaproteobacteria bacterium | reverse complement strand
CGACGATCAAGCCCTGCTCTCTGGCATCGCCGAACTCGCCAATGCGGAAGGCCACTACTGGACCAGCAACGGCGGACACACCTTCGGCGTGGCGAAATCGGTGGACGACCAGCTCCAGGCCTTTTTGAGAGAGTCCCTGCCGGATCATCATTTCACCAGCGGCCAGTTCCTGTCCGGCTTCAAGTCCCGGATCATGCAGGCCAACGAGGACATGTTCGCGATCGCCACCCGGATCAAGGCGGCACCTGCGCTCTTCGAGGTGGTGGTCGCCACGCCCGCCCGGCGGCTGATGACCGTTCTCCGGGAACGCAACGACACCGGGGAGCTGTTGGAAGCCATCGAAACCTACCTCGCGACGTACGGCCACCAGGGCTACAGCCTCGACTTCTGCGAGCCGACCCAGCAGGAAGACCCGTCCGCCATGTTCGTGACCCTCAAGAACATGGTGCAACGGGCCGACTACGACCCGGCTCAGCACGAGTCGGAGGCGACGCGCAAACGGGAAGACGCCCTCGCGGAGATCCGCGAACTGCTGGAACCGTTCGAGTACTGGCAGTTCCGCTATCGGATGTGGTTCGCCTACCAGTACTACCCCATGCGCGAGGAGTCCTGCTTCGTGCTCGGCACGGCCTGGCCGGTGTTGCGCCGCATGGCGGCCGAGTTGGGGCAACGGCTGGTGGACGTTGGCACCCTCGGCGAGCCGAGCGACCTCTACTTCCTCACCAGCGACGAGATCGAGCCCGCTCTACTAGCGCGGGGGGACGGCAAGGCGATGCCGGAATATCTCGCCCTGACAGCAGCGCGCCGGGAACTCAGGGAGGCGCGCAAACGCCTGCACCCGCCGGGCACGATACCGGAAGAAGCCAGGGAGAACCCCGGCCTGAAGTTCAAGGAGACCCAGTTCAAGAACGACGACTCCAGCGACACCTTGCGCGGCATCCCCGTAAGCCCCGGCACGGTCGCCGCGCCAGCTAGCCGGATCATGAATGCCCAGGAGTTCGACCGCATGCAGCCCGGATCCATCCTGGTCTGCCCGATGACATCCCCCGCCTGGACCCAGCTCTTCGCCCACGCTGTCGGACTCGTGACGGACATCGGGGGCATCCTCGGACATGGTTCCATCGTGGCCAGGGAATACGGCATTCCCGCGGTGGTTGGCACCGGCAACGTCACCCAGCGGGTCGATAGCGGTCAGATCCTCGACGTGGACGGCGACGCGGGGACGGTTGTCATCCAGATGGACGACTGACTCGTTCCATGCCGCCGGCGTCAACGTTCCATGTTGAGCCGGGCGGCCTTGGATTCGTCGTACCACCAGCCGTCGGGGTAGGCGGGCCGATAGAGCGGTTCGGGCGGGCGTCCGAACTTGTCCCAGTGCAACGTACGACGCTGATCGATCGCGTAGAGCGGGATCAGGTAGTGGTCCCATAGCAATACCCGGTCAAGGGCGCGACACGCCGCGATCACTTGATCGAGGGTCTCGGCCGCTTCGGCCTTCTCGACGAGAAAGTCGACCACGGGGTCGCTAACGCCGACCACGTTGCGAGACCCTTCCCGCGCCGTCGAGGTCGAGTGGAAGTGGGAACGCAACTCCAGCGTCGGCGGCATCAGAATGCCGTAGCCCTGGACGAGCACTTCGTACTCGTGGTGGCGGGTGCGATTGGTGTATTGGCTGACATCCGCGAGACGGATCCTCGCCTCGATGCCGAGTTGCCGAAGCGCCGCGGACCAGGGCAGCAGGATTCGCGTGTGGTCGGAATCCAGGGTCAGCAACTCGAGCGTGAACGGTGCCCCGCCGGCATCGCGCAGCGCACCGTCGTCGACTCGCCAACCGGATGCGGCGAGCAGGTCCCGCGCTTCGAGCAGGTTCCCCTTGGACGTGGTCGGGCTTGCGGTCTTCGGGTAGCCGAAGGGTCGCTCGAAGAGTGCCGAAGGCAGTGCGTCCCGAAACCGCGACAGCAGCGAGATCTCGTCCTCGCTGGGCAAGCCGGTGGCCGACAAGATGGTCCCCGGCCAATAGCTCAGTGCCCGCGTGCGCTGGCCGTGGTACAGCTTCTCGTTGATCCACTCGTAGTTCAATGCCAGCGCGAGGGCCTTTCGGACCCGCCGGTCGGCCAACCTGGGCACCTGGCTGTTCAGGATGATCGCAATTCCGATGCCCACAGAAATGCCGTATTCCCGGCGGGTCTTCCTGATCCGTCCGCTATCGAGATCGGGCCCCTCGTAGCCGGTCACCCAATACCGAATGTCGTCCTCGTCGAGCATGTCGATCAGCCCCTTGCGGAAGGCTTCCCTTGCGACGGTGCTGTCGCGGTACACCTCGTAGCGCACCGTGTCGAAGTTGTACCGGCCGGCGTTGATGGGCAGGTCCCTACCCCAATAGCGCAGATTGCGTTCGTACTCGACATAACGGCCCGCCCTCACCTCCTTGATGCGATAGGGCCCGCTGGAGACGGGTGGTTCGAGGGTATGGGCCGACGGGTCCCGGTCGCGCCAATAGTGCCGCGGCAGGATGGCGATATACTGGATCAACGTGACGTGATCGTGCGTCAGGGGGGCGTCGATGCGAAACGCCACGTGGCGTTCGTCCAGCGCCTCGACCGACTCGATGAAGCGGAAAAAGTACCCTGCACCCAACTCGTTCTTGCGCATTTCGAAGGTGAACACGACATCATCGGCGGTGATCGGCACGCCGTCGTCCCACCTTGCCTGCGGATGGATTCTGAATACGATCGTCCGGTCGTCGGCAACCGCGATGCCGTCCGCGAGACGGCCGTAGAACGCCGTGATCTCGTCCCCACCCCGCACGATGAGCGTGTCGCCGCGATACAGGTACCCGGATGGCGCGCCGGTTTCGCCCTGTGCCATCGGCGCCAGCGTGTCAAACGAAAAGGGATGTGCAAGGACCAGCTTGCCGCCCTTGGGGGCGTCGGGATTCAGGTAGTCGAAGTGGGTGAAGTCGGCCGGATACTTCAGGTCGTGGAAGAACGCGATCCCGTGCTTGAACTCCAATTCCTCAAAGGGGACCGCAACGGCGGCGAACGGTACGCAGAGGACGGATAGAACGACAAGATACCGCGTCATCGGGTGACGCATCCCGTCCAGCCTGTGGCGTGACATCGCGGCGATGATGCGCGTGGGGTCTCGCCACCAATTCATGACGGGACTGTCGCCATCCACAGGGGCGACCTAAAGGCCGTTAGCTAGTCGATCGCCTGGTAGACCAGCGCCCTGACCTTGCCGAAGTCGTCCAAGCCCCAAGCGGGGAGAATCTGGGTCATGTAGACGACGGTCAGCTTCTCGGCCGGGTCCACCCAATACGACGTGTGGTAGGCGCCGCCCCAATTGAACTCGCCGGGCGAACCGAGTTCGCCGCGCACCCCCGGATCCGAGACGACGCCAAAGCCCAAACCGAAGCCAAGACCCGGGGCTAACTCGATGTCGCCCAGGTTGTCGGTGGTCATCAGTTCGACGGACTTGCGCGACAGGATCGGTCCCCCTCCCCGCCGGATGGCTTCGAGGAACCGGGTGTAGTCTGCCGTTGTGGAGAGCAGACCGGCACCGCCCGAGAAGCTCTTTCGCGGGCCCGTCACGTAGTGGCCCTGACCGTGAAACGGCGTGTTCGCCTCGGGGAGCACCAGTTCGCCGGCCTGGGTACGCGAATACACGACTGCCAGACGGTCGCGCTTGCCCGGCGGCAGGTAGAACGACGTGTCCGACATGCCGAGCGGCGCGAAGATCTCTCTCGCGAGGAACTCATCGAGCGTCGCGCCGCTCGCCACCTCGACGACCGCCCCGAGAATGTCCGTGTTGTAGCCATAAACCCATCGTTCGCCCGGTTGGGCGTCCATGGGCATTCCGCCGATGCGGCGAACGGTCTCGAGGATGGGTTCGTCACGGTGGCCGAAGTACCAATGCTGGAGTCCTGCGGTCTCCCACTCCTCCGCTGCGGGACCATACCCGTAGCCGATCCCTGCGGTATGGGTCAGCAGATCCCGGATCGTGATGGGCCGCGTGGCGTCGACGATCTCGTAGTCGCTTTCGTCCGCCGCGACCGCGACGCGGGTGGCGGCGTACTCGGGCAGCAGGTCGCCGACCGGTTGGGTGATGAGCAGGGCGCCACGTTCCTGCAGCATCAGGACCGCAGCGCTGACTACGGCCTTCGACATCGACGCAATGCGGAAGATGGCGTCCGTCTGCATGGCAGCGCCGGCGTCGCGGTCCCGAAACCCCGTCGCGCGGTGGTAGACCGTACGACCGTCGCGGGTGACCTGCAAAACGGCGCCCGGGATCTTGCCTTCGTCCACGTAGGCATCGAGGAAGGCGTCGAGCCGGCCAAGACGTTCCAACGACACGCCAGCGAGCGACTGCAGCGCGAGCGCGCAGACGGCAAGAATCAAGAGACGACGTTGGACGCTTCGGGTACGGGGCATGGGATCGGTTCTCCGGGAGGTCATCTTGCTCAGCTCGGTGTCACGCCGACTCCGGTCGCCGGCAAGGGCCGATACGTTGACACGCCGCGCAATCTACATCATTCTGTTCATTGCGGTGTGGCGTCGCACCGCATGGCCTTACACACACGGAAGTCACGGTGGCCGCAGCCTCGATATCAGCCAGCCTAGCCGTAGAGGAGCGCGAGGCACCGACCGATCCGACCGAATTTTCGTTGCCCGGCTCCGCGCGCAATGCGTCGGCGAGTTCACTGTCGGACGATGAAGTGACCACACCCTCCTCAGTTGTCCCCAGGCAACGTAGCGGTGACCTAGCCGAAGCGCGTTGGACTGCCATCGACCTGTTCTGCGGGGCCGGCGGCCTCTCGGAGGGTTTCCGACAAGCAGGCTTTGTAATTCTCGCGGGCAACGACATCGAACCCTTCGCGATAGAGACCTTCGCGAAGAACCACCCGGGGTCACAGGCGCTGACTGGACCCATCCAAGATCTCTCCACAGGCGATCTTCTACGGGCTGCCGCACTGAACAAGGGGGACTTGGACTGTCTCATCGGCGGCCCGCCTTGCCAAGCGTTTAGCGTCTACAACCACCAGCGGGGAATGCACGACGAACGCAGCGGGCTGTTTCGCGAGTACCTACGTATCGTCGATGGGCTCATGCCGAAGTGGGTCGTTATGGAAAACGTCACCGGCATCACCTCAGCCGGAAACGGCCAAGCCGTCGACCATATCGTCTCCGGCCTAGGAGAACTCGGCTATGCCGTTGAAATGAAGATTCTCCGTGCTGAAGAATATGGCGTACCTCAGGAACGTCGCCGCGTCTTCTTCATTGGCAATCGGTTGGGCTTGCCCGTGCAATGGCCTAAACGAACTCATGGACCCGGACTGGTTCCCTTCGTCACGGTGTGGGATGCAATCGAGGATCTACCTCCGCTTGGCAACGGCGAGGTCCCGGATCAGCCGGCCTGCTACGACGGCACTCCGTCGTCCGACTACCAAAGCTACCTACGCGGCAACGCCACAATCGTGGCCAACCATGAAGCGCCTCGCCTCGCGCCAATCAACCTCCAGCGTATGAAGTACATACCCGAGGGCGGTAGCTGGCGCGACGTCCCCTTCGAACTGCTTCCCGCAGGTATGAAACGGGCGCGGCGGTGTGACCACACGAAGCGGTACGGACGGCTCCGCAAGGATGGGCTTTCCTCGACTATCCTGACAAAGTGCGACGTGCACTGGGGTGCTTTCATCCATCCCGAGCAGGATCGCGCTCTGTCGGTACGCGAAGCCGCCCGGCTGCAGTCGTTTCCCGATGCGTTCAGGTTCGCGGGACCACGCACCGAGCAGTACGTACAAGTCGGGAACGCAGTGCCCCCCCTTCTGGCAAAACACGTAGGCCACGCCTTGATCTCGGGCGCATCCGACGAAACCACGAGTACGACAGAGCTGGGATCCGGTTTGCGGGACGTTCAGATCGGTGCCGTGGCGCACTAGGGCTGTCGTTCGAGCGCGGCATCGATGGCGGCACCATAGACGTTCGGATCCGGCAGGTTCATGGGCGAGGTGAACGCGATTGCGACTTGGTCGACGGTGGTCGTGACCTGTCCGGACAGGGCCATCTTTCGGTGGTGGCCAGAAGGGGCGATCGGACCCAACTCGTAGCTTCGGAACGTGATCGTCCCCGTGCTCGGACGATACTCGTGCAGGTTGCCACCTAGTCGGTCTCGAATCCGATCGTAGACCTGCTTGGGGCACACGAAGTACAAACCCTTCGTGCACTTCCTCTCCCTGCGGAGTACATGGCCCTTGTAGATTAGCTGGGGCAAGATTCGTTTGTTCACGTTCTCCCAGTTGATCCCGGCATTGCTGTAGCCCGGCATCCGTCCTTGGCGGTCGCGGTACCGTTCACCATTGAAGAACAACTGCACTTGGTCGGTGTAGTTGCCCGTCGTGTCGACAGTTTGGACTTCTACGGCTGTCAGCTCGACAAGGAAGCCATCGCGGTCCAGCTTCGCGAGAATCCAGTCCACATAGTACTTGCGGCTCTGCACCGGGCTCGCGCCACGAGGTCGCGGCAAGGGCAGCTCTTGGCCCCAATAGCGACCGAAGACCGCCACCTCGTTGCCGGTCATCGCACTCGCAGCGACACGCCCGGCAACGTCCGATGGACGCAGGAGTTCGGTTTCGGTTCCGAAGGTTTCGGCAGAGATCTCCGCCAGAATCCTGAAGTTGCCCTCGTACATGCGATTCGGACAGCAAACGACGGGATCCGGGTGGGTCAACTGTCGAACCGAACACGCCCCATGGTTCGGCTTGATGCAATTGCTTCTGACAAACGGACACCGTCTTCTTGCCACATTGTGAGCGGCCTCATGGTCCAATGGCGCTAGTCCAAAGAACTCCGTTACCCGTAGCGCCATCGTAATTCCTTAACGTTGCGGTGGCTGGGGTCTCTGCAAGGTCGCCCGTCTCAACTCGGCGTCACGGCGACGGCGCGCACGTGGCCGAGCTCGCGGCGCGGTTTGGTCCAGGTCTCGCCGCCGTCTTCGCTGAGATAAACGTAGCCGAAGATGCTGGCCGCGGCGATCACGTCGGGGCTTTCGGGGTGCGTCCCCAACCAGTACACCACCGAGTTCGGCAGCACGGGCAGGGAGACGTACTCCCAGGTCTCGCCGCCGTCCCGGGTGCGCTGGATCCCGCCGACTTCGCCAGGAATCGTATTGCCGGTCCCGATGAACATCGTGTCCGGATCGTCGGGTTTGATGATCATGCCGCGGCAGTAGGCGTGGTCCGGCACACGCTCTCCCGTGCTGAACACGTCGCCCTTCTCGTCCCGAACCGGCGGCAGGGCTTCGATGCGCCAGGTCTCGCCGTCGTCGACGCTGGTCGCCAACCCTTCGGGACCGGTGACGTATATCGCCCGCCGGTCCCCGTTCCGGATCGCGAGGCAGTGGTTGTCCTGGTGCCAGGGGCTTGGTCCGAGGTCGGGAAGACGTCGCCAGGATTCGCCGCCGTCCTCGCTCCGGTACACGCCGTTGACCTCGGTCCCGGCCCAGATCGTCCGACTGTCGTTGGGATCGACCAGGATCTTCGTGGTTCTGGGCGGATAGAGCATGGCGTTGCGGTCGACACCCATGGGCAACGCCTCCCAGGTCGAACCACCGTCCAGCGAACGAAATCCCTCGGGCCGGGTGCCCACATAGATCCGGTCGTGGTCCTCCGGGTCGACATCGATGGACCAGATCTCCATGCCCTCCATCGGCGAGTCGAGCTTCTCCCACGTGGCGCCGTTGTCGTCGCTGCGGTAGATACCCGTTCCGTCCGACCCCGCCAGAAGGCGGTGCGGGTCGTCGGGAAAAACCGCAAGGGCACGCACGTTGCCCTCGAGTCCGCCAACGGGCGTCGCCTGCCACCTCTCCCCTCGGTTGCGGCTAACCTGCAGTCCATTGCCCACCGTCCCGATGAAGATCGAGTAGTCTTTCGTCATGCCCGCTCCCTTCGTCGCCAGTCAGCCACAGGCGACTAAGAGTACCTTGTCGCAAACGCCATGCGCTCCGTGTTTGTTGCACCGTGTCTCGGTAGTCGTCGAGGGCCTCGGTGGCAGGTAGATTGGGAGGTATGATCCAAGCGATGCCTCGACCAAATGACACGCTACGCGTCGCAACGGGCGTGGGCGGTTGGCCAAACCCGCCATGATCGAGACCAAAGTGCTCGGCAAGAGCTACGGGAAGAAGGTCGCTTTGACGGGGCTCGATCTCTCGGTTGCGCCCGGCGAGGTCCTTGGCTTCCTCGGACCCAACGGCGCGGGCAAGTCGACCACCGTCAAGATCCTCACGGGCATGATCAAACCGACCAGTGGGACCGCCAGCGTCGCGGGCCATGACGTCGTTCGGAATCCTCTCGAAGTCAAACGGCGTATCGGCTACGTACCCGAAGCGGGAACGCTGTTCGAGGCCCTGACCGGCAAGGAGTATCTCTCGATGGTCGCCGGTCTGAAAGCCCTGGACCCAACCGAATCGGCAAACCGGATCGAGGAGCTCATGGACCTCTTCGACATTGCCGATGCCGCGGATTCCCGTCTGGGCGAATATTCCAAGGGCATGAAGCAGAAGGTGCTGATCGGCGCGGCACTCCTGGGCAACCCCGAAGTGCTGTTCCTCGACGAACCGCTCAACGGGCTCGACACCAACGCCGGCGCGGTGGTGAAGCAGTTGTTGCGCGAACTCGCTGCCGCGAACCGGACGGTGCTGTTCTGCTCGCACATCCTCGAGGTGGTCGAACGCGTCTGCGACCGCATCCTCATCATCGATGCCGGTCGGCGGGTCGCCGAGGGCGCGGCACGGGAGATCGCCACGGACACCGGAACGCGTAACCTCGAGGAAGCCTTCATTCGTCTGACGGGCGTCCGGGAAACCGCAGATGTCACCCGCGACATGCTCGCCGCGCTGCAGTGAGTCTCGTTCGCCGGGGCGTTGAGGCGGTCGGCGCCGACTACCACCAATGGCGGGTGTTGACCAGGGCCATGCTGAAGGTGGACATGCGCTCGACATCGCCCCTGCAGGTGGGCGACCGGCCGCAGCGCGACGGCGTCGGCTTGACCTTCTTTTTCGTTCACGGTTTCACCGGCGTTGCTGCTGCCGTCGTCGTGGCCTTCGTGCCCGACCTATTCGGCGGCACCATGATCGCAATGTCCATCATCATGGTGCTGCTCGCCACGGCACTGCTCACCGACTACCAGACGGTCGTGTCGTCACCGGCGGATTTCGAGGTCTTGGGCTATCAGCCGATCTCGTCGCGCACGTATTTCCTGAGTCGACTGACCAACCTGATGTTCTACGCCGGCTTGATCGGCGTCCTGACGGGCGGACCGTCCCTGCTCGTCGTGTTCGTCAAATACGGTGGGCTGGCGCTTGCAGGCTGGCTAATCGCCCTTGCGACAGCCGTGTTCTGGGTGGTCTTGATCGTCACGACGGGGTACGCCGCAATGCTCCACGTGGTGCCCCCCGACCGCCTGAAACGCGGGCTCGGCTACCTGCAGCTGCTCACCTCGACCGCAGTGTACGGTTCGTTCTTCCTGCTGCCCTTGTTGATCGGCGGACGCATCGCCGTGTCGTTCGTAGTGGAGGCAAGCCCGTGGCTGCTGCTCTACCCACCGGTCTGGTTCGCCTGCCTGCCCCGGATTGCGACGGGATCGCTCGACATCCTCGACGGGTTTTCGTTGCTCATCGTGGTCGGCAGCATTGCCGTGATGGCTGGCATGGCGCGCGGCAGACTTTCGCTCGCCTACACCGAGCGTTTAGGTGCCCTGCTGTCCTCGGGCACGCGACCTCGGCGCAAGACAGGCATGGCGCGTCGGCGACGGATCCCTCGCTGGCGGGCAAGGCTACCGCCGGAGCTAGCTATCATGGCCACTCTCATCCGTGCCCAGTTCCGCCACGACATGCGCTTTCGCATGGTCGTGTTGAGCGCGTTCCCGCTCGCGCTGTGCATGCTTGCGGTGCCCTTCCTGCGCCAGCTTGAATCAGCCGCCGACGAAATCGGCTTGGATGCGACCATGGCCATGGGGTTGGTGCACCTGTCCACGATCCTGCTGCCGCTGACCCTGCTCGACAACCTTCGCTACAGCGAGTCGTTCCGCGCTTCGTGGATCTTCTTCTCGACGCCTTCCGACCCCGGCGAGATTGACTGTCCAAGCGGTAAACTGCACGGCGATCTTCTTCCTGTTCCCGTACCTCGCGATGGTCGCAGCCGCGCTGTCCTGGATCTTCGAGGATGTCTTGCGCGGCGTGTCGCATGCGTTCCTGCTCGGGCTAAGCACGGTCGCGACGCTGCAACTCGCCCTGCTGTGCACGCCCTTGGTGCCGTTTTCGGAGCCGCCCCCCAAGGGACGCCAGTCCGGTCGTCACGTGGTCTTCGCAATCGTGGCAAGCCTGGTCGGCTATGCCGCCCTGCCGCCGCTGATCACGTTCGCCACCTTGGGGACGACGGTGTTCGCCGTGGTTTCGCTCGTCATGATCGCGTGCTGCGTGCTGCTGCAGCGCGTCCTTGCCGGTCGGATCCGACAACGCGTCGAGAGGATCGAGTTCGTCGGGTGAGCTGACGTGTCGAAGCCGGGGGTCCGTCTGTCTTCTCCGCAGTCCGTTATCGGGGCGGGACCATCGACCCATTTGCGGTTCCGGTGTTCGAAGCATGCATGCGCGCACGAACGTCCAACAGGCCGCGTAAGTCACGGATGGTCTGGCACCATGCTGTGCCTGCTCGGTCTCGCCGCTGGCGCCGAAGAGCTTGAGTTCAGCCACGGCATCTCGCTGCTTCACGAGTTGAAGTACGGCCCCGACTTCGAGCATTTCGACTACGTCGATCCGAATGCACCCAAGGGCGGTACGATGACGTTCTCCTCGGGGGAGGACATCCGCAACTTCGCCGGCGAGTTCGACAACACGGTCGCGGCGCCGCCGGGCTACGGCCGGATCTACGACACCCTGATCGTGCGTTCCGGGGACGAATTGGGCGGTTTCTACGGTCGCCTTGCGCAGGGGATCGCGGTGACAGACGACCGGCAAACGCTCGTGTTTCGTCTGCATCCACAGGCACGGTTCCACGACGGCGAACCGGTGACCGCCGACGACGTCAAGTTCACGCTCGACTGGGCCACCTCGACAATCGACGGCGGCCTGGTGCTCTCCTGGATCGATGCCGTGGAAGTGACCCGCGAGCGGGAGGTGCGGCTGCACCTCAACGAGACGCTCAAGGATTCGCATCTCCGTTTCCTCACGGCGGAGCCGCGGATTCTGCCCGCGCATCATTGGCGGGGCCGAAACCCTTCCAAAACGACCCTCGTCGAACCCGTCGGCAGCGGCCCATACCGGATCGAGCGCTGGGCTCGGGACCACATCGCCTACCGACGCGTCGACGACTACTGGGGACGCCACCTGCCGGTGACCCGGGGCCTCTACAACTTCGACGAACTGCAATACGACGTCTACCGGGACGCGACGGTCCTCCGGGAGTCGCTGCGCAAGGGGCTCATCGACTACTACGTCGAAAACGATGTACGGCATTGGGCGGGAAGCTACGACACACCGGCGGCCCATGGGGGCCTCCTGCGGCGCGGCGAAGTCACTAGCCGTGTGGCCGCGGGGATGAACACCGCCATCGGCCTCAACAGCAAGCGCCCGCCGCTCGACGACGTCCGCGTGCGCGAAGCGCTCACCGTCGCGTTCGACTTCGACTGGCTGAACCGCACCCTGCATGCCGGGGCCTACCAACGCGCGTTCAGCTACTTTCCCAACAGTGCCTTCGGCGCCACGGGGCTGCCGACGCCGGGTGAGGTCGCCCTACTCGAGCCGCTGCGCGATCGCATCGACCCGCGCGTTTTTTCCGAACCCTTCCATCTTCCCGCGTCCGGTGGCCGAGGCTACGGTCGGGAGGCATTGTCGAAGGCCCAAGCACTGCTCGCCGAGGCGGGCTGGCAGGTCGCCGGCGACCGCCTCGTCAACGCGGCGGGCGAGCCGTTCGAGATCGAGTTCATCGCCCGCAACATCGACCAGCGCCGGATCCTGATTCCGTACACCGGGGCGCTCAGGAGACTGGGCATCGAGGCGAGCATCCGCCTCGTGGAGGTCGCCCAGTTCATCCGCCTCATCCGCTCGCGGGAGTTCGACGCCATCGTGCGCCAACTCGTGCTTCCGCTGCCGCCGATGGCCCTCCTGCCGTTCCAGTTCTCGTCCGCGGCCGCGAGCCAACCGATGACATCCAATCTCACCGGCGTCGACGATCCCGCCATCGACGCCCTGATCGACCACGCCCTCAACGCCGCCGACATGGACGCCATGGTCGCCGCCTGCCGGGCTCTCGACCGGGTACTGCTCCGCGGCTATTACCACATACCGCTGGAGGCATCCGGAGATACGCGCATCGTGTACTGGGACCGGTTCGGCCAACCGGACACCGACGCGCTGGCTGTCTACGAATCTCCCGCGCCGGACTCCTGGTGGTACGACAACAAGGCGGAACCCGTACCCGGGGCCAGGTAGCCCATTCCCACCTGGTCCGCCGCTTCACCGCGCTGCCGCCTCGCGCAGCCGTTCCGGCGTCATCGGCAGGTCGCGAACTCGTATCCCCGTTGCGGCGAAAACGGCGTTGGCTAGCGCACCGGAGGTCGGGCCGACGGTGGCTTCCCCCGCGCCGAGCGGATCGAGTTCGGGGTGATCGAGCAACACGGTTTCGACCCGCGGAACCTCGTTGAACCGCAGAATCGGGTAGCTCGACCAGTCCCGGCTCGTCACGGCACCTTCGGCGTCAAAGGACACGGACTCCTTCAAGCACCAAGACAATGCCTGAACGGCGCCGCCTTCCAGTTGGTTGGTGAGCCCGTCCGGGTCGATGACGCGTCCGGCGTCGGCGGCAATCCAAAGTCTCGGGACGCGAATCCGGGCCGTCTCCTGGTCGACCGACACTTCCGCCACGACGGCCGCGCAGCATTGCCGGTTCTTGTAGCGTGCGAGTCCAAGGCCGCGATTGCCCGCCAAGCCACCGCACGAGTCGAGGACCGCTTCCAGGACCGCCAAGGCGCGCACGTCGCGTTGGAGATGGCGACGCCGGAAGTCCGCTGGATCAACACCCGCCGCCTGCGCGAGTTCGTCCATGAACGACTCGATGGCGAACACGTTGCCCTGGGCACCTAGGCCGCGCAGAGCCGATGTGCGCACCGGCGCGTCCGGAACGAAGTGCTTGGTCACCTCCTGATCGGGAAACGAATAGATCGGCGCCGCGTTGCGGTGGATGCCCACCTCCGGACCCAGCGCCGGTCTTGCCGGCGTCGGCTCGAACGGTTCGGCCAGGAAGCGCGCCGCGAGCAGGTCCACACCCGGTGCGCGGGGCGATGGACGGGTAACGTGCGTGAAACCGTAGACGTCGTGCGTCCACGCGCCGATGCCGCCTTTCGCGTCCACGCTCGCGCCCATCTCAACATGCATGGCCGGTCCCAAGGGTTCGAAGCCGTGTTCATCCTCCCGCGACCACTTCATCAGTACGCGGTGACCCGGCAGCTCCCGGGCGACCAATGCCGCGTCCAACGCGGCATCGTCGGCCCCGTTGTGGCCATAGCAGCCTGCCCCTGACACGTGGCGGATCTCGATCGCATCCGCATCAATGCCGAGCACTCGCGCGATGACATGGCGCAACGGTTCGATCCCCTGGCTCGAGCATTCGATCGCCAATGCGCCGTCGTGCCAAACCGCGACGGCTGCCGATGGTGCTAGCGAAGCATGCATCAGGAAGGGACGCGAGTACGCCGCCCGATGCGTGGTGGCAATTCGCCTGCGCGGTACCGGACTCGGTACACCGTTTCGCAGCGGAAACGCCTCCGCCGTCTCGCGACGGGACTCATCGATGTCGAACCCGCGCGGTGGCGACCCAATCCCGTGCCACCGCGCACGGCCAGCAACGCGTCGCGCAAGGCGCGCCGCCTCGAACTCGACCGGGTGGGCCACGGCCACGAAGCTGCCGTCGACCACCAATCGGCCCGGGGCCGCCACGTCTACGTCCAGTTCGGTCAGCCGGTGGCGGAGCGAAGGCGGCCGCACCACGCGGGCGTGCAGTTCCGCATCACTGTCGTGAACGAATGCGGGATCCGACGCCTTGGCAAGGATGTCCGTGCGACGCTGCCCATCGCGTCCCACCAAGCGGTAGGTGCTCGGGGCTTTCTCAGGTGTTCGATCGCAGATCTCGAAGTCGAACGGCTGATCGGCGAGGTCCCAATAGGTCAATGGCTCGTTGACGCCCTCCCCGCGGATCTCGCCGTCTGCCACCGTCAGGTTGTCGGCCGCCAAGGCGAGTCGTGCCGCAGCCCGCTGGAGAAGCAGGCGGCGGGCCCAAGCGCTGGCTTGACGGAGTGCCGCACCGCTGGTCTCGATGGACATGGAACCCGCCGTCACTCCCTCATTCGGAGTGTGGCCCGTGTGCGCGGACACCACCCGCACCCGTCGTCGCGCCACGTCGAGTTCCTCGGCGACGATGGTGCCGAGCGCCGTGAGAATGCCCTGTCCGATATCCACCTTCCCGGTGAACGCGATCACGCCGCCTTCGCCGGTCAGGCGAATCCACCGATCCAGCGACGGCGTCGCGGCAAGGGCGTGGGGCAGCGGCTTCATTCGCCGCCCAGGTCAAGCAGAGCGCCGAGCACACGCGGATGACTGCCGCAGCGGCACAACTGCCGGTCGAGCGCGTCGGCGATCTCGGCCCTCGAAGGCTTCGGGTTGGTTCGGAACAGCGCTTGTGCTGCTACGACGATGCCCGGCAGGCAGTATCCGCACTGCGTGGCATTGGATTCGACCAGGGCTCGACGGACGGGCGTATCCAAGCCGGCGGCGGTCTCCACGTGCCGGCCTTCCACTGCGCCCGCCGGGAGCGTACAGGCATACGCCGGCTCGCTGTCGACGAGCACGCGGCACGCACCGCATTCCTCGCGGGCGCAGCCGAGCTTGGCCGTCATGTCGCCCACGGCTGGGCTTCGCAACACGTAGAGGAGCGGCGTGTCGCGGTCGCCGTCGTCGAACTGCGCAGCATCGCCGTTGAGCCGGAAAGCGGTCATCGGATGGACCGTAGCGAGTTGCTACACTCGATGTCCAACAGGGAATAGGGGATTCGTATGGTTGCCAGAACGATTTGGCTGGCGCTCGGCATCTGCTTCGCGGCTGCAGCTGGTGCCGGGACGTTGTCGGGGCCGGTTACCGGCGGCGAACGCGGCAGTCCGTTTGCCGCAGTGGATGTCGCAGACCAGGGGTATCTGACCGAGGAGTACTTCCTGGAGGGCCAGGCAGCCGGCTACGAATTGGCCGAGGGAACGCACACCCTGGACGGTCGGTGGAGAACACGGCAGGCCGAGAACAAGGCGGCCTTCAGGACGCGCCTGCTGGTGGTCCGGCCCGAGGATCCCGCAGTGTTCAACGGCACGGCAATCGTGTTCTGGCTGAACGTGACGGCGGGCTTTGAACTCGGCTCCGCCTCCGGCGAAGCCCTGCGCGGCTATGCCTGGATCGGCGTCTCCGCGCAGAAGATCGGCATCGACGGCTTCCCGCAGAATCCCCAGGGGCTGAAAGCCTGGGACCCCGAGCGCTACGGCGCCCTCGTTCACCCCGGCGATGCGTATTCCTACGACATCTTCACCCAGGCCGCGATGGCCGTCGGGCCAGACCGCAGTCGCGACGGCTTGGACCCCATGGGCGGCCTGGCGGTCGAGCGGCTGGTCGCGGTCGGCGCTTCGCAGTCCGCCGGACGTCTGCGCAGCTACATCAATGGCGTTCACCAACTGTCCGGTGTGTTCCACGGCTACATACCATTCATCGACTTCGGCCGACCCGTGGCGTTCGGCTCGGATCTCGCCGGTCAGCGTCGGGGTAGCCCGGCCTCCATCCGGGCCGATCTCGATGTCCCCGTCATCGTCGTGAATTCCGAGACCGAGGTGACCAGCTACTACGGCGTGCGGGAAGCCGACTCGGAGCGGTTCCGGCTTTGGGAGGTTGCCGGCACCTCGCACGTATCCGTGCCAAGGCCCGCGGCACCCACCGAGGGCGGCTCGAACTGGATGTCCTATTCGCCCGTATACAACGCCGCGATCCGGCACCTGCACCACTGGATCAAGGACGGTGTCGAGCCACCGACAATGCCACGGGTCGAGGTCACGCCCGGCGCACCCCGTCCCAATGTCGTCCGGGATGAACACGGCAACGCCGTGGGCGGTATCCGCCTGCCGGATGTCGCCGTACCGACCGCCTCGCATAGCGGCTTCGGAACGCCTCGCGAAGGATCGAGGTTCGGCTTCCTCTACGGCACCGCCACCGACTTCGACGCCGAGCAACTTGCCGCGTTGTACCCGGACAGCCAGCACTATCTCGAGGCCTGGAACGCGGCGCTCGACCGAGCGGTCGAGCAAGGCATGGTGCTACCCGAGGACGCCGGGCCAATGCGCGAACAAGCGGCGGTCTGGGCCACGCGGCTGGACGGCGACGAGGCGGACCAGACGCCGTAGGGGACGGGCCCAGGAGTCTCCGCCGCAACGGCGCGCAAGCGCCGTTGATGGGCGCGGAGTCCTGGGGCGGTGGGGCTGGGGGCCAGACGGCGAGTGCGCGCCCTTGCAGGCGCGTTCGAGCAGTCTGGCGGCGTTGTCCCCGTCCCGGCGCGCCCAACGGGCGCGATCGAGAATGCTGCCGCATTCTCGTAACCTGGGATCGAAGCCATACGGCATCCCAATGCGGGCGACCGTGCCCTTCGGGGCGCGTTAGGGTCGCCCCTACGCCGCCCTTGTGCCAGTATGCTTCGTGGCCTGCAAGGAGATTTCCATGCACCACATCGAGCTGCGCCATCTCCGAACCGTCGCTGCATTGCGTGGCGCGAGCACGCTCGTGGAAGCTGCGGAACGGGTCTACCTGACGCAGTCGGCGCTGTCGCATCAGCTCAAGGATCTCGAGGAGCGATTGGGCTGCACGTTGTTCATCCGCAAGACCCGCCCGATGCGGTTCACATCGGCTGGCAAACGCTTGCTGCAACTGGCGGACGAGGTCCTGCCCCTCGTGCAAACGGCTTCGCTGGACCTCGCCCGGCTCGCCGGCGGGCATTCGGGGCGCCTGCACATGTCCATCGAATGCCACAGTTGCTTCGAATGGTTGCTTCCCGCCATCAATGCCTACCGGGAGGATTGGCCGGAGGTCGAACTGGACATCTCGGGCGGATTCCACTTCCAGCCCCTGCCAGCCCTGCTGCGGGGCGACCTCGACCTCGTGGTCACCGCCGACCCCATCGAGGAACCTGGACTCGCCTACCTGCCGCTGTTCGGCTACGAAGCCCAGATGGCGCTGGCCGCGGACCACCGGCTGACCGAGAAGGAGTGGATCGACGCCGAGGACGTGGCGGAGGAAACGCTGATCACGTATCCCATCGATCGTTCGCGGCAGGACATCTTCACCCGGTTCCTCGATCCCGCCGGAGTCGAACCGGAAAGGGTTCGAACAGCGGAACTCACGCCCATGATGGTGCAATTGGTCGCGAGCGGCCGCGGCGTCTGCTGCCTGCCGAACTGGGCGCTGCACGAGTACATCGAACGCGACTACGTCGTGGCCCGGTCGCTGGGCGAAGAAGGGATCTGGCCCAACCTCTATGCTGCCGTGCGCACGGAGCAGCGCGATGCACCGTACATCGCGGCCTTCGTCGCGCTAGCCAAGGACACGTGCTACCAGAACCTTGTCGGCATCGGTCCCACGGACTCCGAACTCGAAGAGGCCGACGCCGAGAACGGCTGACCCCGGGGTTCGTCCCGGACTCTAAGGGACGAGTACGTCCTCGCGCCAGGATTGCCCGTCGAATACGTACCGTCGTCGATCATGCACGCCGTCCTCGGTATCGAGATCAAGGCGTTCAACACTCTCCGCCACCAAGCGATAGCCGACCGCCGACCCAGGTGCCGAGGCCGGTTCGGGGCCGTGCAGAAGATCCACGAGCGCCTCCCGACCATCGATGACGCTGCTCTGGGGGTGGTCCTCGTAGAGCCAGTCCATGCGTTTGGGGATCGGCGGCCGCAACTGCCAGCTAACGCGCACGAGGCCCTCCGGAAGCTGCTCGAGCGAACAGCGCAGACGGTATTGCACGGCAAGGCTCGGCAGGTAGACCACGAGGGCGACCGTGGACGCCTGGCGAAACTCCCGGAACTTGGGGCTCGTGCTGTTCACGAAGAGCCCGAAGCTCGGCGGTCCCGATGGAGCGGGCTCAAGATC
Source organism: Gammaproteobacteria bacterium (assembly GCA_028818795.1). Lineage (GTDB taxonomy): Bacteria > Pseudomonadota > Gammaproteobacteria > Pseudomonadales > Azotimanducaceae > VXYL01. The sequence continues at coordinate 47,691 of JAPPND010000153.1, read as the reverse complement.
CCGCAGCACCATCGTCCGGGCCTCGGGCTCGCCCGCGTCAACCGTGGCGACCACGCACAGGTTCGCCATGGGATCGGCCCGCTCGGCCGCACGAGCGCGATCTTCGCGAAGCAGCGCGACGGGATCGGGGGAATCAGCGTTCAAAAACTCGGTGCGACCCCCCGCTCGCTTTGTTCCACGAGCGAGACATGTCTCGGACCACGGGGTCTCATTCGTCGGCGTCCCCGTCCGAGTTCGCGTCGTCCCCCTCCCCCCGACGGCGCAGTTCCGCGATGTCGCGCTGGATCTCGCTCAATCGGTAGAGCACGTCGGGCAATTGATCGACGATGCGCCAGGCGAAATAGGCCGTCGCGCCTGCGGCTAGAAAGATGAGGAACTCCATCATGACCGGACCTCCGGAACTAGGAAAACGCCTGAGGGCAGGTTAACCCCGATTCGGTTGCCGCCACAACGGCGGGTTCCGCCTAGCGCAGTTCCTTCGGCGTGACGTACTCGAGGAGGTGCCAGCGTCCGTCGACCTGCGCGAATGCCGCAACGCCCAGCGTCGGCACGCTGTCGGTCACGGTCCGACCCGCAAGGTGGTTTACGAGCGATGTCACGGTGGGATTGTGGCCGATGAACGCCACGTGATCATCGCCGTATCCGGCGATGGTGTCTTCGATGACGCCCAGGAACTCGCCGGGAGAGGCCACGTAGAGATCCGCATTCGGCAACACGGGAACCTCGTCGGTGAGCAACTGCGCGGTTTGCACGGCGCGCGCTGCGGAGCTCGGCACGAACAGGGTGGGGCCCGACTTGAGCCAGTCCCGGATCAGGGCGGCATCCTCGTTCGCACGTTTCGCCAAGGGGCGGTTCTGGTCCAACACGCCGAACGGGCGCGCGGACTTGCCGTGACGAATAACCCAGACGCGTTGGTTCATGCTATGCGCGCATCACCAGATCGCGAAGAGCTCTTCGAACGCCTGGAACTGTCCGCCGTTCACGGACGACGGCACGATGATCGGCGTCTTGATTCCCGCGTCGCAGTTTCTCTTGCAGGATGCTCCGGTCGATGTCCCGGTCGATGGCGATTCGATCCGAGCGCTTCTCCTTCGCCTGCAGCGAGGCCCTAAGCCGCTCTTCTTCGCGCCGCCGCTCGGTGAGTCCCAACCGCCGGGACTGCGCCTGCTCGCGAATGCGCGTCGCATCGTCGGCGGCGAGCGCCCCCGTCGAGACGAGCCGCTGGGCGTCCCGCCATCGTTGCTCGGCAAGCCGAACCAGCGTAGCGGAGAGTTCGATCTCGGTCTCCATCTGGGCCAGCAGCCGGCGTTCCGAACCCGCCTCGTGTATCAGCCGCTCCAGTTCGTTGTCGTGGCTGGCGTCTAGTAGATCCAGTCGTACTCCCAAGGTCTTGCGCCATTCCGCGATGCCTCCAAGCATTCCCTGCTGGGTGGTTAGCGCCTTGCCTAGACCCTCCGCAGGCGACACTTCCAACAGCACGTCGCCCGCCCGGACATCGTCTCCGGGATGCACAAGGCGACGACCGACGACGCCTGCCACGTTGGCCTCGACCCTTGTCCACCCATCCGTCGGTCTCAGGTGTCCCCGGACCTGCTCCTTGTGGGCGAACTCGAACGTGGTCGCGAATATGGCTACCGCTGCCCCGGCGACTAGAGCCGTAACCGCAAGGACCACTCCCGAGATGCGCCTGGAAAGCAGCGCCGGCTGCCACGCCTGGGCACGAAGGTGCGCGAGGGCTTCGTCCCGGAACAGGGGGGAGTCTGCCGCTGGACGATTCTGGCTATCGTCCCCCATCGCGGCGTTCATTTCCGTCGTCGTCCGCTCGCGGGACGAAGTAGACCTTGAACGGGTCGAGTTCCCAGCCGAAGGCATCGAATTCGAGCAGCGTCTCCATGCCGAGAATGGCCGAAAAACCGAAGTTCGGATCGTTCACTACGGTGGTGCCGACGCGAGTGCAGACTGCGGTCAAGCCGTCGCCGAACGAGAAGCGACCGTCCTCCCAGATCGCGTCCGACTCGGCGAACGCCTTCGAGCAATGATTGTCGGTCGCACCGGTATCCACGAGCACCCACGCCGACGAAGATGGGGGCGTCCAATTCCGGTACGGCGTCGAGTCCGATGTGGGTAGGCGCGGTGTCTTGGCGGCTTCGCGACCCGGTTTCGCGGCTGCTTCGACATATGGAGTGAAGTGGGGGGAGATGATCGCGTTGTCGGGTTCCTGGCCGTTGGCACAGGGCCCTAGGCGTCCGAGGTGTAACCTTTCGTTGCGCCAGTCGAAGCAGACGGCCCCGTAGTGCATGAACACGTTCATGCCTATCCCGGCGGTGGATCGGCCGGGCCGGCCGATTACGATCCAGCCGGTAGGGTTCGCTACCACGGCGGCGCCCAGGCGGAGCCGTGCCAGTCTCACTGTTGGGGCGGGAACCCATCCGTTAACCGTCCACGTTTGACTGGGCAGCAACCGGGAGATGCCCCACGTCGCCTCGTCGCTTGGTTCGCCGTTCAAGAAGAACTGCATCGCCCCCGTGTCGACAAGTGCCCAGACTCCGTGCGGACCGATTCGGACCGCCACCTCGGGTAGCTTGCTGCGCCCGTCATCCATCAGCCTCATTTGCACATCGATTGTGGGCAGATCTCGGGAGACGGGTTGCTCGTGAAGCATCAGCCGTGTGTTCCGACGCCACTCCTCACAGTCGCCGCCGAGACCCTTCCTCAGCATCCGCTGGGGAACGCCCTTGATGTAGGCGATATTCTCCAGCGTCGTGCCCGGCTTGATGTTGCCTTCTAGCGATGTGTCCCACCACTCCTGCCAATCCGGACAGAAGGAACCCAAGGTGTCGAACTCCCGTTTGGTTTTCCCCAGGTAGGCTCCGAGGCTGTCGAAGTAAGGACACTGCTTTTCGGCGAAACAGCGACCGAAAATCAGCATGTCGACCGTGTTTCGGTCCAGGTGGCGGAAGAACCGGAGGTAAGCGTCCCACGCTGCGCCGAAGTCGCCGCGGCGCTGCGCCTGCCTCACGTCCCACAGCAGTCCTTCGGGGCTTTCGGGTTGACGAGCCTGCCCGGAAACCCATGCTCCAGGCAGGCACGTCGCAGCAAGGAGCGCGGTTAGGACCCCGAGTCGCTGGATCCCGAATCGTTCGATCCCGAGTCGTTGGATTCCGTTCCTCTGCATACGATGTCTGTCGTGGTTTGGGAACCACCGCCTCCAGTCACTTCGCCACCCTTTTTGCCCACGGTGACCGACACTGAGCCCGTGCCGTCCTTGTCGGTCGTCACACTCATGCTCTTGACGTTCCCCTCGCCGCAGATGGCGATCGCAGCCCTGCAACCGTCCCTCAGGCCGTCGCTCCCAATATCGCCGCACGGATCCTTGTCGTTGCCGTCCAGCGAAATCGGGTCGTCCTGGCCGTGAATCGAGCCGGCGGACACTGCCCCCGTCTGGTAGGGGCCGATGACGTCGCCGCAGGCGTAGATCGTGGGCGAGGTGGTGCGCAGCGCCCCATTGACGACGAGCGTCCCATCGCGGTTGGTTTGAACGCCTAGGTCTTCAAGACCGAACCCGGTGCTGCGGGCCCGTCGGCCCACGGCGACAAGGATCCGGTCGAAGGGAACGCGCTTGCCCGACCGGTCGGCTGTGTCCAGGGTGATTGCGTCCGGATCGATGCGCGTGGCCCGGTGTCCCGTCAGGACCTCGACGCCCTCCTCGGCGAGCACGGTCTCGACGACCGCGGCGGCATCGGGATCCTCCCTCGGCAGCAGGCGGTCTTCCATGTCGATCAGCGCGACTTGGCTGCCGAGACGGGCGAACGCCTGGGCGAGCTCGCAGCCGATGGGCCCGCCGCCTAGCACCGCCAGTCTCCCCGGAAGTTCGTTGAGGTCCCACACATTGTCCGAGGTCAGGATGTCCACGTCCCCGATGCCCGGAATCGGCGGCACGAAGGGTTCCGCACCGGCCGCAACGACGATTCGGCGAGTGGTCAGGCGTCTGTCGCCGACCTCCACCGTATGGCCGTCGACGACTTTGGCGTGTCCGGCAAGGCAACGCACTCCCAAGCTCTCGTAGCGCTCCATCGAGTCTTTCGGTGCGATCGTGGCGATGGCGTCTCGCACCCGCGCCATCACCTTGGCGAAGTCGACCTCACCGACGACGTTCTTCAAGCCGTAGCGTTCTCCATGGCTCAGCACGTGGGCTGCCTTCGCGGACGCGATCAGGGTCTTGGATGGGACACACCCGGTGTTCAGGCAATCGCCGCCCATCGCCCCGCTTTCCACCAAGCTCACCCGTGCTTTGACGGTCGCTGCGATCAACGCGGCGATCAAGCCGGCCGATCCGGCACCGATCACGACGAGGTTGTTTTCGTATTTCATGGCATGCCTCCTAGCCCGCATTTCTCACCAGTGGCCGCGATGATGCGTGCCCTTGCGGGCGCGTTCGAGGATTTTGGTTCCGTGTGAACGCGCTCCTTGGAGCGCGCGCTCGCGACCGAAAGCATAGCGGGGACTACGTTTGAGGTCGCATGTGCGCACACGGGGCCAAAAGACCGGCGAGGGCGCGGCCAGCGCAGCCTGTGAACGTTCAACGCCTTGGATACTGTTCCCAACCATCTAGTTCCTAAAGGGTTTCGCTATCGCATCAAGCGGCTGGTGAGATATGCGGGCTAGGTCTTCGACCAAATCGTCGGCAACTTTCTCCGTCACTGGCCTGCAGTTCAGTGGCGCAACGGCGCAAGTGTAGACTTGGGACCATGAGCTATCCGCTAACCCGCATGCGGCGCAACCGCACCGACGACGCCGTCCGGCGATTGGTCCGCGAAACCACGTTGACGGTCGACGACCTCATCTACCCGATGTTCGTCATCGAGGGGCAGGCGCTTCGGGAACCGGTCGAGTCGATGCCCGGCATCGACCGCCTGAGCATCGATCAGCTCGTCGAGGATGCGAAGCGTTGCACCGACCTCGGCATACCGGCGGTGGCCGTGTTTCCGAACGTGAACGACGACCTGCGTACGCCCGCGGGCGAGGAGGCGGTTAATCCGTCCGGTCTGGTCCCGCGCGCGGTGACTGCGGTCAAGACCGCCTGTCCGGACCTCGTCGTCATCACCGATGCGGCCCTCGATCCCTACACGAGCCACGGTCACGACGGCATCCTCGACGAACGCGACTACGTCGTGAACGACCCGACCGTTGCGGCCCTTGTTGAACAGGCACTCGTCTGTACCCGCGCCGGTGCCGACGTCATCGCGCCCTCGGACATGATGGACGGACGCGTGGGGGCCATCCGCAGTGCCTTGGAGGACGAGGGCTTCCTGAACACCAAGATCATGGCCTACTCCGCGAAATACGCATCCGCGTACTACGGACCGTTCCGGGATGCCGTGGGCTCGGCAGCAACGTTGGGCCGTGGCGACAAGAGGACCTACCAGATGGACCCCGCGAACCGCGCCGAGGCGCTTCGCGAGATCGAACTCGACTTAGAGGAAGGCGCCGACATGGTCATGGTCAAGCCCGGCATGCCGTACCTGGATATCGTCGCGTTGGTCAAGGAAACGTTCGCGGCCCCGACGTTCGTCTACCAAGTGAGCGGCGAATACGCGATGCTCAAGGCGGCGGTCGGGAACGGCTGGCTCGACGACCGGGTCGTTCTCGAAGCCCTGGTCGGCATGAAGCGGGCGGGCGCGGATGGCATCCTCACCTACTTTGCCAAGGAAATCGCGCCTGCGCTCAAGCGCTGAACCCTTGTCTGCTTTGATCTCGCGGAGGTGATCCAGCGGTGGGTCGATGCCGCGAGTCCGCTGCCTGAGATCTGGAACGGCGACAAGGGAGATCGGCAGCTTCCCCGATCGACAAACTACCAAATCCATCTGAGCCGTTGGGACTTCAAGTCCATGGCCGTCAACTACTGCACAGGAGAAGTGATTGTCGGATTGGGGCCGTTTAAGCTACGCGACAATCCGGGGACAGAGCCCGACGATGACGAACTCTTTCAACGCTGGCGCGGTGGCGCTGGTCGCGGCGTTTATTGTCGCGAATGTCGCTGGGGGGCTCACGGCGGCGCTAACCCTCTTTGCGTTTGGTGGAACGACCACTACCGGTCAGCAGGCTGCCGGGGCGGCAGCGCTAATTGTCGCCATCGTAGCCGGGGTGGCAACGTTCCGACTGTTGCGCAGACGCTCTCGTTTGAGGGAGAGCGAGACCACATGCCGCCACCGTTCGGTCTGACTCGCCACCGTTGAAAGTCATCCCATCAACCCCATCTTGGTATTTGCGAATGTTACGATTCGCCTTTAGCCCCCCTGCCGAACCGCAGCACGTTTAGGAGCAGACTCAATGTCGGAAAACATTCAACACGTCACCGACGCCGATTGGCACGACAAGGTCCTCGGCGCCGACAAGCCGGTACTCGTCGACTATTGGGCCGAATGGTGCGGTCCCTGCAAGATGATTGCGCCGATTCTCGAGGAGATCGCCGACGAATACGCCGACCGCGTGCAGGTCTGCAAACTCGACATCGACGCCAACCAGCAAACGCCCCCGAAGTACGGCATTCGGGGCATCCCGACCCTGATGCTGTTCCGGAACGGTGAGGTCGAAGCCACCAAGGTCGGCGCGCTGTCCAAGTCGCAACTGGCGGCATTTCTCGACAGCAACATCTAACCCGGTTCGCCGCCGCAGGGCCGCCGGTGCCCTGCGGCCGGCGAAGATACCCCCCTGTAGACGCCGCCAATCTCGCGGTGGTAGAGTCGGAATCACAGACGCACGCGGACTTGTCCGGCAACGCGGTTCTTCTTTAGGATTCGTTGCGAAGTCCATCAAGCTCGAGCCGCACGCGCTTCCTTGCGAGGCGGCGCTCCAAGAGGGGACGGCACGAGCCAAGCGTCAGCTTACGGAACCTTCCAACAACCACATCTCCCTCAACCCACGTGGGCGTCCGTGCCCGCATCCTCACCGCTACCTAGGCCACATAGAACCGAACCCACCATGAACCTCACAGATTTGAAACGAAAACCCGTCGGCGAGCTGATCGACATGGCTCGGGAGATGGGACTCGACAACGTCGCCCGGTCCCGCAAGCAGGAGGTCGTCGCGGCGATCCTCCGCAAACAGGCGACCAACGGCGAAGACATCTACGGCGACGGCACGCTCGAGATCCTGCCCGACGGCTACGGTTTCCTGCGCTCCGCAGACAGTTCCTATCTCGCCGGGCCGGACGACATCTACGTCTCCCAGAACCAGATACGGCGCTTCAACCTGCGCACCGGGGACGGCATAGCCGGCAAGATCCGGCCGCCGAAGGGTGGTGGCGAACGCTACTTCGCGCTGTTGAAGATCGACGAGATCAACACCAGCGAACCGAATGCCAAGAAGCAGAAAATCCTCTTCGAGAACCTGACCCCCGACTTTCCGGACGAACGCCTGACCCTTGAACGAGGCAACGGCACGACCCAGGACATCTCGTCGCGCATCGTCGACCTAATCGCGCCGATCGGCAAGGGCCAGCGGGCGCTGATCGTGTCGCCGCCGAAGGCAGGCAAGACGCTGATGCTTCAGAACATCGCGGACTCCATCGCCGTCACCAATCCCGATGTCGTGCTGATCGTTCTGCTGATCGACGAGCGACCGGAAGAGGTCACGGACATGCGCCGCATGGTGCGCGGCGAAGTCGTGGCCAGCACGTTCGACGAACCGCCGTCCCGGCACGTCCAGGTCGCCGAGATGGTGATCGAGAAGGCCAAGCGCCTGGTCGAGCACCAGAAGGACGTGGTCATCCTGCTCGACTCCATCACCCGCCTGGCACGGGCCTACAACACCATCGTGCCGTCGTCGGGCAAGGTCCTCACCGGCGGCGTGGACGCCAACGCCTTAGAACGTCCCAAGCGGTTCTACGGGGCTGCCCGGAACTTCATCGAGGGGGGAAGTCTGACCATCGTCGCCACGGCCCTGATCGACACCGGCTCGAAGATGGACGAGGTGATCTACGAGGAATTCAAGGGACGCGGCAACCTCGAAATCCACTTGGAGCGAAAGATTGCCGAAAAGCGCGTGTGGCCGGCCATCAACATCCGCCGCTCGGGAACGCGTCGCGAGGAGCGGTTGCTGAGCGAAGATGACCTTCAGCGGGTCTGGATCCTGCGCAAACTCCTGCACGACATGGAGGATATTGCCGCCATCGAGTTCATGGTGGACAAGCTCAAGGACACCAAGACCAACGAGGAGTTCTTCAACTCGATGCGGGGTCGTTGACGGGCAGGTCTAAGCCCGTAGGGGCGACCCTATCCCGCCTGCAAGGGCGCGCGGTCGCCCGAGTGGTCGCCCGCGCCGAATGCCCGGTGTCAGCAACGGGCCGGGACAAGCCCGTCCCCTACGGTTTGATCTCCACCGCGCGCGACAGGTAGCCGTTGGCGGTTTCAGCCTGTCCGGCGGACGAGCACAAGCGGCCGAGTTCGGCGAGCGTGTCGGCATCCTCCCGGCTCTCGAGGCTGGCTTCTAGGTACGATTTCGCCTCTTCGGTGTTCCCGGTGCTGGCCGCCAGTCGTCCCAGCGTCAGCAGGAGCACGGGGTCGTCGGGTCGGCTCTTAAGCCACTGCTTGGCGAAGGCCAGTTGCTTGACCGGGTTGGAATCGACGGTGCCGTAGCGACGGATCCAGGCTTCGCGCCAGTCCTTCTTCAGCGCTCGGCGCAGGACGCCTTCGGCCTCGACCGGCGCGGCAGGTGCCAGGGCGTCAACGTAGTCGGTCACGATTCCCTCGTCGGAGCGGAGTTTCTTCGGCATCGCTTTCCAGGCCTTGCGCGCGTGTTCGGCGGCGTCGGCGCTCGCCTTGCATTTCGCGAAGCGGGCGCGCCAGATCGCGGCTTGCACGCCTGCCATGTCGGGTGCCGCGTCCTTGGGAAGCGAGGGCGCGAGTTCCGCGACCGCGTCGAAATCCCCCAGTTTCTCGTGGGCGTCGAACAGCCTCTTGAGGACCATCGGGTGCTGCGGCGACTTTGCGCGAAGCTCGTTCAGCGTTGCGATGCTCCGGGCCCATTGCCCGGCGACCTGCTGCAGTTCGGCTCGCACGAGTTCGACGACGAAGTCGGCCTGCGGTGTCGACTCCCGGGCTTGGCCGAGGATGTCGTCGCGTTCCTTGTAGTCGCCGAGCTCGTTCGCAGACCGGGCCGCGGCGAGCAAGTTGGCCAAGGGCGTGTCGATACGGTCCGCGGACTCGAGGAGAGCCCGCTTGGCTTCGCTCCAGCGACCCTCGGCGAGCAGCATGATCCCCGTCAGGGACCGGTTGCGCGCTTTGGTCGTGCGGCGCCAGCGGAACCAACCGGATACGGCGAATCCGCTTCGTGCTAGACGCCGGATAAGGAAGCCGAGGAGATAGGCGAGCACGGCCAAGAGGATGAGGCAAGCGAGCGCGAACCAGAGGCTCGTCTCCATCGTGGCGCCGTCGTAGGAAACGAGGACGTAGCCGGGGTCGCGAACCATCAGGAACGCAAGCACGGCGCCGGCCCCAAGGCCAACGACCAATAGGACGATCAGACGGATCACGTTGATGGGACCGCGTCGTCGTCGTTCCGACGCAGTTGGCGAAGCCGTCCGAGCGAGCGCGAGATGTCCGGCGGCCGCACCTCGAGATTGGTGCTCTGGAGTTCGTCGAGTTCTCCCATGGCTTGTGCTACGGCCGTTCGGCTCGGGTCGAGGAATCGATGCAGCCAAGCCCGGGCGGCGCGAAGGCTGATCTCGAAGATCTCCTGGTCCCGCCGCAACACCGCGAGTTGGGCCCGCTCGAGGGCGAGGCGCAGGTGCTGCTCCAGGTACTCGGCCTCCTGGGGCGCCAGCAGCGGGCGGATGGCCTCGCCGTCGTGTCGGCGGAACCGGACGAGGCCGCCGAGACGGTCGAGAAACGCGTCGAGCAACGACGCCTCCTGATGGGCTTCGGTGGATGTGTCGTCGGTGTCGTCGGACGTGTACTCGGGCAGGCGCAGCGGCAGGCGGTCGAGCAACTGCTTGACGGCCTCCAGGCGCAGGAAGACGCCCTGCATGTCGGCGTAGCCGACGGTCTTGAGGGCAAGCTGCTCCTCGGCGAGCAGGGCGCGTACGTCGTGGAAGCGGTAGTCGTCGAGGTCGGCAAGCACGCGGTCCGAGGCCGCGAGGAGGCCTAGCGCACCCTTGGCGTCGTCCTGCAAGAGCAATCGGTGGTTGGCGATGGTGAGCATGTATTCCACTTCGGCGAGCCGCCACTCGCGAGGAGCGGGCGGCGCACTGGCCACGTTGTCGGCGATGGCTTCCGTCATGGCGGTGCGTGCCTCGGCCAACGCTTCGCGTTGCGCGGCGAGTTCCTCCCGGAGTTCGGCGAATTCCTCGCGCAGCGCGGCGACCTCCTCCGTGGTCGCGCCATGGAAGTTGGCGAGGTCGCCCTGGTACGCGCCGATCGCTGCCTCGAACCGGGCATCCGGGTCGGTCAACCAAGCCAGGTAGAACAGGTAGACCGATCCGCCGATCGCGACGAGCGACAGCAGCAGGGCAAAGGTCGCGAGAGTCCGCCCGGTCCTGCGCGGCTTCGCCGGCGCGGTTGCCGAGGGTACGCTGGGAGTGGGCGCGGGCTGTTCCGGTGGTTCGGGCTCAACAGGGTCCGGCTTGGTCGGTGCTTTCGACTTGGCGTCCCGGGACGCGTCGGTAGACGGCTCGGGTTTGATCGGGTCCGAATCGGAATCAGCCATTTCCACTTCCCTCCCGCAGCTTGAGGAGTCCGGCCACGACGGCGGAGGCACCCGCACCGGCCGTCACGAGGACGCGTTCAAACCGCATCGCCTTGGCGAGTTCCGCAACGCGCTCGGAGGGCACCAGCAGCGGGACGCGGGCGTCGCGTGGTTCAGCAAACCACAGTTGTTCGACGACTCGCAATCCGTCGCCGCTCGCCGCCACGATGGCATCGACGCGTTCTCCCTGAATCCCGGGATCGAGGGGTACCCGGCGATACACGTCCCACTCGACGACGGTTCGTTCCCGGGCGCGCAGCCAATCCTGGAGGGTCGTTCGGCCGCCCTGGCCTTTGACAACGAGCACTCGCCCTGGTGGTGACGGTGCAAGGACATCGATAACGCCCTGTGCATTGGCCTGGGCTGGCCAACTCGGCTCAACGCCGCGTGCCTGCAGGGCGCGGGCGGCGGCGGTCCCGATGGGTATTGCTGGCCCGCAAGGCCAGCCGTTGGCGGCAGCGCAGGACACCGCATGCTCCGAGACGAATACCACCACGTCGAATGGTCCTTCGGGCGGGGCGGTCTGCAACGCTTCGATGCCGAGAACGGGCGCTTTCAAGACACCGAATCCGTTTGCCGCAAGTGAGGCCGCCTGGCGGGTGGCACCGGGTTCGGTTCTCGCCAGCCAGATGCGCATCAGACGCCGAGCAACTCGCGGGCACCCAAGGCATCGAGGCGGCCGGCGGCCTCAGCGCCGAGAGCGAGAGGATCGTCCCCGGACAGGGTGACGCGCAGCACCCGCGCGGCGTCGTCGTCGGCGGCGAAGGCGGTCAGGCGCAGGTTTCCCTTTCCGACGCAGTGGACGCCGAGGGGCAAGGCGCAATCGGCACCGATGGCTCGGGCGACCTCCCGCTCCGCGACGACGCAGCGTTCGGTATTCGGATCCACCGCCCGTCTTGCGAGATCTCGGACATCGGAACGCGTGGCCTGGTATTCCACGGCGAGCGCACCTTGGCCCGGTGCCGGAACGAACGTCTCGGTGGTCAGGCGCTGGGCGATCCGGCCATCGATCCCGAGTCGGTCGAGGCCTGCCGAAGCCAGGAGCAACGCGTCGTAGCCACCCTCGTCGAGCCGCTCCAGACGCGTGCCGACGTTACCCCTGACGGGCACTACCTCGACGTCTCGCAGGACACTCTTGAGCAATGCCCGGCGACGGATGCTGACCGTCGCCACCTTCGCACCGGGCGCCAGGTCGTAGAGGTCGCGGATGCCCGAACCGGGACTCGCGACCAGGGCATCGCGCGGATCCGCCCGGGGACCGAATGTCGTCAGGGCGAGACCCTGGACGGGCGCGACGGGCACGTCCTTCATGCTATGGGCGGCAAGGTCGGCGCGACCGTCGAGAACCGCATCGCGCAACGAGTCGATGAACACGCCCTTGCCGGGTTTGCCGTCCCGGTCGGCCGACCGAACCAGGGAAGCCGACTGGTCGATGTCCCCCCTGGTCGCCACCTCGAGGAGTTCGACTTCAAGCGTCGGGTCGTTCTCGAGCAGCCTTGCGGCCACGAATTTGGCCTGGGTCAAGGCCAGGGGGCTGCGTCGTGTCGCGATGCGGAGTGTTGGCAAGTCGATCTCCTTCACCGGTAAGCGCCCGATGCTCGAAGCGGGCGTTGATATAATCGCGCGCCGGCTCGGTTTCCGCGAGCCCGCTAGCGACGGATCGACCATGGCCAACGACGGCGACACGGGCAACCCCGACAAGGACAGCGCAAAGCCGAGCATGTGGGGTGGGCGATTCTCGGCGCCCACTGCCGAATTCGTCGCCCGCTTCACGGCATCCGTGGATGTCGACCGGCGGTTGTACCACCACGACATCCAGGGCTCCATCGCCCACGCCAACGCCCTTGAGGCCGCCGGCATACTGAGCGCCGACGACCGGGCCGCCATCGTGCGAGGTCTGGCCGCGATACGCGCGGAGATCGAGCGAGGCGAATTCCGCTGGGACCCGGCGTTGGAAGACGTCCACATGAACATCGAAGCGCGGCTCACCGAACTCGTCGGCGAGGCCGGCAAGCGGCTGCACACCGGTCGATCCCGCAACGACCAGGTGGCGACGGACGTCCGACTATGGCTGCGTGACCGCATCGACGCCGTCGACGGACGTCTGACCGACTTGATGACCCGCCTGGTGGATTTGGCGAGCGAGAACACGGAGACGGTGATGCCGGGGCTGACGCACCTGCAGACCGCTCAACCCATCACGTTTGCGCACCACCTGATGGCGTGGTTCGAGATGGCATGCCGCGACCGGGAGCGTTTCCGCGAGTGCCGAAAACGGGTCAATGTGTCGCCGCTGGGCAGCGCGGCGCTCGCCGGCACGACGTTCCCCATCGACCGGCTTGCCGTGGCTGCGGAACTCGGCTTCGACGCGGCAAGCGCCAATTCCCTGGATGCCGTCAGCGACCGGGACTACGCCATCGAGTTCTGTGCCGCCGCCAGCCTCGCCGCCGTGCACCTGTCCCGATGGTGCGAGGAACTCGTGCTCTGGACGTCGCCGCAATGGGGATTCGTGACGTTGCCGGACGCCTACTGCACGGGATCGAGCATCATGCCGCAGAAGAAGAACCCGGACGTGGCGGAACTGATTCGCGGCAAAAGCGGGCGCATCATCGGCGACCTCAACGCGCTGCTCGTGCTGATGAAGGGCCAGCCCCTGGCGTACAACCGCGACAACCAGGAGGACAAGCCACCGCTGTTCGACTCGGCCGATGCGCTGTGCGATTGCCTGGAAGCCATGTCGGGCATCGTGTCCGCGATCGAGCCCGATCCGAAGGCGATGCGTGCCGCGGCCGACGTCGGATTCGCCGTCGCGACCGACCTTGCCGACTATCTCGTCCGCCGGGGCGTGCCCTTCCGTGATGCCCACGAGATCGTCGGGCGGGTCGTGTCGCTGGCGGAGGAACGTGGCGTTTCCCTGGAGGCGATTCCGTTCGACGACTTGGCCAGGCTGTCGGATCGAATCGGTGAAGATGTCTACGATGCGATCACCCTGGACGGGGCCGTCGCCGCCCGGGATCACTTCGGCGGCACGGCGCCAGCCGCGGTTCGGGCCGCCATCGAGGCCGCCCGTCACCGACTCTAGGAACGTCAGCATGTGGGCCAGAATTGCGCGTTGGCTGTTCGTTGGGCTGTTCTGCGCGAGCGCGGCGACCTGCGGACAGAAGGGGCCTCTCGAGCTGCCCGATGAACAGGCGACGGCATCGTCCGCTGGCGGAGAGGGGGATGGGGTACGCGCGTAGGGACGGCCAACTCTGCGCGGAAGGCGTCCCCCTGGCACGCATCGCAACCGCAGTGGGCACGCCCGTCTACGTCTATTCGTGGCAGAACGTGCGCGAGCAATACACCCGGATCGATCGCGCCCTCGCCGGCGTCGACCACCGGATCTGCTATGCCGTCAAGGCCAATTCGAACCTGGCCATCCTTGCCCGTCTGAATAAACTCGGCGCGGGCTTCGACATCGTCTCCGGGGGCGAACTCGAACGGGTGCAGCGCGCCGGCGGCGACCCGGAACGGGTGGTCTTCTCCGGCGTCGGCAAATCCACGGCAGACATCGACTTCGGCATCAAGTGCGGCATCGACGCGTTCAACGTGGAGAGCGCCTCGGAACTCGCGCGGCTCGAAGCCCGCACGCGGCTGCTCGGACGCAAGGCGCGGGTGTCGATTCGCGTGAATCCCGACGTGGATGCCGACACGCACCCCTACATCGCCACGGGGCTCAAGGAAAGCAAGTTCGGCGTACCGCCGGCGCAAGCCTTGGATCTCTACCGCCGGGCGTGGGCGTCCCCCGACCTCACGGTGGCCGGGATCGACTGCCACATCGGTTCGCAGATCGCCGACGTGGAGCCGTTCGAGAGAGCTCTCACGGCGCTGCTCGAACTGGCGGACACCCTGGGCGGGGAAGGCATCGCTTTGGATCACATCGACATCGGCGGCGGCTTCGGGGTTGCCTACGGGAACGAACCGGCTCTGGCTCTCGACAGGCTGGGGGAAGCGCTCCGGCGCACCCTTGCCGAACGCCCGCTGCAACTCCGGGTCGAACCGGGTCGAAGCCTCGTCGCCGATGCGGGAGTGCTGCTTACCCGGGTGGAATACCTAAAGCCCGCCCCGGCGCCCGGGCATCGCAACATTGCCGTCGTGGACGCGGCGATGAACGACCTGATTCGCCCGGCGTTGTACCAAGCTTGGCATGCCGTCGAGCCGGTGGCCGAGAACGGCGGTGCGCTTAGGCGTTGGGACATCGTGGGTCCGATCTGCGAGACCGGCGACTTCCTGGCTCTCGACCGCGAACTCGCGCTGAACGAAGGCGACTTGCTCGCCGTACGAACCGCAGGCGCGTACGGCTTCGCGCAGAGTTCGAACTACAACACGCGCCCCCGCGCCGCCGAGGTGCTGGTGGACGGCGACGGGTTTGCCTTGGTGCGGCGACGGGAGACGATCAGCGACCTGCTCCGCCCGGAGACGTTCGGCTAGCCGGGTCCCGATCGCGCTGGCCGTATAATGGGGGTAGATCGGTAGCGCGCGGCAATCTAGGTCGATGAAGCTTCGCTTCGCCAAGATGCATGGCCTCGGCAACGACTTCATGGTCGTCGACCTGGTCACGCAGCGGGGCATGCCGACGCCCGTTCAGATTCGAACGTGGAGCGACCGTCGCACGGGCGTGGGCTTCGACCAGTTGCTCGCCGTTCTGCCGCCTAGCGATCCCGACGCCGACTTCCGGATGCGCATCTTCAATGCCGACGGTTCGGAGGCGGAGCAGTGCGGGAACGGCGCACGCTGCTTTGCACGGTTCGTGGTCGGGGAGGAACTCACCGTCAAACGAGATCTGATCCTCGAAACCGCAGCCGGGAGCATTCGCACCGAATTGCAGGACGGCGGACAGGTGCGGGTGGGCATGGGCGTGCCGAGCACGGAACCCGCCATCGTGCCGTTCCTGGCGGACGAGGCGGCGACCTCCTATGTCATCGACTTGGGCGGAGATTGCGTAGAGGTGACGCCGGTGTCGATGGGCAATCCGCATGCGGTGGTATTCGTCGACAACGTGTCCCGGGCCGATGTCGAGGGCATCGGGAGCGCCCTGCAGCATCACGAACGCTTCCCCGAGCAGGTCAACGTCGGGTTTCTGCAGGTTGTGGACCGGCGCTTCGGACGGCTGAGGGTGTACGAGCGGGGGGCAGGGGAGACCCGTGCCTGCGGAACGGGCGCCTGTGCGGCCATGGTTGCCGCCCGCCT
Organism: Gammaproteobacteria bacterium; assembly: GCA_028818795.1. Classification (GTDB taxonomy): domain Bacteria; phylum Pseudomonadota; class Gammaproteobacteria; order Pseudomonadales; family Azotimanducaceae; genus VXYL01. The sequence goes on along the minus strand of JAPPND010000153.1, from coordinate 31,719 downwards.
GCACGACCGGTTCGGTCCGCGCGCGAAGATCTCGGTGCCGGGGGGCAAGATTCGCCTCGAATGGCAAGGGCACGGCTCGCCCGCTACACTTTCGGGGCCGACGCAGTTTGTCTACACCGGGCGAATCGAACTATGACCGTTCCTGATCGAGGGCCTTCGCCCGGGACAGCAGCCCAGGGCACGAAGCCGCTCGAAGCGGCTTTGGACGACGAGACGGTGGCGGCGTTCCTCGCCGAACACCCGGACTTCTTCGTCCGACGCCCGGACGTGCTCTCCGAGGTGGAGCTGCCCGCCGATTCCGGCGACGCCATATCGCTGCTCGAACGGCAGGTCATCGCGTTGCGTGGACGCAACAAGAACCTGCGTGAACAGTTGACGACGCTGCTCGAGAACGCGGATGCAAACGACCGCGTGTTCTCCCGCACCACGACCTTCACCCTTGCGCTGATGGATGCGCCCGACTTGGCGAGCCTCGACGAGGTGCTGGCGCGCTGCCTGGTCGATGGCTTCGACGCCGACCATGCGACCTGTTTCGTCGAAGGATGGTCGCCGCCGACGGGCCTCGATCACTTGACGGGAGTCGCCGACGGCGAACCGCCTCCGCTCCCGCAGCTGTTCGATCACACGCTTCCCCTATGCGCCGCGCATCGGCCGGAGGAGTACGCGGCTCTGTTTCCGGACAGTTCCCTCGACGCGGTCGGATCCATCGCCATCGTGCCGTTGCGCTCGGATGGTCTCAACGCGACCTTGGCCGTCGGATCCTGGGATCCACAGCGGTTCTCGCCCGACATGGGCAAGGTGTTCCTGCTCTACATCGGGGACGTGCTGTCGCGGACGCTGGTACGCCTGGGAGTTCAACGGATTTGACGCATCGGCGCCGAATCCGGCCTAGCCACGCGGCGGGATGAACACGGAGGTCGGCATGGACGCCGATGTCGAACGGTTTCTCACCCATCTCGTGGTGGAACGACGCGCCTCCGAGCACACGGTGGCCGCGTATCGCCGGGACCTTGCGCGATTCGTCGGGGATTCGGGTGGAATTCCGGCACCGCGAGTCAAATCCCACCATGTCAAGGAGTTCGCCGGCACCCTGCACGCGCGGGGCCTGTCGCCGAGAACCATCGCCAGACACCTCTCGAGCGTACGCAGCTTTTTCGAGTACCTGGTCCGGCACCGGGTAGTCGGCGCCAACCCGGCCATCGGCGTGCGGGCGCCGAAGCAGCGGGAACGACTGCCGAAGACCATGGATCCCGACCAGACAGCGCGGTTGTTCAGCGAACCTGCCGAGTCCTCCATCGAGGTGCGCGACCGCGCCATGCTGGAAATGCTCTACGGCACCGGCATCCGGCTGGCCGAACTCGTCGATATCGACATTCGCGACCTGGATCTGGCCAACGGGTTCGTCACCGTCACCGGAAAGGGCAACAAGACCCGGGTGGTCCCCATCGGGAAGGCGGCGTCCGACGCGGTCGAGGCCTGGCTTGCAAAGAGACCTGAAGCGAGCGGACGCGATCCGCTGTTCACGAGCCGCGGCGGTGCGAGTCGCGGGAGTCCACGAATGTCGCCGCGGAATGTCCAGCTCAGGCTGAAGAAGATCGCCGCGCGCACGACAGGCAGCGACGGCCTGTATCCGCATCTGCTTCGGCACAGTTTCGCCAGCCACCTCCTGGAGTCGAGCGGCGACCTGCGTGCCGTGCAGGAACTCCTGGGCCATGCCGACATTTCCACCACGCAGGTCTACACACACCTCGACTTTCAGCACCTGGCGAAGGTCTACGACGCCGCACACCCCCGTGCGCGTCGCGAACCCGCGACATCGAACAAGGGTCGGTCGACACCGTGATTCGGCTCGTCACCTTCGATCTCGACAACACCCTGTGGAGCGTCGACGTGGTGATCGGTCGCGCCGAGCGTCGAATGCGGGACTGGCTGCGGCCGCGCGTCCCGGAATACCAGCGTTTGGCGAAGGAGGACCATGCCGCCCTTCGCGACGGCGTCATCGCCGACAATCCCGGCATCGTGCACGACATATCGCTGCTGCGTGAGCGGGTGCTCACCGAGACCATCGAACACTGCGGCTATTCGCGGTCGAGGGCCGCGGAATTGGCGGCCGGCGCGTTCGCCGAGTTCCTGGACTGGCGCCACCGCATCGATTTCTTCGCCGGCGCGCTGGATGTCTTGGACACGCTATCCGGCTCGTACACCTTGGCGTCGCTTACCAACGGCAACGCCGACTTCGCGCGGCTCGGCCTCGATCGCTATTTCTCGTTCGGCTACTGCGCGGCGGACGTGGGTGCGAGCAAGCCCCACACGGCAATGTTCGAACGCGCAATGGTCCACGCTGGCGTGTCGCCGGGGGAGGCCGTGCACATCGGCGATCACGAGATCGATGACGTCCAAGGTGCCACCGCGGCGGGAATGGCGACGGTGTGGGTCAATCTCGTCGGTTCGGACGCGAAACCCGATGCCACCGCGACCGTGACCAGCCTCACGCAATTGCCCGCCGCTCTTGCGGACGTGGAATCTCGGATGGCTTGAGGGCAATGACTGAGCGACCTTCGCGCACAGACGACTCGGGCCGGCAGGCGGCCGAGCCGGAGCCGCGATCCGATCCCGGGCTGCGCAGCGTGGACTATGCCGGCATCAGCCCGCTGACACTTCCGGTGGAAGCACTCCTGCGGGCGATCAAGGCGCTCTCCAAGCTGTTCTGGATTTCGATGATCGGGACGCTGCTGACCATCTTCCTCGCCTCGCTGGCCAATCTCGGCGGCGCGGCCCAGGGGTCGGTGTCCGTTGGCGAATACAGCATTCCTGTCTCGGTGCTGCCCATCGGCTGCCTGGTATTCGCGTGGTTGATGTTGTGGCTGACGGCGGCGCGCCTGCGGATGCTCGACGGCGCACTGGGCGACGACGACCTCACGGCGACCCTTGCCCGCGAGATATTCCGCCTCGATCCGCCCGTGCTGGATGTATTCGAGGCCGGCAACCTGCGTCCGTTCGCACTGCTGTCGGGGTCATCCATGCTGCTTTGGAACTGAAGCCTTTTCTTGCCGTGGAGGGCTTCTACAACGAGAACAGTCTCCAGGCGAGAATGGTGGCGGTCGGCTTTGCGTTCACGGACGGCGATGGCGGGATGTACATGGGCACGCTCCAAGACGAGGCGCAACGCCAGCGTGTCGGTGCCTGGCAGGGCGCCTTCGAGCCGCCCGGCCGGTGGGCGTCACGCTAGGGCAGTCTTTTCCATTTCGCTGCCGCCATCTTGGCATTGGCGGCATTGCCGACCTTGGCGGCGGGACTCGCCGGTTGGGATCCCGTGGGGCGACTCGGTCAGCTATCCGAGGGGAGGGCGGCCCTCATCCCCGGACTCTATGACGACGCTAATTCGAATGGGCGTGGCCCGGGCCGCTCGGGCAACGACTCCACCATCGCCCGGATGTGGTGGACGGTCGTCCCGCAGCAGCCGCCGATGATCTGAACGCCCTTCTCTACCCAGCCGCGGCAGTGCTCGGCGAAGACATCCACCGGGACCGTGCCCATGTGCCGACGGGTCTCGGCGTCGAAACCCGTGGCTTCGGGGTAGGCCATGACCGGCCCGCTCCATCGTTCGAACAACGCGGCGAGCCCGGGCGTCGTGGAGGGCAGCGAGCTGTGCATGATGCCCATTGCCTGGGGACGGAGTGCCGAGAGCGCGTCGATGATCGTCTCGAGCGGCAACGTCGCTCCCTGTTCGAAGTCCTCTGCAAGCCTGCCATCCGCCTCCTCTTGGGCGATGTTCCAGCCAAGCATCCTGCCGTCCGGTCCTTGGCTGGTGCTGATGCCCGTCCACACCGGCAATCCGGTGGCCAGCGCGGCTTCGGTGACGCGGCCCGCGTGCTCCAGGTCCGTCATCATTTCCATGACGAGCAGATCGCATCCCGCTTCGGCGAGGGTATCCGCCATTTCCCGGTAGTTCGCGGCCTCCTGTTCGGGGGTCGGCTCGTACGCCGGATCGGGGCCGACCGTGCCGGGGAGCCAGGCCACGTTGTTCGACATCGAACCGGCGATCGCCACCGGTCGGTCCGGTGCCACGTTTTCCAGCGCTTGCCGGGCGAGTTCGACGGCACGGCGGTTGATGGCGACCGTCTCGGCGCCGTAGCCGGCGGCTTCCAGCACATGCCGGCAGGTCGCGAAGGTGTTGGCCGTGATCACGTCGGCGCCCGCTTCGAGGTAGGACTCGTGCACCCGACGCACCGTGTCGGGATGCGTCCAGTTGGCCACGCCGCACCACGCGGCGAGATCCATTTTCCCGCCGAGGCGGTCGATTTCGGAGCCGATGGCGCCGTCGAGGACGATGACGTCGCCGGCGGCAAGCTTGTCGTCGAGGATCATTGTCGGCTCGCGTGGTCGCCTATGTAGTTTTTGACCGCTTCGATGTCCGCCGGGAGAACCGCGCGTCTCGCGGAGGCGGCGTCGAGACAGTCTAGGCGAGGATGGCGGGCAGCGTCTCGGGCGCTTGAGCCGATGGCCTCGATGACGGCGTCCGGGAACTTGGCGGGATGGGCCGTGGCGATGCATACCGGCTTTGTCCCGTCGGGGGTCTTTGATGCGACGCGACGTGCCGCCTCGATGCCGACGGCGCTGTGCGGGTCTGCGACGTAGCCGTAGCGCCGGTGGATGTCCCGCATCGCGGTCCTGGTATCGGTTTCGGCCACGGCCACGGCATCGACGCTGTCGTCGACCCCCTTGCCATCCACTACGGCGGCTTCGCCCGACGTGGCGAATTCGGCCATGAACCGCTTGACCCGCTCCGGATTCCGGCCGAAGCGCAGCCACAGGAACCGTTCCAGATTGCTCGCGACCTGGATGTCCATGGACGGGCTGATGGTCTGGTGCACCGCGCCGCGCCGGTAGACGCCCGTCCGGAAGAACCTCGCCAGGATGTCGTTGTCGTTGGTGGCGAGCACGAAGCGTCCGATGGGCACGCCCATGCCGCGCACCGCGATGGCGGCGAAGATATTGCCGAAGTTGCCGGTCGGGACCGCGAATACCGCAGGCCCCTCGGAGCGCAGGCAGACATGGACGTAGTACGACATCTGCGCCAGTACACGCGCCCAGTTGATCGAGTTGACGGCGCCGAGACGATGCCGGGCCTTGAATGCGAGGTCGCCGAAGGTCGATTTGAGTATCGACTGGCAGTCGTCGAAGCTGCCGTCGATGGCGAGACAGTGCACGTTGGCGTCGGGAACCGCGGTCATCTGCAGTTCCTGGAGCGCGCTCGTGCCCCCGTTGGGATAGAGCACGAAGATGCTCAGGTTCTCGCGGCCGCGCACCCCGTAGATGGCGGCGCTGCCGGTATCGCCGCTCGTGGCGCCGACGATGTTCAGATGCTGGCCCGACTTCCCGAGCAGGTAGTCGAACACGCGCCCGAGAGTCTGCAGGGCGACGTCCTTGAACGACAACGTCGGCCCGTGGAATAGCTCCAGCACCTTGAAGTCGCCGAGATCCACGAGCGGCACGATGTCCGGGTGGTCGAAGGCGGTGAAGGCGTCCGCCACGATGGCGTCGAGATCAGCGGCCGGAATGTCGTCGACATAGAGCCGGAATATCTCCTGGGCCAACTCGACGTAGGAGAGTTCACGCCACGCGTCGAGCTTGTCGGCCACGTCGGGAAACCGTTCCGGCACCAAGAGGCCGCCGTCGGGCGCGAGGCCGGTCAGCACCGCTTGCGAGAAGGGCATGGGCACGGTGTCGCCCCGCGTCGACACGTATCTCATCGGGCTTTCAATGCGCTTCGAGGTGGTGACCTACCAGGAAGTCGAAAACCGAGTTGGTGTACTCGTCGGTGGTCAGGTCGGCCTTCGCGTAGAGGGCGGCATTGTGGGAGATCGGTTTGGGGTCGCGCGCCTTCAAGTGCGCTTCCGCAACGCGTTCCATCATCACGAACCAGGCCACGGCGTGTTTGACGGTGGCGCCGACGGTCAGCAAACCGTGGTTGCGCAGAACGATGCCGCGGTTGCGGCCGAGATCCCGGGCGATGCGCTCGCCGCAGTCGACACTCTGCACCTGCACCTCTTCGTCGTCGAACACGGCGTGGTCGTCGTGGAAGATGCAGGCCTCCTGGGTGATCGGTTCGAAGGGCGTCGCCGATGCCGAGAACGGCGTGCCGTAGGAGGTGTGCGTGTGCGCGACGCTCGCGATGTCGGGTCGTGCCGAGAGGATCGGGTAGTGGATGTAGTAGGCCGGCAGGTTGGTCTTGCCGCTGCCACCTTCCACAGAGCCGTCCGGCTTTACGAGTACCAATTTCCCAGGCGACGCCTCGCCGAACGGGGTGTCGACATCGAGCAGCCAGAAGCAATCGGCTCGTTCGGGATCGCGGGCGCTGATATGCCCGTCGCCGAGATCGCCCCAGGCTAGGGCGGCGAACACGCGATAGCCGAGCGCAACTTGACGTTTGCGCTCCTCCCGGACGGAATCCGCTGTCTGTGCCCGTGTGTCCATGTGCGTATTCTACGCCGCCGCACGCGCTTTGACGTGCACGACGCGACTGCAATCGCGAACCCCATCTCGAACAGCGCCGTCGCGTGGTGGTAGACATGGGTCCCTCGTCCCTGCGAGTTGGGGCGTTTGGGATGACCGTCGTCGGGCTCGTTGCACCCGCCACTTTGGGCGGAATGGTCGGTGCTGGCCGCCGCTCGAAGGCCCAATACCGACTTGAGCACTGTGCATCCTAGGTAGTTGTGGATGTCATAGCGGACGTTGCGGCGAAGGTGTTGAATGCGCCCGCTCTCGGACGGGCGATCCCCGCCCAAAGAGATTGGCAGTTCATCTCCAACCCAAAAGGTAAGGGTCAATCAAATGTCCCCCAACTGCTCAACGACAAGGAGGAAAACACCTTGAAATACTTGCTCAGGTACCTAGGCACGCCAACGGCATTCGCGCTAGCGTTTCTCGTTGGCGGAACTCCCGACGCCCCGATCACTAGTGTCTTGCCCACCGTCGGCGGCTGTGCAATCGCTCAAGGCGGACCCGGCGGCAGCAACTATGGGCCCACTTGCACCCCGACCAAGGTATACAACGACAATGGTCATTGGGTAGGCTGGGAGTTCGCCAATTGCACGCTCTGCGAACAGGCCACCTTCCTGCACGACGAGGCCACGGATGCATCCATTGGGTTCGCAGCCGCAGCGGCAGCCGCAGTAGTTGCCGGCTTCTTTACCGCGGGTAGCACGGCTCCGCTCGCGGCCTTCTTCACGGCATTGTCCGTTGGCAAGGCCGCGGAGGCCCGGGTTCACTACTACGAGGCCCAGAAACAATGTTGACTTTCATTCGCTCACGCTGGCGGGAGTTTCGCCGCATAGACAAGGTGTGCATGTGGGTCGCATTGATCGGATGCACGTTGGTCGTTCTGAACGCGATGGCAATGCACTACGGTTGGTTCTAGCTGGAAGGTGAGGGGTGGCGCGGCGGTTCGCATCGTCGCCCCCCTCTTTGCCTCGGGTTTGCCGTCCGGCGGACGGTACGCCGATACCTTCCGAAACGAAGGCATCGAACAGGCTTCGGTCCGTTGCCGTTTGCCACTTCCCCTGCGAACTGCCACACTCGATGGCGTCCCGCGACGAGAGGGGTCCATGGGCAAGCAGGCGACGACACTGGGCGAACTCAAGGGCTCCGGCTACCAAGTTCTGGGCGTCAAGGCCGAGATGCGCCGCAATCTCATCGCCAAGCTGCGTCGCGGGGATGCCCTCTTTCCGGGAATCGTCGGCTACGACGAGACGGTGATCCCGCAGATCGCCAACGCCATACTCGGCGGACAGGACATCATGATGCTCGGCGAACGCGGCCAGGCGAAGTCCCGCGTGGTGCGCGGCCTCGCCGGCCTGCTCGACGACGAGACACCCATCATCAAGGGCGCCGAAATCCCGGAAAACCCGTTCGATCCGATCACTGCGAAAGGTCGCGCGATCGTTGCCGAGGCGGGCGACGACACGCCCATCGCCTGGCTGCCGCGTTCCGAACGGTATGCAGAAAAGCTCGCCACCCCCGACATCACGATTGCGGATCTCATCGGCGAGGTCGACCCGATCAAGGTGGCGGAGGGTCGCTATCTGGACGACGAGTTGACGATCCACTTCGGTCTCGTGCCGCGGGTCAACCGCGGCATCTTCGCCATCAACGAGCTGCCCGATCTCGCCGAACGCATCCAGGTGGGGCTCTTGAACGTGCTCGAAGAACGCGACGTGCAGATCCGCGGCCACAAGGTGCGCCTGCCCCTCGACGTGTTCCTGGTCGCCACCGCCAACCCGGAGGACTACACCAACCGGGGCCGGATCATCACGCCGTTGAAGGATCGCTACGGTGCCCAGATCCGCACCCACTACCCGGAGGACATCCACAAGGAAATCGACATCATGGAGCAGGAGGCGGTTGCGCTCGACATGGGCGACTACCGTGTCCACGTGCCGTCCTTCATGAAGGAGATCGTCGCCGAGATCACCCACCAGGCGCGGCGCTCACCGGACGTCAACCAGCGTTCGGGGGTGTCGGTGCGCGCCTCGGTCGCCAACTACGAGGCGCTTCTCGCCAACGCCTTCCGGCGCGCATTGCGCATCGGCGAGACGGATGTGGTGCCGCGCATGTCGGACCTGCCTTTCGTTCTTCCGTCCTTGCAGGGCAAAGTGGAGTTCGAGGCGATGGAGGAAGGCCAGGAGGACCGCATCACCGGGCGCATCCTCGCCGCCGGCATCAAGGCGGTGTTCGACCGGCGCTTCAACGTCGACATGCTCGCCGACGTGGTGCTGGCTTTCGACGAGGGCTTCAGCGTCGAGACCGCCGAGGACGCCCAGAGTGCCGACTACGAGGAGATCGTCGAGCAGCTTGAAGGGCTCGAGGCTGCGGTGGAGTCCTTGGCGGAGGTACCAGTGTCAGCCGCCCGGGCGTCGGCCATCGAATTCGTGCTCGAAGGCCTGCATCTGCACAAGCTGCTCAACAAGAAGAGCAGCTCCGGCCGTTCCACGTTCACCGGCTAACGGGACGCATCGAAAATGCGCAGGTTTCCAACCCGTCACCGGTTCTCGGAGTGGGACGGCAGCCAGGCCGGCGAAGTCGACGCCGACAACGCGCTCGGCGCCATGGTCGACGACCTCATGGAGTACGGGGACCTGCGCTGGGCGATGCGCAATCTGTTCTCGCGCGGCATGGACATCCCCCAGGGCGGGCACATGCAGGGCCTGCGCGACATGCTGAAACAGTTGCGGAACCAGAAGCGGCAGCACCTCGACCGCTTCAACCTCTCGAGTGTGTTCAAGGAAATCGAAAAGGAGCTCGACGAGATTCTCGATTTGGAACGCGGGACCATCGACGAGTGGCTGGACGGCGAGGGGGATGAACTCGTCGACGATGTCATGCGCGACGTCGCCGAGAAGAACAAGGCGCGGCTCGAAGAACTGCCCGACAATGCCGCGGGCAGGATGCAGGAACTCGAGAACTACGAGTTCCTGAACCCCGAGGCGCAGAAGCGCTACATCGAGCTTCTCAATCAACTGCGCCGGGCCATGACGCAGACGTTCTTCGACGACATCGAGAAGATGGTCAACAACATGTCCAAAGGCGACATCGATCGCATGAAGGACATGCTGAAGGACTTGAACGATCTCCTGTCGAAGAAGGCGAAGGGCGTGGATCCGGACGCGATGGAGTCCTTCTTCAAGGACTTCATGGACAAGTACGGCGACATGTTCGGGGACAAGGTGCCGGAGTCCTTGGAGGATCTCATCGAGCAGATGAGCCAGCAGATGGCGGCGGCGCAATCCCTGATGGACTCCCTGACCCCCGACCAGCGGGCCCAACTGCAGTCCCTGCTCTCGGACCGTTTCGGTGATCCCGACCTCCAAAACGAACTGCAACGCCTGGCACAGGCCATGTCGGCTCACGCCCCGCGTTCGTCGCGCTACCGGTTCGGCGGTCGCGAGGACATCGACCTCGAAGCCGCGATGCGGTTGATGCGCGAGATGCGCCAACTCGACGAACTCATCAACCAGGTGCAGGTGGCGGAACGCACCAACGACTTGGAACGCATCGACCGCGACCTCTTGAAGGAGCTGCTGGACGACGACGCGGCGGAGTCACTCGACGACCTGAAGAAGCTGCTCGAGGCGCTCGAGAAGGCGGGTTACATCCGGCCCAAGGGCGACAAGTGGGAACTGACGCCGCGCGGCTCGCGAATGATCGGCCAGAAGGCTCTCGGCGAGATCTATGCGCGGCTGCGTCGCCAGAGCCTCGGCAACCACGCGCTACCCGAGGAAGGGCGGTTCGGCGAACGCCTCGAACAGACCAAGGCGTACGAGTTCGGCGACCCCTTCCACCTTCACATGCCGCGCACCATCCGCAACGCCATCGATCGGGACGGTCCGCACACTCCCGTGCGCTTGAAGCACGAGGACTTCGAGATCTACCGCTCGGAGCTCATCACCTCGACGGCGACCGCCATGCTGGTGGACCTGTCGTGGTCGATGGCGCTGCGCGGCTCGTTCCAAGCGGCTAAGAAGGTCGCCTTGGCGCTGCACAACCTGATCACGTCGCGTTTCCCGAAGGACTCCTTCCACGTCATCGGCTTCGCTGCCTACGCCAAGGAGCTCAAGGCCCACGACCTGCCGTTCCTGCAATGGGACGAGTACGTGCTAGGCACCAACATGCAGCACGCTCTGCTCTTGGCCGAACGGCTGCTCGACAAGCACAACGCAGGCACCAAGCAGATCATCATGATCTCCGACGGCGAACCCACCGCCCACTTGGAGAACGGCCGTGCCCGGTTCGCCTACCCGCCGACGGCGGAGACCTACCGGGCGACGCTGCGCGCGGTTAAGCGCTGCACCAGCAAGTCCATTGCCATCAACACCTTCATGCTCGACGTGGACTACCATCTGAAGGCGTTCATGGACGCCATCGCCCGCATCAACGGCGGTCGGGTGTTCTTCACGTCGCCGGACAAGCTCGGCGAATACATCCTCGTCGACTACGTACAGCGCAAGCGGAAGAAGCTGGCCAGATAGAAAACCGGACTTAAGACGGACTCGTGGATTCCGCATTTGAGTGTAGGGGCGACGCTTGTCGTCGCCCGTGTTGGATGCCCGCAGGCCGTGGCGAAATACCGATGGGACGCCACAAGGGCGTCCCCGACGGCGCGAACCGACGATGATTGATCCGTCCTTCCGAGCCAGACTGAAAGCCGGTGAGCCGCTCATCGGTGCGTTCGTCAACATCGAATCGCCCACCGTCGTGGAAGTGCTGGCCGTCGCCGGCATGGATTTCCTGATGATCGACGGCGAACACGCGCCCATCGGTCCGGCGAGCGCCGTCGAGATGATCCGGGCGGCCGAGGCACGGCGTATTCCGATCCTTGCGCGGGTTGGGGAGAACACCCAGCAGGTGATGGCCAAGTACCTCGATGCCGGCGCGATCGGGACCATGACGCCGATGGTCAGTTCAGCAGCGGAAGCCCAGCGGGTGGTGGACTCCGTGAAGTACCCGCCGATGGGCAAGCGCGGCCTTGCCGGCGTTCGCATCAACGACTTCGCGCCTACCCCCGGTTATGTGTCGGCGGCGAACGAGTCCACCGTCGTGGTCGTGCAGATCGAAACCCGCGCCGGCATCGACCGGGCAGACGAGATCATCGCCACCGAAGGCGTCGACGTGGTCTTTCTCGGCCCCTCGGATCTGTCCGTCGCGTTGGACGTGCCGGGACAGACGAAACACCCGAGCGTGTTGAAAACGATCGAGGCGCTCACCGAGAAGATCGTCGCCGCCGGCAAAGCCGCTGGGACCGTCACCCGATCCCCGGAGGACTACCGATACTGGCGGGAGCGCGGAATCCAGGTGTTCCTGAACAGCGCGGGCGCCCTGTTGCTCGGGGCGGCGACTAGATTCCTGGATGAGTCACGCGCGTAGGGGACGGGCTTGTCCCGTCCCGCGTTGAGACGTAACCGGCAACGACGTGGGTGCGCGGACGCGTACCGTGATGCGGAACCTGGCAGGGTTGTCGACCGGTACTGGACCGGTCGCCGTTGCCCTCGTGCGCGAACCGTTGGACGCTGGCGACTCCAATACAGGTCCAGACAACCATTGCGAGGCAATCGATGACCTCACCCGCTGAGTCGACCGCCCAGGTCAAGCTGCAACGCCTTTGGAAGGGAACACTGTTCGTCGGCATCGGCGGCGGCTACGTGCTGCTCGTCGCCATGCTGTTTGTCTACCACGGTTGGCGGGCGGCCCTGTTGGCACTGTTCCTGATCGGCGTCTCCCAGTTCTTCCGCTACATCGCCAACGATGTCGACCGGATCGGTTGGCGGATGTCCAACGAGCCGTCGGACGAGGCGGTGGGCGAGACGACGAAGCGCTACCAGCGGCGAATGCTCGTCGCGCTGGCCGGATTGATCCAGGCACTCAACCTCGCCCTGATCTACCAGGCGTACCACTTGGGAGACCTTCGCTGGATGCTGCCGATGCTTCTCGGTCTCGTCCTCATCGAGGTGCTCTACTCCCGGATCCGCAGCGTCAACCGGCGAGTCGAGTTCGAGGAGGCGAGCTACGGCTTCAAGGACCGGGGCCCTCTAACGAGGGGACCTGAGGCCATGCGAGCGTCCAACCAAGCGAGGCTCGACAGAAAGCTCGACGAGTTGAAAGCGCTCGCGGACGAAGGCCTGATCTCAGAAACGGCGTACGAGAAGGCGCGGGACAAGCACCGCATCCGGAGCGTGATGGACGAACCGTAGCGCCTCGTCGGCGGGTCGCCGCCGTGTATGATCGACGGACGGTCCGGCGGGGTTGATGCCGTGCGAGGACGGCTTCGCGATCAATTGCAGGCGTTCGTGGCATGCGTGGTCTGCAGCGCGACGGTATTCACTTGGGCAGCCGCGGCGCCGGATCTGGCATGGGAACCCGTCGAGTCTCTCAACGCCGATCTCCCTGCGGGCGTACGGGTCTACTCGGGCGCGGATCCGAAGCTGCCGTTGCGTGCCTGGTACGTGTCCGTGGCCCAAGGAGGAAACTCGCACCGTGTGGAAGTCCTGGTTTCCGACGATCCGACCGACCGCCGCGAAACCGTGTCGAGTTTCGCTGCGGATACCGGGGCCTGCATCGTCATCAGGTTGGCGTATACAAGATCTCGCTTGTGAGCTTCCCAATTTACTTTCAATGTAAGCGGTACGCTGGAAGTGTCGGCCCGAATGTCGTACGGGACTTCCGCGGCGCAATGACCGGTCGAGGGGAAAAGGGACTGATCATCACGACTGGGGCGTTTACTCCAGCCGCTCGTGCCGAAGCGACAAGAGATGGTGCGCCGCCAGTTGACTTGGTCGATGGGGACGAGTTCTGCGATTTGATCGTTGATCATAGGTTGGGTGTCGAGGTGACGGAACGACCGTCAAGGACGTAGTCGTGGATGAAAGCTTCTTCGCAACGGTCTGATCGCGTGGGTGGTGGCATTGTGCTGCGACCATGGTTGACTTTGTTCCCGCGCGTCTTCTAGGGTGACCGCAATCACGGACGATTCCCCCAGACGTTGAGCGACCACGGATCGTCGCCGCCGCGTGGCTCCATCCCAGGTCGTTACGCTGACGTAGGTCACATGGACGCCCGAACATTGATTCGCGAAAGAAGGTTGGGAACTATGTTCCTGACCACGTTGGGCAAGGAGCCCCTTGTTAGGAGTTGCGGCCTTTAGTCTGGATCCATGAAGACGTTGAACTACGAGGTTGAGCGACGCATGCCCGCAGCGTTGCGTGTGCAGACACTCGAACGAAACGGGTATACATGCGCCTTGTGCGGTGGGGGAGCTGGAGAGCCCGACGAAGCGAACCCGGGTCTGAGAACAAAGCTCCACATCGGTCAAGTCCAGGACGGTAACCACCGCAGCAAGGAGTCGTTGGATGACCTTTTCGTCCTGTGCAGCAACTGCCGTGGTGCGGAGAACATCGTTTCCGAACCGCCTTCGTGGATTTGGCTGCTTGCCCAGGTCAGACGGGCGACTCCCGATGACCAGAGGAAGGCACTTGCGTGGCTCGAAGCTAAGTTCCGGGAACGCGATTGAAGGAAGCCTGCCGGCTCCAACGTAGCAGCGCATTGGAAAGGCAGGTCGGCAACGAGCAGAGGCTCGATGGGACGAGTGCGCAGGGGGCGTTTTTTGCGCCGGAACGGATGAGAGCGGGGAGATTGGGTTTTTGTGGCCCACCCGACCCCCCAACCGTTTTTCCCAGGGTGCAGGGGCAAAGCGTTCTATAATCCCGTTATGAACGAACACCCCGAGATCTGGAAGCCGCTCGAAGGCCTGCCCGACGGTGCGGAAGACTGGGGTAACCCGCAGTGCCGGGTGCTGGAACGGCAGTGGCTCGAGGCGCGCTCGGAGATGAAAGCGGGAGACCCGGCCGACCGTTTCATCGAGGCGTGGCTCGCCGAACGCAACCGCGCGTTCGCCATCGAGACCGGTCAGATAGAAGGACTCTATACGCTTAAACGCGGCGTGACGGAGCAACTGGTAGCCGAAGGGTTTGCGGGAGTCGTCGGCGCCCACACGCTCGAAAACCTTGATGACCGAGTCATCAACGGACTGCTCGAAGATCAGACCGCCGCGTGCGAGATGGTCTGGCAGGACGTGGCGGAGGGGCGTTCGCTGACGGCAAGCATGCTGAAGAGCTGGCATGCGTTGTTGACCCGTCACCAGGAAACGGTCACGGGGCTGACGATCGTCGATGGCCGGATCAGGAAAGTGCAGGTGCCTTTCGTTCGGAAGGGGGTCTGGAAGGTCGCCCCGAATAACCCTCGCCGACCCGACGGCGTCGTCCACCAGTATTGCCCGCCGGAGCATGTCGAAGCCGAGATGGACCGGTTCTTCGCGATCTACCACGACGAAGTTGCCCCAAGCCGGTACCCGGTCGAGGTCGAAGCCGCTTGGCTGCATCACCGCTTCGTGCGCACGCACCCGTTCCAGGACGGCAACGGACGGGTGTCGAGGTTGTTGATGTCGTACGCATACGTGAAACGGAATCTGCCGTCGCCAATCGTGACGGCCGAGGAGAGACCAGCGTACATCGACTCGTTGGAAGCTGCGGACATCGGCGACTTGCGAGTCTTCGCCGATGGAATCGCCGCGTTAGCTCTGCGACAACTGCAGGGAGCCCACCGCATTGCGCAACGCGCATTGTCAGGGGAGTTGAACCGCCCCACCGGCAACGGGGGCCGACGAGTCGGCGACGAATACCTACCGCCCTGCAACGGCGAACCCGACCTTGTCGAACTGGCGCGCTAGCAACGGCAAGGCTACGGCTTCAATACGACCGGGCGGAGATTGATGACTGCCTTGGGTGTGCTCTGCGACTGTCACCGTCATCTGGCCGGGGCTTCTATTGGAGCGTGTTCGACATATGATCGTAGGCTAGCGAGTGGACGCTGCTCGTCGCGCTCACGCCTCGCGTTGGCTGTAATCGCGTTCCAAGCCCACTCGGTGAACGCGCGCTTTGGTGGCAGTATGATCCAGCCTCGCGCACGATCCCCAACGGCAGAGTACGTGCCGCTGGCGACGCTCAGTGCTGTGAGTGCGCAAACGAAGGCAGCACGGTCGTCATGGTTGGTCAGAGAGTCGATGCGCTGGTTCCATTTCCGTGACCCGAGGAGGCCCTCTGTGAACAAAGAAAGTCGCAGGTCAGCGCTTTCGTACCCGTCTAGCTGCGCAAAGTAACGGTCCGACCGTGACTCTGAGAGACGTGTCGGGCAACTCACCATCACCCCGAGGAATGTTGTCGGAAACGCTTCGACGATCGCCTTTGCATCGATGCACTCCATGTGACGTGCATCTTCGATCTGGCAACGGTCCTTCACGACCTTCGCGGACAGGTTGGCCTGCTCGTTGAGTCTTTGGCCGTTGGGGGAGCTTGACTGTCCGGGTTTGCCGATACGCAGTAAGTCCCCGCGGCTAAGAATACGTTCGGCGCTCCGATAGTGCTTGATTCGGTCGAAACTAGGCTTCAATGGTCCGTCAATGGCGACGGCAAGAAGCTTGGCTTTCCGGGCGACGTTGCATATGGCTTCGCGACGATCATCGGCATTCGCGCAGAATCGGCGCACCTCCCAGCCAATGGTCTCCTCATTCCAGAAAAGGCGGCAAACTGCACTCGATTCCCGCGTGTTGGACCATCCCACATCGATCCCGAGCACGCTGCCTTCGGCGATGGACAGTTCGGTCATTCAGTACGACCGCGGCAGCCCCAATACGTGCTCTGAGACGTAGTTCAACACCATCTCCTGGGAGATCGGGGCGAGCCGCTGCATCCGCGCTTCCCGCCAGTACCGTTCGACGTGAAACTCCTTGGCGTAGCCGAAGCCGCCGTGTGTCTGCACGGCCTGGTCCGCGGCCTGGAAGCAGGCGTCGGCGGCCAGCCACTTGGCCATGTTGGCCTCCGCTCCGCAGGGTTGGCCGTTGTCGATCAGCCACGATGCCTTCCGAATCATCAGCTCCGCCGCATCGAGGCGCATACGGGCTTCCCCGAGCGGGAACGCCACGCCCTGGTTCATGCCGATGGGCCGATTGAAGACCACGCGGTCGTTGGCGTAATCGACGGCCCTTCGCAGCGCTGCCCGGCCTATCCCGAGGGCTTCCGAGGCCACCAGGATCCGCTCGGCGTTCAGGCCGTCCAGCAGGTAGTAGAACCCTCTGCCTTCCTCGCCGACGCGGTCGGTCACATGCACCGGCAGGTCGTCGTAGACCACCTCGCAGGAGGCGACGGCGTTGCGGCCCACCTTGTCGATGGGGGAGATGGTGACCTCGGGGCGCTGTAGTTCCGCGAGCAGCAGGGTCATGCCCCGGGTGCGTTTCGCCACCTTGTCGCGGGCCTCGGTGCGTACCAGCAACAGCACACGCTCGGAATCCAGCGCCTTGGTGGTCCACACCTTGCGGCCCCGCACGATGTAGCTGTCGCCGTCGCGCCGCGCGGTCGTGGTGATCGATGTCGTGTCGGTGCCCGCGTTGGGCTCGGTGACGCCGAAAGCCACGTGCAGATCCCCGTTCGCCACGCGCGGCAGGTACTTCTGCTTCATCTCCTCCGAGCCGTGCCGGACAACCGGGTGCATGCCGAAGATCGAGAGATGGATGCTGCTTGCGCCGTTCATCGCGGCGCCGGACGCGGCCACTTCCTCGAGCACGATGGATGCCTCGGTGATGCCCCGGCCGCTGCCGCCGTACTCCTCGGGGATGGCGATGCCGACCCAGCCGTCCGCGGCGAGGGCGTTGTAGAAGTCCCAGGGGAAGCGATGTTCCCGGTCGCATTCGGACCAATAGTCGTCGGGGAAGTTGGCGCAGATCCGACCGATGGCGTCACGGATGAGTTGGTGTTCTTCGGTCGTTTCGAAGTCCATGCGGCAAGGTTAGCATGGCCATCCGTAGGAACGACCTGTCGCATCGTGACGTTCGAACATGCGGGACGGAGTCAGCGCGGGCAGCTCGCGTCCTCCTGCTTTCGCAGCGCGATCAAGCGTCGACCACCGACGCCGTACCCGTCGCGGTTCGGCGACGATTTCCCACATCACGTCGGGGCGATCGCTTACACGCAGTTGGGTTGATCTCGCTATCGCCGGTCGAGCGATCCGGTGGATCATCGGACCATCGCGCCGATGCGCCCGCCTGCGCCGTTCAAGAGCCAACCTGTGGTACTTTTCGATCATGCAATCAACGGTCGTTTCCCCGCATCACGACGGATCCCCCGAGGCGTCTCGGCGCCGCGCCGGGCTCGCGGCGGTGCACGCCAAGGCGCTGCACCGTCTCGTTCCCCCGGTCTACTTTGACGACGACGGCTACGTCTGCAAGGACAACTCGCACGTGCCGGAGTCCCACTTCCCGATCATGTCCTATTGGCACGGCGCACTGTATGGGCACTTCCGATCACGGGGTCGGCTCGTCTGCGTGCTGGCCGATCATCTCCTGCTGGTCGACCGGGAAGTCGGCACGGCGGCGGTCGTGCCGGACGTGATGGTGGCGTTCGAGGTCGAGCCGGGCGACCGGCTTTCGTACAAGGTCTGGCAAGAACCCAAGGCCCCGGATCTTGTGCTCGAGGTGCTTTCGGGCGAGACCTGGCGGGTGGACGTTTTCGAGAAGCCGAACCTGTATGCGGATCTTGGCGTCCGGGAGTACTGGATCTTCGATCCGCGGGGGATCAGGCGCGGCGGACCGCCGTTGGAGGGTTGGCGCCTACGCGCGCAAGGCAACCACGAGCCGCTCGCAGCAACGGGGGATGGCGGCTGGCATAGCAGATTGCTGGGCCTCGATCTCGTTCCCGGAGGGAAGAGCGTGTGGTTGCGCGACCCCGAGACGGGGTGCCTGCTCCCGGACCACGCCGGCGCCATGGAGAGCCGTGATCGCGCGGAGGCGGAGCTTCAGCGTGCCGAAACGGAGCGGCAGCGTGCCGAGGCGGAACGGCAGCGCGTTCTGGAAGAGAACGCGAGACTGCGCGCCGAGATTCGTCGGTTGCGTTCGGGAGAGACCTGACGAACCACGCGGTGACCCGCCTACGTCGTTCACTCCACTTCGTGCCGGGAGGCAACGACCGGATGCTTGCCAAGGCGCTCGGCACCAATGCCGACAGCGTGATCCTGGACTTGGAGGACGCCGTGACGCCTGGTCGCAAGGACGAGGTGCGGGGCGTGGTGGCATCCTGGCTTGCAGAGGCGGATTTCGGCGCCAAGGAAAAGACCGTGCGCATGAATCCCCTGGACACGCCGTGGGGCTTGGCCGATCTCGAGGCGACCATGCGGACTCCGCCGGACGCCTACGTGGTGCCGAAACCGGAGACGGGGGAGGGTCTCAGCGCCATCGATGTGGAGTTGTCGCGGTTGGAACGACTGCACGGTCACCCGGACCGGGGCATCGGTTTGATCCTGATCGCGGCGGAGACGCCGCTGGGCGCGCTGAACGTGCCGACGCTGCCCGGGTGTCCACGGGTGCAGGCGATGTCTTGGGGCGCGGAGGATCTATCGGCGACCCTGGGCGTACCGACCAACCGCGACGAGTCGGGCAACTATCTGCCGGTCTACCAGCACTGCCGCGTGGTCACCTTGCTGAGCGCGGCGGCTGCAGGGGTTCAACCCATCGACGCGGTGTACGTCGACTTCCGCGACGTCGACGGTCTTCGGGCGGAGTGCGAAGAGGGCGCCCGGCTGGGGTTCACCGGCAAGATCTCGATTCACCCGAACCAGATCGACGTGATCAATGCCGCCTTCACGCCAGCCGCGGAAGACGTGGCCGGGGCGTTAGCCTTGATCGAGGCGTTCGACCAGGCCCAGGTGGAAGGCCGGATGGCGTTCACCTTCAACGGCCAGATGGTGGACGCGCCCCATCTGAGCCGGGCCCGGGCGCTCGTGGAGAGAGCCCGCCAGATCGAGGAGCGCTAGCGTTGATCCCAGGGCCGAGCCAGCGCAGGGACATGCAGGACAACCCGCCGTCCAGCTTACCTGCCTGGTGGGTGGGAACGTTCGCCACGTCGTAGCCTTCTGCCCCGAGCAAATCCATCGTTCGTGGATAGCCGGCGCTCAACAGCACGACGTCGTTGACCCGGATCAGGTTGGCGGCCGGCTCTTCGCCGTCCGGGCACTGGATGATCCGGTAGCCGGCGAAACACCCGCTTGTCGCCAGGGCCCGAGTGCAGAACAGTGTTTCGGCGTCGAGCAGACTGCAAGCCGACTTGAAGTGGAGAATCCCGGCCGGCGTCTGGACTCTTCGCGCCCGAATCCCGAGATTGGACAGGGTCTCGGCTAGCGCGCCAACGCCCCGGGTGTCCGTGCGGGTCGACCGCGCGACGAGAATCTCACGCTCTGTAACAAGAATGTCGCCGCCGTCTACGAATCCGTCCGTGTCTAGGTCGATGACCGTGGAGAAAGCACGGGACAGGGCATCCGTGGCCGCTTCGCGCTCGCCGAATCGGCTTGTCGCGCCCGGGCGCAGGATGATCGCGACCTCGGCGATGCAGAGTGCGACATCCTCGACGAAAACGGAGTCGGGAAACGTCTCGAGCGGGTCTAGAACCGTCACGTCGAGCCCGGCCTGGCGCAGCGCCTCGACGTACGCCACGTGCTCCTTGGCAAACGCTTCGTAGTCGGGGTCTTCGCCAGAAGTCGAGCGCAGACCCCGAACAACGCTTCGACCTGGCTTGCGGCAAAGGGCGTGGCTGTAGTGGTGGCTCGACGCGGGTTGGATGCGCATGGGGGCCCTACGTTCCAAAGTTGCCGGGGCGACGTTAGCATGACCCCAAGGGGTGTCTGGCGGGGGGAACTGTCCTTGAATATCGACTTGTCCACCGAGCGCATGCTCGCCGAGATCGACGACCGGGGCGTCGGTCGCCTGGTGTTCAACAACCCGGCCAAGCACAACGCGTTGTCCCTGGACATGTGGCAGGGCGTGGCGGATGCCCTGGAGTGCTTCGAGGCGAACGACGCGGTCCGGGTCGTCGTCATGTCGGGTGCCGGCGGCAGGTCCTTCGTTTCCGGGGCCGACATCGGCGAGTTCGACTCGAAACGCTCCAATGCCGAGCAACGCCGGGAATACGGTCGTACTTCAGCCCGGGGCGGCCACGCGCTGGCCACCTTCAGCAAACCGCTAATCGCGGAGATCACCGGCTACTGCATCGGCGGTGGTCTCGCCACGGCACTCAACGCCGACATTCGGTTCGCGACCCCTGACTCGACCTTCGGCATCCCCGCCGCGAAACTCGGTTTGGGATACGGCTACGACGGACTCGCCAAGCTTGCTCGAACGGTGGGACCGGCGCGTGCGAGGGACATCATGTTCTCGGCGCGGTTTCTCGATGCCGACGAAGCGCTGCGTATCGGTCTCATCAACTTCGTGGAACCGCGCGAGACAATCGCTACCGCCGTCTCGGATTACGCACAACGGGTGGCCGCCAACGCACCGCTGACCGTTCGTGCCGCCAAAGCCGCGGTGGAGGCGTGGGAGGCTGGCGAGCGAGCGGATGATCTCGCCAAGGTTCGTCAGTTGGTGGATGCCTGTTTCAACTCCGAGGACTACCGGGAGGGTCGGCGCGCATTTGCCGAGAAGCGCAGGCCGGACTTCCGGGGCTCGTAGGGCCCATGCGGGCTCTCCTCGCCGACTACGGGGCGGGCGTAGGTCCATGCAGACACTCATCGGATCTGCAACGAGGGTCGACGCTGTCGGGCGACGGGAACGCGAGACCTGCTGAACGCCCTGTTGCATCGGGGTGAACGACTCCGAGTCTAGCCGACTCGTCCTTGCAACGGCGAAGCAGCCCGAGCCTGACAGGGGTTTGCCGGAGCTATTGCCTGGGCCCTAGAAAGCGGTCGCCGTTGAAGTGGATCATGTGATCCGGCGCATCGCACAACCATACTTCTGTGTCCCACGCGATCTGTCTGATGTGTTTGCGGAACTCCGTGAAGTCAGGAAACGCGCTGACAAAAACCGGCCCGGCAGGACAGGCCGCGAGCATTTCCTCCAAATCGACAAGCCGCGACGGCGACACGGGCCCGTGTGAGGTCACTGCCTCGATGAGAAACAGCCAGTTGCGCTTGGCGTGGTGAAAAACGACGTCAGGCAGCTTGTCGTGATCGTTGATCGGAATACCGAGCCGTTCGAGACCGTCCACATCTACGGCAAGTCTCCTTGAGAAAATCCATGAGCCCTTTCGTAATCGTGCAGCCTTCGCGCCGAGCATTGGACCAATCGGCTTTGGGTGTCAGCCGACACAGTGCGATCAGGATCAAGGCTGACATCTTGTTGCGTTGAAGCCGTGGCATCCCGAGTGCGCCGAGTATTTCCTGTGCTTCCTTTGCGTTAGCCAACTGCAGTCTCCGCAGGTTCGAAGCCGCCGGCGACCTCCATGGTAAGCGTGTCCAAACCGGTCGTCGGATCGGGGAGGCATTTGACGCGCTGGCCGAGCCCCACAATCACATTCCGCTCGGGAAGAGGCATTGCGCGTAGCTCCGTCGCGCTGACCTGGGTATTGCCGTTCGCTGTACGGAAGTAGGTGTCAAGCAGTCGGCTGTTGAATAGGGCTGCTAGACCCCAAGCTTCGTCCTCGGACAGCGTGCCGCCGGGCCTGTGGATGTAGTTGAGGTGGTTCTCAAGCCCTACTTCCGGGGCGGCGAACTCTGCAGCCAGGTATGGTGCGGCGGTTAACCTGCGGGTCTGTTCCTTGGCACTAAACCGACGAATCAAGACGTAGTTCTTGTTCGCAACGACAAGCGGACCGGCCCCGGAGCGCGCTATGTATTCCGGCTTGTGGTTGTCAAGAGGCCATGTCGTACGCATCGCTTGGACGTGGTTCATCCATAGCAGCGGGACGTGGCTTGTTGGAACGTCGCCGACACGGTCGATCAATTGACTCGCACGGAACGGCACGACCGGGCCAGTGGAGATGCACACCCCGAGACCCTGAAGGCTGTTTGTCCACGAGTCGACAAGGGCAATTGCCGCATCGGCGTCCGCTGACGTGGGCAGGCGAAGGACTTTCTCCGCCGAGCTGCAATCGAGAGCGGTTGTAGTTGCGATGTCCCGTGAGCGAGCGCTTGACATGTCTCGGATCCCGAAGCTGGATGAGATTGCCACCGATTCGTTGCACTCGCGTTTGTGCCATCCATCTTGGCGTATACCGTGAAGAATGACGTTCTCTTGGAGTACCTCGTCACGGCTGAAAGCATCGCGCCGGGATTCGAATACATGAACGCTCGTTGGTTTGATCATTCCGAAGAAGGCGTTGCGGAAACGACGAAAGTAACGTCCTGAAGCAAAGCTCCGCAGCGTAATGTAGATGAAATCGCCGTGCTGGCGTAGGAGACCGGCGCCGACTGCCATGAACAGGGCGTAGATGTTCGGTTGCCCGTCAACGACACATGAGGCGGCCATCGAACGGGGGTCGTCCTTGCCGATCTTGAAATAGGGCGGGTTCGAGATGACGACATCGAATCGTCCACCCTCTGTGATCGAAGGGACGAGGTCCACCGCCGCTTGCAGAACGCCGGCGTTGGCCACAACGAAGTCGGCGGCTTCAATCCGAACGGCCAACACGACCTGTTGCGCACGGCACCATTTGTCAAGGTGGTCCAATACTCGCGTCAATAGAGGGATTAGATCCTGATCGACCTCGTACGCGACCAGCTGGATGCGTACCGGTTTCGGGTCGTTGTCCACCAGCCGCTCGACAGCCGCACAACAAAGCACTCCTGCTCCCGCAGCCGGGTCGAGGACGCGAAGAGATTGCCCTTTGGCATCGACCCAACTGGACATGAACTTGGCGGCATCAACCGGTGTGAGAAAGAGACCGTGTTCCTTGCGGTGACGCTCGCTGCGTTGCGCGACGTACCACTCGCCAACCCGGTCGGCAAAAGTAGTGGGACGCTCGTTCCGTTGGGGAACCGGCAGGCCAGTGCAGTCGGCTTGATTCGGAAGGTGCTGTGGGGGCATACGGCACCGTATCACGGGGCCACGGCCATGTCATTTTGCGTGGCAGATGTTGCGCCGGTGGCAAATCGACGGCAGTGGTCCGTCCAGGTGTCCGCGAACCTCCGCAGGTCACGATTCTCAAACCGAGCCCAGTGAGGGAACATGGGCCAGACGAAACACGGAGGCAGCATGGCCGAAACGGACGCAAGCGCCAGTGCGGATGGTATGGCGCGAGTCGCGACCCTCGCCAAGTTTTACCTGGGCTGCATTGAGGCCGAGCAGGCGGCGGCGTTCGCCGTGCCGATTGACGGCGACGACTACCTGGAGGCTGGTACGGGGTTCGCAGAGGAGGGCGTGTCGGTCACGATCCCTGACAGCCCGGTTGCCGCCACTTGGTGCGCGAACCGCTTACGCAATGACCCCCAAGGCTTGGTGGCCCTCGGCTGGCCGGTCTGCGTGGGGCCGGATCCGCAATCCCGCGAACTGTCCATCTCGCCGCTGCTTGTCGGCGACGCCCGGGTACTGCGCGGCGACGGTGGTGAGTGGCGCTGCGAGCGAGCGGGTAGCGGGGTGGACCTGAACCCGGCGGCACTGAATCTGCTGCGTTTTTCGTTCGAAGATCGCCTTGCGATTGAGACGGCCATCGCCCAAAGCGTCGCGGTCGATGAGGCCAAGGGGCGGCGAGAGCGAGCCGCAGCCATCCTACGGGAACTTGAGGAGCACGGGGTCGAGGGACTTGCGGAGATCGGCACGTCACCGCCCGTCCGCATCGAGGGGAGCAGGCCCGGCGGGGTGGTCAACGCTGCGGTTCTCCTGCCGCCCGCCTCCCGCAGCACGCTGATCCGCAACCTCGCCGAGGATCTTCGTGTGCTTGCTGACAATGGTTTGGGAAGGTTAACGGGGGCGGCGTCCGTGGTGTTTGGCGGAGGCGCTCTAGCAAACGCGCGGAAGTCGGTGGACCCGACGCCAACCGTTGGATACTCGTCCGTGCAGCAGGATCGGGCCGTGCACTCGGCGATGACGAACCCGCTAACCGTTGTGACCGGACCGCCTGGTTCAGGCAAGTCGCAGGTGGTCCTGAACACGGTGGCCGCCGCTGTCTGCCGAGGCGAGACCGTGCTGATCGCCTCGAAGAACAACAAGGCCGTTGATGTCGTGGTAGAGCGACTGCGCGCCACCGCCCCGCTTTGCCCGGTGGTCCGTGCAGGAGCCGCCTCGCAACGCCAAGCGTTGGCCAGCGAAATCGACCGTCTGGTCGGTGAGGCCGAACGCGCGGAGCCCGCACAAGGTCTCGTCGATGCCAGCGACCAGTGGCGCCGGGTTCATCGGCGCGTCCGCGAAGTTCATGGTGCGCGGGAGGAGCGCTTGTTGGTACTCCGCGATATGCAGTCGCTGGAAGATCGGCTGGCCGACTCGCCACTGCCCGAGGGCGTTCCGGACGACCTAACAGTGGGCGCCGTTGACAACGCCGCAGAGCAGGTGAAGGCGGCGTTTCGCGGACTCTACGCTCCGCGCCGGTTCCGAACGCTACGGGACCTTGACGAGCAGGCGCGATACCACGGGCCTCTGCCGGAGGGTGTGCCGCGACACGTCGCTCCATCTGACGTCAAGACGGCGTCCGACGATGTTGAGGTGGCCCTGAGGGCCCTTGGCCGACACCCGGGGCTGTTCGGCCGCCGGGGAACGCGGCAGCGGCGAATGGTCGCGGTGCGCACCGCATTGGAGCGGTTCGGCGAGCGAGTGCCGCATCTCCGGGATAGAGGGTTCGGCAGCGTGGCGCATGTGGACCCCAGCCAACCCGAACCGGGTGCTATCGAGGCCCTCGACCGATTCGTTCAGGTTGCGGCGGAGGCTCTTGACGCTGCCAAGAGGGCCACGACGCTGCGGCTGCTGGATGAGGCAAAAGCGGATGTCGAGAAACGAATGGCCCGCGCAAGGGAGGCACTGGCGACCTTCGGCGACTGCGCACCGTATCTGCGGGAGCGGGCTGAAGGCTGCCTGGCCGGTGTGGACCCGCTCGCATCCGCCCCTGGTGTCCATGAGGCCAGCTCGATGCTGGATGCGATCTTCGAGGAAGCACGCCGCGATGCCGTGTCCGTCGCTGACAGAAAACGGCGCGAAGCGTTGCGGGAGCGCCTTGATGGGCTTGCCGATGTCCACGAGTCCGAGGACAGGCTGTGGGCGCTCTCCGAGGAGCGTTCGAAAGCGGGCCGGGCCTTTCTTCGGGCAAAGACCCGCCAAATGCAGACCGACCGCCCGGCATCGTGGCAGGCGGCGGGACGTCTGGCAAGCCGAATCCGGGCAGCGGCGAAGCGCAACGCACGCGTGTCCGAGGTGCATGCGTTGGTGCGCCAGGCGCTCTCCGCCCTGCCGGTGTGGTCCATTACGAATCTGTCGGCGCGAGGTTCCCTGCCCCTCGTTGACGGCCTGTTCGACTTGGTGGTCAT
The DNA here is from genome assembly GCA_028818795.1 of Gammaproteobacteria bacterium. GTDB lineage: Bacteria > Pseudomonadota > Gammaproteobacteria > Pseudomonadales > Azotimanducaceae > VXYL01. The sequence goes on along the minus strand of JAPPND010000153.1, from coordinate 5,847 downwards.
TGACGAGGCATCCCAGTGCGACGCGGCTTCGGCGATGCCCTTGCTGGTGCGGGGCAAACGGGCAATGGTGATCGGCGACGAGCATCAGCTTCCGCACATTACGACGTTGGGCGAGCAGCGCGAAAGCGCGATCGCGGCGCGTTGCGGCCTGACGCCGGAGGATCTTGCCCGGTTCGGCTACAGGGCGAACAGTTGCTTTGGCTTGGCACTGTCGCGCCTCGCGCACCCAGCCATCATGTTGGATCTGCACTTCCGGTCGCATCCTGCGGTTGTGGAGTTCTCGAACCGGCAGTTCTACGCGGGAAGGATGACCATGTGCGGGAGGGCGAGGCCGCCAGTGGGCATGTCGGCCATGGAGTGGCTTCGGGTGTCCGGGCGGTGCGAGCGCGGGCCGGGCAACAGCAGCTGGCAAAACCGGCGCGAAGCGGAGGCGGTGGCGGCGCGCGTGGCCGTGGATCTCGCGACGTACCGCCGGGGGAACCTGTCTGTCGGGGTGGTGACGCCTTTCGCCGGGCAGGCCAGAACTATCTTGTCGACCCTACGGCGAGAGGGGATCGACGCCATGCGTGAGGGGATCGAGGTCGCCACGGCCCATCGGTTTCAGGGCGACGAGCGTGATGTCATCTACCTTTCGCCAGTGATCGATGAAGCGTCAAGCAGTCAGGTTGCGAACTTCGCGGCTGACCCGAATCTGCTGAACGTGGCGCTGACGCGCGCCCGCTGTCGGATTGTGATCGTCGGCAACCCGGTTGCCTGCCGCAAGCACCCGAACCATCTGAGGGAACTGGTGGCACATGTTGACAAGCTGGGGGAGACGGCCTTCGACAGCCCGTTGGAGCGGCGTCTCCATGACGCCCTCCGAGAGCGGGGCATTGAAGCGGAGCCGGGGGTGAAGGTTGGCCCCTATCGCCTTGATCTGGCTGTTCGGAGCGGGGGTAGGATGGTGGACATCGAGTGCGATGGCGCACCGTTTCACGACGATCATGAGCGGGACGCTGAACGGGATAGGGCGTTGCAGGAGTTGGGTTGGGTCGTGGTGCGTTTCAGCGGGCGGCGAATTTTGCACCGGCTCGACGGTTGCGTTCGCGAGGTGGTTGATCTGTTGCCAGCTCCAGCCCAAAGCAGGACGGAGACTCCAGGCTGAGCCGGGACGGCCTTAGGTGTAGCCGAACCCAATCAACCTCCCACGACGCTACCCGGAAGCAGATCATTCGCCTCCGAGTCTTTAGGCGAGATGGTCGCCAGGCGTGTCCGGCACCCTCGCGCGATAAAGGGATGCGCTGGACCTGAAGACAAACCTCGCGACCTGTGCGAAAGATGCTGGTCCGTATGCCGCCGGTGAGGGGTGACCTGCTGCCGAACATCGACGGACCCTGCAACCTCTTGTCGGCCAGCGGTTCGCGTCCGCTGTGCCGGCAACAGGTCGAGCCACGCCGTCCCGGTGCCGCCGGCCGATATCCGCGACCGAGTGGGTCCCTCCGACAGAGTACTCGTTGCGTCGAGCACCGCCGAATGCATGGGGCAGTTCCGCGTCGGTCAGCGCCTTGTGTACTTCGACGACCTTGTCGACAAGGTCATTGGACACCGCGCTACTCCCCCGATGCCGACCGGGTTGGCACCCCAAAGCCGTGTCCGTCGCGCTGGCGACTGCGTGCATTTGCTTCCGCAATACGCCGCGCCGCCGCCGGACCAGCCGCGCTGGCCTGGCACGCAGCAGCCGTCGTCACTCGCTCTGGATTCTGTCCCATCCAAGGCGCTTCAATACGGGATAGCGCGATTGGCCACGCCTACGCACGGGGAGTTCTTCGGCAAGCTTGACCACGTTCTCAAGTTCCTCGCCGCGATCAAGTCTGCGGTGTCGTCGCCCGCCTTCGCGCGACCGCTCTACCGCCGCGACGAGGCGATCCATCTTCCCGGCGACATTGTCCGATCTGTCTGCCACGCCCGGCGAAGTGCTCCAGAAAGCCCTAGCGACTAGCATAGCATTCGCGTGCCATGGCACGGGTCGCGCATACGTGAGGTTGATCAGCCGCCGGGCGAAGCTGGCATTGGCTTGCGTGCGGTTCGGTCGTGTCCTACACCTAAGCGAACTTGATAGCATGAACCGGCATCGAGACGAGCAACGGAGACCATGCCAGAACGCGTCGTTACCGCCTGCGTGCTGATCATCGGCAACGAGATCCTGTCCGGCCGCACCCAGGACACCAACCTGAACCACATCGCCAACGTTGTCGGCGAGAGCGGCGTGCGGGTGCGCGAGGCGCGGGTGATTCCGGACACCGAGGACGCCATCGTCGATGCTGTCAACGAAGTCCGCGCCAAGTACGACTACGTGTTCACGACCGGCGGCATCGGACCGACCCACGACGACATCACGGCCGACTGCATCGCCAAGGCGTTCGGCGTGCCCCTGGTCATCAACGAGACCATTGCGGAGCGCATTCGAGGCCGGCCTTCGCCACCGGAGGTGATGGCATCGCGAATGCGCATGGCACGAATTCCCGAAGGCGCGGAACTGGTCGAGAACGCCACGGGCGGACCGCAGGGATTCAGCATCGGCAACGTCTACGTGATGGCGGGCATCCCGAGCGTCATGCGGGCAATGATCTCCACCGTGAGGCTCGAAGGCGGGGCCGTCGTGCAATCACGCTCGGTCACCGCGTACTTGGGCGAGAGCCAGGTGGCGACCGGGCTCGAAGGAATCCAGGATCGTTATGCCGATGTCGACATCGGCAGCTACCCGTTCATGGACGCCGATGGCTACGGGACGACGCTGGTGATACGCGGTACGGAGCCCGGGACATTGGACAGGGTTCTGGACGAGATAAGACAGCTGATCGTCGATGCCGGCGAGACACCGCGCAACGTCGTCACCGAGTAACCGAATCTCGAAGGAGCATCCACATGGATCTATCAGGCAGACGGGCCATCGTGCTCGGGGGCACGTCGGGCATCGGCCTTGCGGTCACTCGGCAACTGGCGGGGTCCGGTGCCACGGTGATCGCAGGCAGCCGGTCAAATTCGAACATCGACCAGGCCAAATCGGTCACTGGGGATGGCGTCAGTTTCCGCGCCATCGACGTGCTCGACCGTGCCGCGTTGACGGCGTTGTTCGAGGAGCAGGACGGCTTCGACATCCTGGTCAACGCGGCTACTGGCGGCGAGCGAGCATCCGGGCCGTTTCTGGAAATGGACCTCGACGGTTTCCAGGGCTCGTTTCGCAAGCTCTGGGGCTACACCAACAGCGTGCGCCTCGGCACGGCGCACATGGCCCCGGAGGGCGCGATCACGCTGGTCAGCGGCTACCCCGCCCGCAAGGCCAACCCGGGTGCCTCGGCGTTATCCACCGTCGGCAACGCCGTAGAGGGCTTCGTCCGCGCCATTGCGCCGGAGATCGCGCCACGCCGAATCAACGTTGTGTCACCGGGGATCATCGACACGCCGATGTTCCCGGCCGAGGGCGAGGCGCGGGAGCAGTTCCTCGCCAACGCCACGCGCAACATGCTCATCAAGCGTGCTGGCACGGCGGACGAGGTGGCGTCGGCAATCCTGCTGACCTTGCAGAACGACTACATGACGGGTACGACCATCGACGTCGACGGCGGCGCGCTGCTGCCGTAGGGGCTGGCCCGTATTGGACATGATTCGAGACACGCAACGGCTCCGCGACTTCGAGGCGCGCTATCGGCGCGAAGCCTTCCGGAATCTGACCTACGTTGAAGCGCTGGCGATCTTCGAGGCGTTGTGGGTCGAGGCCCGTCAACTCAACCCGGATTTCGGCGACGATTGGCGGGAGGATCTCGAGGCTGACATCGCCCTCGCGCGTGCGTTGAATGGCCTCCCGCCAGCGTCCTGAGTTCGACCGCCTTGTTGCGGGGGTCTCGCGCGAGCTCGAATCTCGGGACGTGCCCCACATTCTTATCGGCGGTCAGGCCGTTCTCCTCCATGGTGCGCCTCGGCTGCCTGGACCTGATCCTACCTCGATGGTCTCTGATCGCACGATACGGCTACACGGTGCATTTCCCTAACCTCGTCACCGAAATCCGGGACCGCCGAGTGCTGGACGCATCGGTTGTCCCACAGGGCGAGCGTCCCGGGTTCGTAGCGGACCCGTGCCTGGTAGCGTTCGCGCGTGCATTGGTTGTACACGAAGTTCAGGATCGCCGTGCTCTCGCCGGCTGGCAGCGACGTAATGCGCCGCGTGAATCCCCGGTTGACGTAGAGCGCCTTGCGGGAAGTTTCGGGGTGGCGGATGACGACCGGGTGGGTCGCCGGGCGGCGAATCAGGTCGATATCGAAGTTGCGCCCGTCGTGCTCTGCCTCCAGCGGCTCGAGAAACGCCTTCATCGCATCCGATAGGTCTTCGTAGGCTCTGTATTGGGAGGCGAAGAACGTGTCGCCGCCGACCGAGGGCACTTGGCGGGCGTGCAGCATCGAAACCTTCGGCGGGATTTCCTTCCAGCTCACGTCCGAGTGCCAACCCTCCGCGGCGGAGCGGCGCTTCGCGTCCGAATAGATGAGCAGGACGTCTTCGTAGCCGGGAACGGTGCGCGAGTAGCCGTGGACGTCTAGTTTGCCCCACCGCATCCCGAACTCGCGAAGTCCGTCGTCGGTCAAGTTCTCCTGCCCGTGTAGGGCGATGGCGCTGTATTGCAGGAGCAGCGCATGCACGGCGGCGAACCCTCCTTCGTCGAGATTCGACACGTCGACGCCCCGGATTTCCGCCCCGAGCGCGCCGCTCAGCGGTCGCACCTCGTATCGGTCGAGCGTTATTGCAGGTTCTGCCATGGCTGGGATCCCCCCAAGTCTGGTGGTGCTAGTCTGCGACGTGCCAGTTCTCGACGGCAAGTCCGGGCACGCGGCCGAACTCCCGGACGTTGTTTGTCACGAGTGTCGCGCCAAGTGCCCGGGCGTGTGCGGCGATCAGCAGATCGTTGTGGCTGATCGGATTTCCCGCGCTTTCCAATTCGTTGCGAATCGCCCCGTAGTGCCGGTCGACGGGCGTATCCAGCGGCAACACGTTGACATTTGCCAACAGGGTTTCCAACTGCTTCGATAGGCGCACGGATCCTCGCCGTTCAGCCCCGTACCGAAGTTCCGCGGCAACTACAACGCTAATGGCGAAGGTGCCTGGGGTAAGACTTGCCACACGCGTTGCGAGGGCCCCCTGCGGTCGTCGAACGAGTTCCGACACCGCATTGGCATCGAGCAGGTACTGCATCTCGTGTGCTCAGAGCAAGTCTTCCGGCTCGGTTGGCGGATCGTCCGCCATCAGGAAGTCCTCGTCCAAAGTCTCGAACGTCGACAACACTTCGGCCAGTGAAGGCTGTCGGTCTATCGGTTCGATGACCAGCCGGTGGTTCTCGCGATAGATGACGACCTCGTCCGCAGCCATCTCGAACTCGCGCGGGATGCGAACCGCCTGATTCCGGCCGTTGCGGAATAGGCGTGCTTGTCGATGGGGTGAGGCCGCCGGTGGCATATGCCTAGCCTATGGCATGTCGTGTATTGTGGTCAACGCTACGCTGGATTCCGCATATGGCCACATGGGCCTTAGGCCCAACTCCGCACCTCGAGACTCTCGTATTGCTCGAAGTCGCGCGTGTTGGCGGTGGAGGCGTTTCCGGAGTCTTTCAGGGTGTCGCTAGGACTCGCAAAGTCCTCGTAACACGCTGATAAACATACGGTAATTGCTTCTCCCCGTCTCGCGGCGTTACGCTGCATCACAGCAAAAAACAAGTAACCACGCGAGCAACCAGGCATGCCTTCCGACACCAGAAAACGACCCCGGCGGCTGTCCGCCACCTTCGTCCGAACCGTCAACCTGCCCGGTCGCTACGGCGACGG
>JAPPND010000166.1 GCA_028818795.1 Gammaproteobacteria bacterium | reverse complement strand
GTGTTGTAGTCGCGGATGACGCGCTCGTAGGTCTCCGGGCTCCAACGGAAGTCGCTCTCGAGGTCGGAAAAGGGCTGGTAGCGGTACGGTTCCTCGTCGGGGAATCGCTGCCTTCTCGCGTCGATGCCGACGGCGATGACCGCGGAACGGTCGAAGATCCGCTGTTCGTCGTAGACAACGCTCTCCTCGGTACCGAGCCCGCCTTTGGCACCGAGCACGGATGCCCGTCGGTGAAAACCGAAGGTCAGCGAGACGCGCAGGTCGGGCGACGTGTTGGCGAACGAGCAATGCAGGGTCTGGCGGTTGACCATGGTGACGTCGCCGGGCCTGCACACGAGCGGCACGGCGCCGGGAAGGCGCTCCGAGCCGCCGTTCTCCTCGACCATCGCCTTGATGTCGAGTCTGCCTTTCTTGTGCGTGCCGGGCATGACCCACAGGCAATTGCCGGGCGTCGTCGGATAGAGCTGTACCTGGAAGTTGAAGCCGTGGATACCCTCGTTCCAGTTCGGCGATTGCCAGTGGGTGATTCCGTCCTGGTGCCAGGCGACGGAGCCGCCGAGGCCGGGTTGCTTGATGAAGATCGCGTCGTTGAACGGCGTGAAGTCGGGGCCGTTGATGTTTTCCGCAATGGCGAGAAGCTTCGGGTGTCCGTAGAGCCGCAACCCGGACTCCATGTGCTGGCACATCCCGTAGGCCATGTGCAACACCTCTTCCGGCGCACTCTCGCCCGGGTCGGGTTCGACCATCTTGGCCGGGTGGCGTCCACCCAACTGGTTCGTGCCACCCACCGGGTCGCTCAGTGGCTTGATGAACGAGAACGCGGGTCGTTTGAAACCGGTTCCCAACGCCGGACGGCCCTGGGCGTCCACTTCTGCACCGCGGCGGACCGGTGCGCGTTCGAGCATCCGCGCCATGTCGGTGCGCAGTTCGGCGATCTCCTCGTCATCGATCACGTTCTCGAAGACGTAGAAGCCGTGTTCCCAGTAGGCGGATAGGATTTCATCGGCGAGGGTGTACCCCGTCGCGAAACGGACGGGACCCCGGTTGCCGATCTCACCGGCGCGGCGCTCGCCGTCGCGGATGTAGTCGGCCATCGCCGCAGCATGCTCGGCGGCTGTCGGTGGGCGAATCGCTTGGGCTGTCTCGGACATGGTTGCTAGCACTCGATCGTCTACACCTTACCACTCCCTAGCAAGGATGGACGACGCTTGGCGTCGGCTGCTTGTATCGGCCGGGCGGGACGGGACAAGTCCGTCCCCTACGAACCCCGTTTGAGGAAATCGCGGACGGTCTCATCGGCGATACGCTGCAGGAACTCCGCGGTCTCCTTGGGAACTTCGCCGAAATAGTCGTATTCGTTGCCGACGACCGACCGCCCGTAGATGCTCTGGTAGACCACACATGCCGCCAGGTAGGTGCCGAGCATGTTGGGGTGGGTGCCGTCGAAGACCTCGTGCAGGGCGATTTCCGGCCGCGCGCTGTAGGCGCGTTCGAACGCGAGCCCGACCGGGATGACCAGCGCCCCGAGTTCGTTGCCGGCCGGTACGTAGGTCCGCCGGATCTTGTCGAACATCCCGGGGTCGTACCTGGCATGCGGTTTCACGTAGGCGTGAATCATGTAGAGGGCGACCTCGGCGCCTGCGGCGCGGATCCTGCCCCCCAGTTCAACGGCTTTCGCGTGGAATTCCGCACGGTTGCCGGGGGTCAGCACCTCCCGGCTGCCACCCTGCAGGATCACCAACTCGAACGGCTCGTCGATGCCTAGCCGGCCCGGCTCGAGCAGGCTGTCGACGTCGTGGTGGGACAGACGCGAGCCGCTGATCGTTGCCGACTTGTACTGGTATTCGCCGGGGCCGTACGGACCGATCTCCTCCGCGATCCGTTTCACGTGGTTGTGCAGGCTGTCGTTGTAGTACAGGTAGCTGTTGCCAACGAAAAGGACGCGCCTCGGTGCCGGGTTCTCGAGTCGCTGCACCGCAGGGGTGAGTTCTTGATCCAGCTCGACCGCGAATGCGCTAGGTACAAGCGCGAGGAGTATTGACGCGGACCACGCGGACGAGCGAGCGATCCGGATCACGGTGCGCGCTCGGTTGTCTCGTCTTCGATGGCATACAGCGGCTCTAGGCCCGCAAGCGATGCGAATGTGCGATAGATGCTCTGTATCCGCTGCCGGTCGGTGCCTGTTTCGCCTTCCGTCATGAATCGCTCGTAGAGGGTCCGCAGGGCGTCGACGACGATAGCGTGGGCGGTGAACGGGTCGACGACGAGGCTCCAACCGAGATCCCGCCACGCCTCGGCCCGGCGTGTGTCTAGGGAACTGATGGTGGCCAATGGGCCCTCAATGCGCTTCGGTGCCTGAGTCCACTGGGCCTCCGTCGCTGGCATGAGCATCAACATGTCGGCGCCGGCTTCGCGGTAGAGGTTGGCGCGCCGAACGGCATCATCGAAGGACTCGTTCCTGACTGCTCCGGTGCGGGCGATGACCAGGAACTCGCTGTCGTCGCGGGCGCGCACGGCGTGTTCGACCTTTGCCGCCATTTCCTGTGGTGCGACGAGGTGCTCGATGCCCCGGTGGTGGCTGACGCGTTTGGGCGCGACCTGGTCTTCGATCTCCACGGCAGCCGCCCCGATGGCCTCGATCTCCCGGATCGTTCGGGTCATGTGCACGGCGTCGCCGAAACCGACGCCCGCGTCCGCGGTCACCGCCACGTCGGATCGGGCGACCACATGCCGCGTGGTGTCGATGAGTTCGTCGAGCGTGAGCAGGGCCTCGCTCACCGCGTGGGCGTAGCCCAGGGCACCACCGCTTACGTACACGGCGTTGAACCCCGCCTGTTGTGCGATTCGGGCCGTGAGCGCGTCCAGCGCGAGTGGCGCGAAAACGACCTCCCCGGCGTCGATGGCGGCACGCAAACGGCTTCGGACGGACATCCCGAGGATGCTAAGCGATCCCCGGGTACGCCGCGAGTCGGGTATGCTGACCAAGCTCGGGGACAAGGGGAACGGCGCACCGATGGCACAGGGGTTTCTGCTGGATCGGCTCGGCCGCATCGCGGCGCATGTCGACCGGTACGTGGAGGGAGGCCGGTACCCGGGCGCGATGTGCCTGGTGTCGCGCGGAGGCGAAGAAGCCTTCTTCCACCAGTCGGGCTTCGCGGACGTTGAGCGCAGTCGGGCGATGACGCGAGACACGGTTCTGCGGCTCTACTCGATGACCAAGCCGATCACGAGTTCGGCCCTGATGATGCTCTACGAAGAGGGACTCTTTCAGCTCGACGATCCCGTCGCGAAGCACATCGAGTCCTGGGCGGACCTCGCGGTCTTCGATCGAGGCAGCGAAGAGCAGTACGTCACGGTCAAACCCGATGCGCCGATGACGATCAAGCATCTCCTCACCCACACGTCCGGGCTGACCTACGGTTTCATGAACGAGCATCCGGTGGACGCCATGTACCGGCGTCAGCAGGTCACCGGGGATGGCACCTTGGCAGACATGGTTGCCAAGCTTGCGAAGATCCCGCTCAAGTTCTCGCCCGGGACGCAATGGAACTACGGCGTCTCGACGGACGTTTGCGGCTATCTCGTGGAGCATTTCTCGGGCCGGGCGCTCGACGAGTTCGTGGCGGACCGCATCACCGGCCCGTTGGGCATGAGGGACTCGGGTTTCCACGTTCAGCCGGGAGGCACGGATCGCTTGGCGGCCTGCTATCAGCACACGGCGCCGGGTGCCTACCGGTTGCAGGACGATCCCGAGGGCTCGCGCTACCACACGCGGCCGACTTTATTCTCCGGTGGCGGCGGCATGGTCGGCACGATTGGCGACTACCACCGCTTCGCGCGCATGCTGCTCGGCAAGGGCGAGCTTGACGGCGTGCGCCTGCTCGGCCGCAAGACCGTCGAATACATGACCATGAACCACCTGCCGGGCAACTGCGATCTCGCCGCCATGGGCCAGCCGGTGTTCAGCGAGACCTCCTACGAGGGCATCGGATTCGGACTCGGCTTTTCCGTGGTCGTCGACCCGGCAGCGGCGAGCGTTTTGGACTCGGTCGGCGACTACGCCTGGGGCGGGGCCGCGAGCACCTACTTCTGGGTGGATCCCATGGAGGAATTGATCGTGATCTTCGCGACTCAGCTTCTGCCTTCCTCTGCCTACCGGATACGGCGGGAGTTGAAGACTCTCGTCTACCAGGCCTTGGCGTGATGGCTGATCGCGTCAACAGCGCCATTCGGCGTCTCGCCAACGACGAGCCGGCGTTCTACATCGGCAGCCACGCCGGTGCCGAACTCACCTTCGCAGCGGGCGTCGAGGCGGCGGATACCTGGGCTGACTACATCAATATCGGCATGGAGCACGGGCCCCTCGACCTGGCAGGCCTCGACCAGTTCATGAAGGGCATGGCCTCGGTGCGCACGCCGACACCGGCGGTCTTGGTGGAACTGCCGTTCGAGGGCCGAAACGTCGATATCGTCCATGCGAACGCCTGGCAGATCCGACAGCTGCTGACGCTCGGAGTACACGGTTTCCTGCTCTGCCACGCGGAGACGCCGGCTGCGGTTGCCGCGGTGGTGGAAGCCATGCGCTATCCCTTCCGTGGCGGAACCCGGGGTTCGGGCGGCCAAGGCGTGGCATCCGCCGTCTGGGGCGTATCCCCGGCCGAATACCTGGAAGTCGCGGACCCTTGGCCGCTGAACCCGGACGGCGAGTTGCTCCTTGGCCTCAAGATCGAGAATCGTCGGGCGCTCGCGAACGCCTACGAGACGGTCTCAGTGCCGGGCGTCGCGTTCGCGGAGTGGGGTCCGGCGGACATGTCGATGTCGCACGGTTTCCGTGGCGTGCGCGAGGACTTTGAGCGTCCCGCACTGCAGGCTGCCCGGCAACGTGTTTTCGATGCGTGCAAGGCCGCCGGCATCGCCTTCCTCGATAGCTGCACCGAGGAGAACCTGGCCGCACAGTTGGCGGCCGGGGTGCGCATCAGCGTCGGTACGCCACGGCTCAAGGAGCTTGCTGCCAAACTGCTGGCCCGGCTTTGACCGTGCGGCGCTGATTGGGTGGTCGGTCGTGCGTGAACTCGACAACCCGGCTTGGCACGCATTGAGCGGAGAACAACGCGTTTTCGGCATGGTCGGCGAGCGCGCCGCACGCTACCTGCCGGATATCTCGCCGATCGCGGCGGTTGCGGATCAGAGTACCCAAGCACTGGTTGAACTCGCGGGCTTCGTGGAACCGGGGCGATTCGTGGCGGTGTTCGCGCCGGGAGAATTGCCCGACGGGCTTTGGCGCCTGGGCGCCATGGCACCCTTGTCGCAATGGGTCTGTCCCGATCCGCCCGTGATCGATGTGGAGGTCGACTGGGTGGAGCTCACGGATGAGCACGCGCAGGCGATGCTCCAACTGGCCCGGCAAACGGATCCCGGACCCTTCGAGGCCCGCACCAACCGATTGGGCGACTACATCGGCGTCCTCCGCGACGGCAGACTGGTCGCGATGGCCGGCGAACGGATCTGCTTCCCCGGCTACCGCGAGGTGAGTGCCGTATGCACCGACGAGGCATATACCGGGCGCGGTTTCGCCCAGGCCTTGGTGGTGGAGATCGTTCGGCGGCAGCAACGCGCCGGCTGCGTGCCGTTCCTGCATGTCAGGACCGGTAGTCCCGCGGAAGCACAGGCCATCCATGTCTACGAGAAACTGGGATTTCAGAAGCGCGGGGATTACGCCATGACGGTACTGGTCAGGAAATGAGCGAACGGGACCCAGTCGCTGAGGAGGCGACGCCGGAGCACCGAAAGTCGCCGTGGTCCATCGCGTTCCGAATCGCCACTTGGATCTTGGCGGCGGGCTGTTTCTACCTCGTCTATACCAAGATCGAGGAAGCTGCTCTTGCTAAGGACCTCAACGCCAGGCAATACCTCGTCGGATTCTTCGGCGATGCCAACTGGCTGTTCTGGCTCGCGCTGATGATTCCCTATTCGGTGTTCTTCTTCATGGTGGACAGCCACGTAACCTGGCGCGTCGTGCGCTGGTTCAACGCGCCGGAGTTGAAGTTCACCAGCATGCTGCCGATTCGCGCCAGCGCCTACATCCTGTCGTTGGTCAACGAGCAGGTGGGCAAGGGCGCGATGACGCTCTACCTGCTGCGTCACCACAAGGTGCCGGGCTGGCGGGCGCTGTCCAGCATGATCCTGCTGGGCCTGATGGAGATATTCCAGCTACTGCTGTTCTCTGCCATCGGCGTCGCCCTGAACTTCCACTTGGTGGTGGATGCGTCTACCCAGTGGCCGCTCGACATCATCCTGCCCGCGGTCATGATCTTCGCGTTTGTCTACCTGCCGTTGCACATCGCCTATTTCCGTACTGGCGAAGGCGGCTTGCGCGAGAAACCCATACTGACGGCGTTCCGGCAAGCTCGTCCCGTCCACTATTTCCTGATCGTGCTGTTCAAGGCACCGAACCTGATCGGAGCGGTCATCGTCTACACCTTCGCCCTGGATCTCTTCCAGGTCGAGGTCAGCCTGGGACAGATGCTGGCCTTCCTGCCGGTGATCTTCCTGGCGGCGGCCCTGCCCCTGCCGTTCCATGCCGGCGCGCTGGTGCTGTGGACCGTGCTGTTCCCCGACTACCCGGAGGTCGCCGCCTTCAGCCTCGTCATGCACACCTTCTTCGTGGTGTTCAACGCGACGATCGGCTTGATGTTCCTGCCCCGAGCGAACCGGGAGTTGTTCGGCTGATCATTCGTCACTTAGGAGGTCAAAACCGATGGTCACTATTCAGACCGGAGAAGCCAAGATCGTCCTACAGAGCACTGAGTCGTGTGAAGAGAAGGAAGAGCTTGCTCTGCTCAAGATCTTAGAGTTGGGTAGGCGGCACGTCGCCGAGGGACGGCTTACACCGGCGGACCAAGTGCGCGAGAAGATCCGCCTGCCACGACCAGCGGCGTAGATGGCCATCGAAGCCTTCCTGACTGACGATGCGTCAGACGATCCCTAAGCTAGGGCCGATTGATTTCGGACTGACCGAACTCGTGGACTAAGGACGGGTCGAGGCCGCTGCATACCAGGGGTTCCCAGCTATGGATGGGCATGTCCTCAAGCAAACCGAGCAACGTTTCGCGTATCGCAGTGCCTTTGTCCGGCTCTACATTCGCCAAGCGATTCAGCGAGTCGAGTGCCAGGCCGACGCTGAACACGTTCTCGTCGGTTCGCACGATCTCGGCTAGCGCGGCGACGGTTGGCTTGAGTTCATCCCCGAGGAGCGCAGCGCCGTGCGAGCACAGCACGACCATGGAAGTCAGCGCGTTCTCGCGCACCGCCGAACGCACGCGCTTGAAACGCTCGGTGCTGTAGTTGATGCCGATGCCCTCGCAGACATCGCATTCGTCGGTGGGGCGTACGAACTTGATGCTGCGGTCCTGGGCGATGTTCATGCCCAGTCGGTTCTCCTCCCGCGCTAGCGATTCCACGAGCGCGTTGACGCATTCCGGAATGAGGTCCTGGCCAATGCCCGACGCGACGGCCTGGCGACCTAGACACCCAAGGGCGTTCGCCGCCACGGATCGGACGTAGACGGATGGATCGTTGCCAAGACGATTAACCACCGCGTTGAGAACTCGATCGTCCAATGCGGCGACGTCGCCAAGACCGAAGACACCGGCCTTGCGGATCCACTTGACCGCTGATTCGGTGGCACCGAGGAACACGCTGGTCGCCTCCGACCCGAATGCCACAAGGCCGTAGGTCGCAGCGCGGCGCACGCTTTCGCGTTCGTCGTATAGCGCCTCACCCAGCAGCCGCAACGCGGAGTCGTCTCCGCAGGACGCGAGCTTGTAGGCGGCGCCGATCCGATTCGTTTCCGCCGCTTCGCCCGTCGCATACAACTGGGCGGCAAGTCCCTTCAGGTTTCGACTGGCGCGTCGTCTTGGAGGCCGGCCGGTGTGCAGCCAATGATGGTGGTGCCGCCACAGGACGGTTGCGTCGTCCGGTGCCTGGGACAGATCCACGCGGGTCATGCCGTCGATGCCCAACGCCCGCCAGTCCACCTCCGCCGGCGCTTCGCCGTCGGGCTCGGTGGTCCGGTACAGCCAGAACCGCCACATGAACCGGGGCGTGTCCTTCCACGTCCGCCAGTCGTCCCGGCGGTGGTTGCCCCGGTGGAACAGGTTGTGCGAGTAGAGCACGACGCTGCCGGCCTTGAGCGGGGCCGCTTCGAACGGCACGACCAGCGGCCAGCCGGTGTTCGCCACGGCTTCCCGCATG
>JAPPND010000154.1 GCA_028818795.1 Gammaproteobacteria bacterium | reverse complement strand
AACGAGTTGGGCGCCACGCTCGGCGGCGAGATTCGGGAGCTTGGAACGTCGTTCCGCGGAGAGATTGAAGGATCCCGGAGTTACACGGACGCCAAGTTCGCGCAACTTCGCGCCGAGATGCATGGTGAATTCAAGAACCTCTATCGGCACCTGTGGCTGCTGTTGCTGGGCTTCGCGGGGTTGATCGTCACCCTCAACAAACTGTTGGCTTGACCCGGTCGTGCCGAGCGATGCGGTGGTGACGGTGCCGTTGAAGGCGTGGCGCTACTGCCGGTGGTTCCTGCGCCAGATTGCGACCCAGTTCCGCGACGACGGATGCACCACCGCGGCGGCCGCGTTGACGTTCACCACCATGATCGCGGTGGTGCCGTTCGTTGCGATCATCTACCGGATATTGTCGTTGCTGCCCGAGTTCGATGGCGTCGGGGACAAAATCACCAGCTTCGTATTCGAGACTTTCCTACCGGGCTCCAGCGATGCCGTGCTCGAAAAGGTGCTCGAATTCTCGGCCAAGGCGAACGAACTGACGCTGGTCGGCATCGGCGTGGTGTTCGTCACCACCATGCTCATGCTGATGCGCATGGAGAAGTCGTTCAACCGAATCTGGCACGTCGCCAATACCCGCGCGGGCCTGACGCGATTCCTGTCCTATTGGGGCATCATCTCCTTCGGCGTGCCGATGATCGGGGTCGCGGTAACCGCGGCAAGCTACGACGGCATGGCCTATCTGGCCGAACTGCGCGGGTCGGCACTGATGGACGTCCTGCGCGAAGCCGTGCCGCCCATCGCGACCGCGTTGACGTTCACGTTTCTCTACTACGCTGTACCAAGTTGCCGGGTGCGATTCCCGCACGCGCTGGTGGGCGGCGTCGTGACCACCATCCTGCTAGCCGTCGCCAAGGAGGCGTTCGCCCGGGTGGTGCCGCTGTTCCAGAACGACCTGGTGTACGGGGCGTTCGCGGCGCTTCCGTTGTTCGTCATGGGCCTGTACCTCGTATGGGTGATGATCCTCGTTGGCGCCATCTGCGCTCGGACGTTGTCGCTGATCCCTTGGGAAGACGAACCGGACGGGGTCCCGGCAGCGATCAAATGCGCCCGAGTACTGGCGCTGCTGCACAACGCCCACCTCGACGGCGGCGCGGTGACGGACGCCGACATCCTTCGCGCGGTGCCGATGACGCGCAGGGAGCGCGCCCGCATCTTCGACGTGTTGAACGTAGGCCGTTGGCTGCGGCCCACGTCGGCAAAGACTTGGGCGCTTGGGCGCGGCTTGTCCAGCATGACGTTGTGGGAGCTCTTCCTCGCGCTTCCGGACGGCATCGCCGAGGAGAACCTGGGTGGCGACAGCGCAGTCGAGGAGCGGTTTCGGGCGTTCCTTGCCGACGGCGCCGTTCATCTCGATTTGACCCTCGACAAGCTGAATGCGTCGCACGTCCACCCAAAGGACGCGCCCGCGGACTGATCGAGCGGCTTTATGGGGCTAGGCCGGACTCTCCTCATGTAGCGTCACCGATCCCGCATCGCCGTCGATGGTGATGGACTGGCCGTGCCTGATGCGGACGGTGCCATTGCCCACACCAAGGACGGCGGGGATCCCGTACTCGCGTGCCACGATCGACCCGTGCGCAAGAATGCTGCCCATGTCGGTGACCAGCCCCACGGCGTGGGCGAAGAGCTGCGTCCAGGCGGGCGTGGTGTTCGGGGCGACCAGGATCGAACCCGGCGCCATCTTGTCGAAGTCGTTCTGCGACAGGATGACGCTGGCCGGCGCGGTCACCGTTCCGGAACTGACCGCGAAGCCGTTCAGGGCGTCGCCGGACGGGTCGTTCCTGATCTGGGTCTCCTTGAACCGAACGGAAGGGATGTTGCTCGCCTCCTCGGGAATCGTCCCGGGCGGGTGCAGGAGTTTGCGGGCTTCCCTGAGTTCTCGCCGTTCCGCCGCGAGTTCGCCCAGTTCGGGAATACCGGTGCCGGTCTTGCGCGCCTCGATGGCTCGCGTGAGCTCCTCGGTCACCACGAAGAACGTGTCTTCCGGATCGAGAAAAGTCCCCGCGTCGACCAGACGCCGACCCAGCTCGAATGCCATCGGCCGCAGCACGGACCAGGTGTAGCCGAAGTAGAACGCCGTCTCTTCCCGGATGTGGTTGTACCGGTGCCCGAACCACAGACGGTATCGGAACTGCCAGTAGGCGAGTCCGGAGAGTTTCTCCGAGACTTCCGCGAACTTCCGCTCCCGAACCGCGGTGGCACGGACCTCCTGGTCCTTCGGATCGTAGTCCGCGTTCTGCACCATGGATTTGAGCGTTGCGAACGTCGCCGACGGGTCTTCGGCTTGGGTCGGCTCGATGAAATCGAGGCTGTAGCCCTGGTGCCCGTAGATGTCGAAATAGTCGTCGAGCGCTTTGAGGATCGGGCCCCCTTCGACGTGTTCCTGCAACGCGCGCGACAGGAACTGCGTGGGCGTCGCAATGACGAGATAGCTGAGCGCTTCGCTGGCGCGGACGAGTTTCGCGATCTCGAACAGGATTGCATTGGCCCGCAGGGTCTTGGACTCGAAGCCGGTGAGGAACTGGCCGCTGATGTAGTTCTCGTCCGGCAGGTTCTCGTGCAGGAAGCACTGCAGTTGATCGTCGGTGGATTTGGCGATTCCGAAGGTGTGGCTGGTATTGCCCGTCCAGTAGATACCCTCCTCGATTCCCATCTCGCGGATGCCGGCCAGGAGTTCCTCGTCGGTGGCGGCGCCAACGTCCACCTTGCGCCACTTCTCGGCCGTGCCGACCAGGCGGGGCAGGGCTTCTTCCTGCCAGGTCTGCCAGCGAGCATCGTTGTTCTGGGTCTTGTTGTTCGCGACGTATGTCGGGTTGTCGGAAGGCGGCAGGGTCAGATCATGGGCCAGGTTGTCGCCTTCGTAGGTGGCGGCGACGGCATCGAATCGGGTGCGTTCCTGTGCCGTGAGCTCCGAACGAAACAGCGCCATGTCGTACTTTTCTTCCGCCGACTGATCCCCATGACGTTCCCAGATTTCGTCGATCGTCCGCTTGAAAGCCGCTTTCAGCTCTTCCTCGGAGCTATTCGGGTCGATTTGGTTGTTGGGGTGGTCGGCCCGGCAATAGGCGTAGCCGTTGCAGGTGACGAAGTGCGCGCCGCCGCCGATGATGTTGTCGGGCTTGCCCTTGCGCGGCGCCTCCAGACCCTCGGTCAGGTAGAGCTCCTCGAACAGCGGACAGATCGGATCCGGCATGTTCTCGACGATCTGGCGCCGGTACAGAATTCTTGCCGGGGGCGGCGGTTCCCAGACTACCTCGATGGGCTGTACCGGCAGGTTGGTGATGGGGCGTGATTGAAGCAGGAAGAGGTCGTCATCGACGACCGCCCACTCGATATCCTGGGGAACGCCGTCATAGAGCTTTTCGATGTCGATGGCGGTCGTCGACAATTGCGCCAGCATGTCGTCTGTCAACGAGGACTGGCCTCGGCTCTCTTCGTCGACGTCGGCGAGGCGTGTGCCTTGACTGCCGTCCGCGACGATTTGCTGCGCCTTCGGGCCGATGACGGTGTCCTTGGCCCGGAGTGTTTCCTTGTCGACGATGTAGGTGTCCGGCGTCACCTGCCCACTGACCACGGCTTCGCCAAGGCCGAAGCTCGCATTCACGATGATTTCCGAGCGCTCCCCGGTGGCCGGGTTGGCGGTGAACAGGATGCCCGAAACCTTAGCGGGCACCATGACCTGGACGACCACCGCCATGGCCACCGAGCCCTGGTCGATGCCGTTCTGATGCCGATAGCTGATCGCTTGCGGCGTCCATAGGGAAGCCCAGCAGTTGCGCACCGCCGCGACGACCTCGTCCGCGCCGCTGACGTTCAGATAGGTCTCCTGTTGGCCGGCGAAGGACAGACCGGGTAGATCCTCGGCATTGGCGGAGGAACGCACGGCGACGGGTGCGTCGTCCAGCGGGCCGTAGGCTTGGCGTATCTCGGCGATGATCTCCGCAGACAGATCGTGTTCGGCGAACAGTGCCTGTATGGCGTCGGACGCCGACTCGAAGGAAACCCGGCCGTCCACCACGGCGGGTTTGGCGAGCGAGACGATCTTCTGCTGTAGCTGGTTCGTTGCAACGAAAGATCGGTAGGCGGCCGCCGTGACGACGAATCCGCCGGGAACGTTGAAGCTTGCCTCTGCCAATTTGGCGAGCGACCTTCCCTTCCCCCCGACGACTTCGAGGCCGTCGTCGGCGCCAGTTTCCTGCGGAGTTGCGTCAAGGGCCGTGGTGAACATGGATCGCTCGATTCGACAGAGGACGCGCCATCATATGGAACGCCGCAACGACCGATCAACGATGCGACGAAGGCACCTCACCCATACCGGGGCGGTACACCTCGCAGGCGTCAGTGTGTACTCAGTGCGGTATCGAAGTACCTGCCGCGTTGCGCGCAACGGGGTTCTGAGGCACGCCGGGGAAAATCTCCCGGAACAGGTTGAGCATGCTCATGGTCGAGCGCCGATCTGTCGCCTCGTGCAGACGCCCCGGCGGACCGAGTGTCGGCGGCAACGCGAAACCGTGCGGCGTCTTGGCGTGGTGGTGGAACACCCAGGGGACGCCGGCGGCATCCATTTCGTCGAAGAAGCGCTGCTTGCTCGAGTCGGGAACGAGGGCATCGTCGGCGCCGTTCTCGATGAGGATCACGGCCTCCGTGTTGTAGTTGTTCTCGCAACGCCTGACGGGTGGGCGCTCGACGCCGTTGCGGGCCGCGTTGGGATCCTCGCCGGTCTGCAGCAGGCCGTGGTAGGACACCACGCCGCCGACGTTCAAGCCGCCGCGCACACACTCGATGACGGCCATGCCGCCGAAACAGTAGCCAATGGCACCGGCCGGAAACGACGCGTCCACCGTGTCGTGGGCGAAACCCCGGTCGAGCCACTCGCCGAGCAACGAACGGAACAGTTCGTGGTCGTGGTCCATGGCGACGAGACCTTCGAAGCACTTCTTCTGGAAGGCCTGAACCTTGCTCGGATCGGTCGGGAAGACACGCTCGTCCGGTGGCACGATGTTGCCGTAGACGTCGATGGCGAGCCCGACGTAGCCGACGCGGGCAAGGTACTCCGCAACATCGACATCGAAGAACTTGAGGCCCTGGTAGTTGTGGATGACCAGGACCAAGGGGCGTGGGCCAACCGACGGGGCTGGCGCGACCAGGTGGCCGAGATAGTCGTTGCCGCGGAAGCTGAAGGCGATGTCTGCGCGGCGCAGGTCGGCGGGTGGCCAGAAGTCGACGGATGCCATTAAGTGGTCTCGGTTGAACCAGTGCTCGAACCAGCATAGCGAGTGGCGGTGCCTGTTCCAAGGACGCTTGGCTGCGCCCGCTAGCTGATCCTGACGCAAATTTCCGATATTTCTTACACGACCTCGGGCGATTGTCGCTGTTCAGGCTGCAAGGTACGGACTTACAGTCCATCGATGGAATGACGACGCTCGTTGAGCTCGTTTTGACACCGTGCGGATTCCGGGGTACAAGACCGGCATACGGTCTGGCTCTGTCCCGCAGTATCGGAGCATGAGGACTGATGAACGTGACCGAATCTCCCGACACGCTCACGACCGCCCGGCGGCTCGAGCATGATTTCGGGATGGACCAGCGGGCCTCAGAAGGTATCGCCATCGCAATCCACGAACACACGACCGCGAATCTTGCCACGAAGGCGGACCTGCACGTCGTCCAGGCGGATCTGCACCTCGTCGAGGAGAGGTTGCGTGGCGAAATGAGCGAACTGAGTGCCGCGCTGCGCGGCGAGATGAAAGAACTGAGTGCAGCGTTGCGCGGCGAGATGAATGAACTGGAAGCGTCGCTGCGCGGCCACACGGACTCATCGGTGGCCGGGCTTAGTTCGGAGATGCACGGCGAGTTCAAGACGCTCTACCGGAACCTGTGGTTGATGTTCGTGGGCTTCGCGGGGGTGATCGTCACGCTCACCAAGCTGCTGCCTTAACCGGGAAGCGCGGATGCCCTGGAGGGGCGCCTCCGGTGGAGGTCCGCGCATACGGACGGGCCCGTCGATAGACCTGGCGGCTGCCCACATGGAACTCGAAGCTTCGCTTAGCGAACGCCGGCCCGTTTCTATGCGCCCATCCGATCACAAATCGCTGTTCCCGTCACACGGATGTCATGTTGGGGGACTACGCTTCGCTTTTCGGACGAGCAATGGAGATGCCAGTGCGCCGTGTTTCGCCTTTCGTTGTTATCGGGTTGTTTTGTGGACTGTCGGCGTGGGGCGACGGGCGAGTCGAGGGTCAGGTCGCGGGGGAAGACGGCGGCTACCTCGAGGGGGCTCTCGTTCGGCTGCCCGAACTCAAGCTGGAGGCGGTGACCTCCGCGGACGGCGGCTACGCCATCGGCGGCGTTCCAGCGGGCAGCCACGAGGTGACGGTCAGCTACATCGGCTATCCCCCTCGCAGCGCGCGGATCGATGTTCGCGACGGCGAGACGACCCGCCAGGAGTTCGCCTTCTCGGATCTGATCGAGGAGGTCGTCGTCTACGGCGAACAGACCGCGAGCACCGCGTCCGCCCTCAACCAGCAACGGGCCGCCGACGGGATCGTCTCTGTGGTCTCGGCCACGGACATCGGCCAGTTCCCGGACCAGAACGTCTCCGAGGCGCTGGCGCGGGTCTCGGGCGTGTTTCTCGAGCGTGACCAGGGGGAGGGCCGGTTCGTCGGCATCCGCGGGATCGATCCGAACCTGATCGTGACGACGATCAACGGCGTCAACGTCCCGGCCCCGGAGAACGACAAGCGTTCCGTTGCGCTGGACGTCATCCCGTCGGAGCTGCTGTCGGCACTCGAGGTGAGCAAGTCCATCACGCCCGACATGGATGCGGACGGCGTCGGTGGGGCCGTGAACATCAAGAGCGCTTCGGCGTTCGACTCGCCGGGGCGAAACCTCACGGTGGCCGCGCAGACGAGTTTCAACGACTTGCAGGACGAATCAAGCCCTAGAGCTTCACTGATCTTTTCGGACACGTTCGACTTTGGCGACCACGCGGACAGCCTTGGGGTTGCGGCCGCGGTATCGTGGTTCGACCGCAACTTCGGCTCCGAGAACATCGAGACAGACGGTGGCTGGTTCGGCGACCTCGAACGTACCGACGATGTCGAGTTCAAGGGCGCGGAAGAGATCGAGCAGCGCGACTACGTGATCAACCGGGAACGCCTCGGTCTGGCGGCGAACTTCGACTACCGGCCCAATGGCAGCGCAAGCTGGTATGTGAGAACCCTGTTCAGTTCCTTCTCGGACCAGGAATACCGAACCCGCAACGAGTTCAAGTTCGACAAGGGCGACGCCGTGGAAGGCGGCGACGGCTTCGCAACCTGGAGCGATGCCACGCTGGAGAAGGAATTGAAGGACCGCTACGAGGCGCAGGAAATCCTGTCGATCTCGGTCGGCGGCACGCAGGCGTTCGACGCCTGGACGCTGGATTACCGCGCGGGTTACTCCAAGGCCGAGGAATCCGAACCCAACCGCCGCGACACCGAGTTCAAGATCAAGAAGGTGCGGATCGGCTATTCGAACCACGGCGAACGGCCGGGGTTATTCGCCGATCCGGCAACACTCGACGCGGATGGCTACGAGTTGAGCGAAATCGTCATCGAGGACAACCATACCGACGATGTCGAGCGAAGCTTCAAGATCGACTTGAGACGCGACTTCGACGCCGAAAAGCTGCACGGCTACCTGGAAGTGGGCACCAAGCTTCGTCGGCGGGAGAAGACGAACGATATCGGCATTCGGGTGTTCGACGGGTTCCCGGGAGACCCCACGCTCGCCGACTTCGCATTGGACGGCGTCGACTATGTTCAAGGCACCTTCGGGCTCGGCGTGTCGGAGGACGCCATCGACCGGTACGTCGCCGCCAACCTCGGTTCGTTCGAGTTGAACGACAAGGACTCCCTGGCGGCGTCGACGGGTGGCGACTATCAGATGGACGAGGACGTCGATGCCGTGTACGTCAAGAACAGGCTGGACTTCGACAAGGCGCGTATCGTCTACGGCCTGCGCTACGAGCGCACGGCGTTCGACGCGAAGGGCCTAAGGGTAATCTACGACGATGTCGGTGCCGACGGCGATCCGGTGCCCACGCCGGTGTCCTTCTCAGATGGCTATGCGAGCGTCCTGCCTAGCGTGAACCTGCGCTACGCCGTCAATGACAACCTGCTCATCCGGGCGGCGTTCTACCAGACCATGGCGCGACCCAAGTTCGGCGACATGGCACCGGGCGGCCAGGTGGAGTTCGAAGAGGATGACGGCGAGACCGTCCTCAAGGCGGAGATCGGCAACCCCGGTCTCGA
>JAPPND010000139.1 GCA_028818795.1 Gammaproteobacteria bacterium | reverse complement strand
AGGCGCAGGCGTCTCCAGCCCATGCACCATCGTCGCTGGTCAACCGCCTGATCCGCATGGAACAACGTCTGGAACGCAAGCCGCAGGCCAACCCGGTTACGCGGGCGACCGCCAATACCGATTGAGTTCGTTGTTCAGGATCGTCGTGGTGCAGGTAGCGGAGCAGCGCGTTCGTGTCGACCAGCGATCAATGCCCAGCCTCGTCCAGTGCGCTGCCCAACGAATCCTGATCGCTTAAGCGAGGATCCCCTTCCACATGGCGAAGATATCCCTTGGCCGAACCAGGAACCATCGGCACGATGGTGATGCGACCGTCGGCAACGAAACTGCGGACCTGGTCGCCGGGACCGATGCCCACCTCCCGGCACTGCTCCACCGGCAAGGTGATCTGGCGTTTGGTGCCGACTCGCGGCATGCAATCTATACCCTTTGGCACATAGTAAAGACAATACAGCGGCGCCAAAGGCCTACAGTCCTAGCACCTCGTCCATACCGTAGAGTCCGGGTTCTCGGCCCACGACAAAGCGGACGGCCCGTACGGCCCCGGCCGCGAAGTTCTCGCGGCTGCCGGCGCGGTGGGTGATCTCGATGCGCTCACCGGTGCCGGCGAAGGTGACCGTGTGTTCACCGACAATGTCGCCGCCGCGCAGGCTGTGGAAGCCGATGTTGCGGCGTTCGCGTTCGCCGGTGATGCCTTCGCGACCGTAGACGGCGTCGGTGGCGATGTCACGGTCCAACGCGTCGGCGAGTATTTCACCCATGCGCACCGCGGTGCCGGACGGCGCATCGATCTTGTGGCGGTGGTGTGCCTCGAACACCTCGACATCGACGTCGTCGCCGAGTGCTCGCGCGGCGAATTCGATCAGCTTGAAGGCGACGTTGACGCCAACGCTCATGTTGGGGGCCATGACGATGGGCACCGACTCCGCCGCCCGACTGATCGCCTCGAGCCCGGCTTCCTCGAAACCCGTGGTGCCGATGACCAGCGCCTTGCCGTTGTCCGTGCAGAAGTCCAGCTTGTCCAGAGTGGCGGTGGCAACGCTGAAATCCACCAGGACGTCGAAGTCGGACATGTCGGCAATGTTGCCGACGATGGGGACGCCGAGGTGACCCGCGCCTGCCATTTGTCCAGCATCCGCACCTTGCTCGGGTGCATCGGGATGATCCACCGCACCGGCCAGGCGCAAGTCGTCCTCACGGGCGATGGCCGAAACCAGCATCCGGCCCATGCGACCGGCGGCGCCAGAGACAGCTACCCGGACCGCCGGCGCGCTCGTCATCGGGTCAGTCCGTCAAAGAAGTTCTTGACGGACTGGAACCAGCTTGTCTCCCGGGGCGAATGGGTGGTGCCGTTGGCCTCGAGGGTGGCCTTGAATTCGCGCAACAGATCTTTCTGATGATCGGACAGCCGCACCGGCGTCTCGATCACCATGCGGCAAAGCAGATCCCCCGTGGGACCGCCGCGGGCGCTGGGACAGCCTCGGCCGCGTAGCCGGAACAGCTTGCCGGTCTGTGTCTCTGCAGGCACCTTGAGCTTGACGCGGCCGTCCAGCGTCGGGACGTCGATCTCGCCGCCGAGTACCGCGTCGACGAACGACAGCGGCACGTCGCAGTAGAGGTTTCTTCCGTCGCGTTCGAAGATGGGATGTTCGGCAACGCTGAACTGTACGTACAGATCCCCCGGCGGACCGCCGTTCAAGCCGGCGTCGCCCTTGCCGGTGAGACGCAGGCGGTCGCCGTCGTCGATGCCCGGCGGCACCTTGACGGACAACGTCTCCCGGCGCTCGACGCGCCCGCCGCCGTTGCAGGCCCGGCACGGATCCTTGATGACCTTGCCGACGCCGCGACAGCGCGGGCACGTCTGCTGGAACGCCATGAAGCCCTGGGAGACCCGAAGCTGGCCCGTGCCGCCGCACGACGGGCAGTCGACCGGCGATGTCCCGGCCGTCGCACCCGACCCGTCGCAGTCGTCGCATAGGTGCAGGGACGGCACGCGGATCTCGACGTTGTCGCCCGCCACCGCCTGCTCGAGGGTGATCTCCAACGAGTAGCGAAGATCGCCGCCGCGTTGCACGGAACTGCGCGTGCGCGAACGCCCAGCCGAGAACAGGTCGCCGAAGACATCGCTGAAGATGTCGCTGAAATTGCCCGAAAAGCCGTCGAAGCCGCTCGCCATACCCTCGACGCCGGCATGGCCGTAGCGGTCGTAGCGCTCCCGCTTCTCCTGGTCGGCGAGGATCTCGTAGGCTTCGGAGGCTTCCTTGAAGCGCTCCTCGGCGTCGGCATCGTCCGGATTCCGGTCCGGGTGGTACCTCATGGCCAAGCGGCGGTACGCCTTCTTGACGTCCGCTTCCGAGGCACCGTGATCGACGCCTAGGACTTCGTAGTAGTCGCGCTTGGCCATCTCTTAAGCGTTCGCCTCGCGGTTTGTGTCCCGCAATACGCGCCCGGTCGTTGCGGTGCCATGGCTATCGGGTCCCGTTGGCCTGACGTTTCGTTCGTACCGCCATCGCTCGTCGGGCTGGGACCCCGCTAGCTATCCTTCTTCGCGTCCTTGTCGTCGACTTCCTCGAACTCGGCTTCCACCGCGTCGTCCCCCGCGTCGCCAGGGGTCGCGCCGGCCTCGGCGGCGTCCGGGCCCGCGTTCTGTGCCTGGTCAGCATACATCTTTTGGGCCAAGCCGCCGGTGGCTTCGCTCAAGGCCTGGATCTTCGCCTCGATGGCGCTCTTGTCGTCGCCCTTGATGGCCTCCTCGAGATCCTTGGCGGCGTTCTCGATGCTCGACTTCTCTTCGTCGGTGGCCTTGTCGCCGGCTTCGGTGACCATCTTGCGCGCCGCGTGGACGAGACCGTCGGCCTGGTTGCGCAGGTTGGCCAGTTCCTCGAAACGGGCGTCCTCGTCGGCGTGGGCTTCGGCGTCCTTGACCATCTGCTCGATCTCGTCCTCGGCCAGGCCGCTTGACGCCTTGATGACGATGGACTGTTCCTTGCCCGTGGCCTTGTCCCTGGCGGATACGTTGAGGATGCCGTTGGCATCGATATCGAAACTGACCTCGATCTGCGGTACGCCACGCGGCGCCGGCGGGATGTCGGTGAGGTCGAATCGACCGAGGGACTTGTTCTGGGCGGCCTGCTTGCGCTCGCCCTGCAGCACGTGGATCGTCACCGCGGTCTGGTTGTCGTCCGCGGTGGAGTAGACCTGCTGCTTCTTGGCGGGGATCGTGGTGTTCTTCTCGATCAGCACGTTCATCACCTGGCCCAGGGTCTCGATGCCGAGCGAGAGCGGCGTGACGTCGAGGAGGAGCACGTCCTTCACGTCGCCCGACAGCACGGCGGCCTGGATGGCGGCACCCACGGCCACGGCTTCGTCCGGGTTGACGTCCCGGCGCGCTTCCCGGCCGAAGAAGGCGTTCACCTTCTCCTGCACCAGCGGCATGCGGGTCTGTCCGCCGACCAGGATCACCTCGTTGATGTCGCCCACCGCAAGGCCGGCGTCGGTCAGGGCGATCCGGCACGGACCCATGGTTCGTTCCACGAGATCCTCCACCAGCGCCTCGACCTTGGCCCGGGTGAGCTTGATGACCAAGTGCTTCGGACCGGTGTTGTCCGCCGTGATGTAGGGCAGGTTCACTTCCGTCTGGGTGCTGGAGGACAGCTCGATCTTGGCCTTTTCGGCGGCCTCCTTGAGGCGCTGCAGGGCGATCGGGTCCGTGTTGAGATCGATGCCGTTCTCCTGTCTGAACTCGTCGGCGAGGTACTCGATGATCTTCAAGTCGAAGTCCTCGCCGCCGAGGAACGTGTCGCCGTTGGTGGACAGCACCTCGAACTGGTGCTCGCCGTCCACCTCGGCGATCTCGATGATCGAGATGTCGAACGTGCCGCCGCCCAAGTCGAACACGGCGATCTTGGAATCGCCGCGCTGCTTGTCCATGCCGTAGGCCAGCGCGGCCGCAGTCGGCTCGTTGATGATCCGCCTGACGTCGAGGCCAGCGATTCTGCCGGCGTCCTTCGTCGCCTGGCGCTGGGAGTCGTCGAAGTAGGCGGGCACGGTGATGACGGCTTCTCCTACATCCTCGCCGAGGTACTCCTCCGCCGTGCGCTTCATCTTCTTCAGCACTTCCGCCGAGACCTGGGGCGGCGCAAGCTGCTCGCCGTTGCCTTCCACCCACGCATCGCCGTTGTTGGCCTTGACGATCTTGTAGGGAACCATCGACAGATCGCGCTGGACCACGTCGTCGGCGTACTTGCGCCCGATCAAGCGCTTGACCGCGAACAGCGTGTTGGCGGGGTTGGTGACGGCCTGGCGCTTGGCGCTCTGGCCAACCAGCACTTCGCCGTCGGTGAAGGCAACGATCGACGGCGTGGTGCGGTCGCCCTCGGAGTTCTCGATGACGCGCGGATCGCGCCCATCCATGACCGCCACACACGAGTTCGTCGTGCCGAGGTCGATGCCGATGATTCTGCCCATGGCTCTAGTCTCTCTGTCTGTTTGCGTTGTTCACGTCCAACCCGCGAACGACGCGGGCTCAATGGGGTTAGATTTGGGCGAACGCCCGCCGATTCAAGCCTCCGGATCGGCCTGGGGCGCAGGTTCCTTGGCGATGATCACCCGTGCCGGACGCGCCAGGCGGCCGTTGACCGTGTAGCCCTTCTGGAAGACCTCGATCACCGACCCGGGCTCCGCCTCGGGACTCTCCATCATGCTCATGGCTTCATGCTCCTTCGGATCGAACGGTGCGCCGATCGGGTCGACCACCTCGATGCCCTGGCGCTGCATGGCTTCCATCAAGAGCTTCAACGACAGTTCCATGCCCTCGGCCATCGAGGACACCGCCTCTCCGCCCGACTCCTTCAAGTCCGCCGCGGCATCCACCGCCCGTTCGAAGCTGTCCACTGCAGGAAGCAAGTCATTGACAAAGCGTTCCAGCGCGTACTTGTGGGCGTTCTCGATGCTGCGGTCGGCGCGTTTGCGCACGTTGTCCGCCTCCGCCACCGCCCGCAAGGCCTGATCCTTCAAGGACTCCGCTTCGGCGCGACTCTCTTCGAGAGCGGCTTGCGCCTCCGCCAGCGTATTGCGCAGGGAGTCGATCGACTCCTCGACTTCATCGGCACCGGTATCGGTCGATGTTGCACCGGGTGCGCCGACTTCGACATCGACCAACGACTTGGCCGCCGCTTCGCTATCCGGCTCCGCTTCGGCCGCCGCGTTTTCCTCTGGCTCCGCTGACGACAGCCGTTCGCCGTCTGACGCGTCCGCTTTCTTCGCCATTCGTTCGACCCTTCCCCTCTTGAAACGGCGTCGCGCCGTTAGATGGCGTCGCCTTCGGGAGTTTTCAACCATCGGTTGCGCCGCACGACGGGAACGAACCGGACATTGGATGCACGGCGAGGCGTTCGAGGCAGCGCTTCTCGATATTAAATAAGTATTATCGCCATAGTGGGTGTGTTATTGTGGATTTGTCACCTTCTTGGACGCCTTGATGAGGGCTATTCCCGAAAACTCGCCAGCGCGTGCCGTCGATGCCATGCCCGAGGCGTTCGTGTCCCACGCACGGATCAGCAGCGAAGTGTCCCGCCGCATTGCTGACGGGCGCCTACGCAAACTCGCAACGCGACTCTACACCCGCAACCTCCGCGATGCGCCCCGCGACATCGTCAGACGCAACCTGTGGGCAATCGTCGCCGGCTACTTTCCGGATGCGCTGGTCGCCGACCGCACGGCCTTCGAACTGGCGCCTGCGGAGGACGGCTCGGTGTGCGTCGTGTCGCAGAGAGGCGCCGACATCGTGCTGCCCGGCGTCGTTCTACGCCCGCGCCGGGGTGCGCCGCCACAACCGGACGATCAACCGTTCATGAACCAACGGCTGTTTCTGAGTTCACCCGCCCGCGCCTACCTGGACAACCTATGCCGTTCGCGAGCCCGGCGCGGGAGGCTTCCGCGCACTCTTTCGCGAACCGACATCGAAGAGCGTCTGGAGCGACTGATCTCGTCCGCCGGCATCGATGCGTGCAACCGTCTGCGCGACGACGCCGGCCGGATGGCCGAAGCTGTCGAACGGCCGGCGCAACATCTCGAACTTGATCGGATCATCGGCGCTCTGGCAGGGACTGGCGACGCCCGCCTGACGGCCGGACCCGCGCAGGCCCGAGCGCGCGGACGCGCCTACGACGGGCCTAGGGTCACATTGTTCGAGAACCTATTTGCAGCCTTGCGGGAAACGCACGCGCCGAACCGCCGACCGCGACCGCGCGACGGCATCGGCAACTCGACGCTGGCCTTTTTCGAGGCGTACTTCTCCAACTACATAGAGGGCACGGAGTTCGAAGTCGACGAGGCGGTCGAGATCGTCTTCGCAGGCCGTATCCCGCCCCTGAGACCGGCGGACGCCCACGACATCCTGGGCGTTTGGCGTATCGTCTCCGATCAATCGGAAATGCGTCGGCTGCCCGCGACGGTCGACGAGTTGGTCGATGTGCTCCGCAGCCGCCATGCCACCGCACTCGGCGGACGACCGGAAGCGACGCCCGGGCGATTCAAGACGGCACCGAACCGCGTCGGCACCATGACCTTCGTTGCGCCGGATGCCGTGCTCGGTACACTCGAGAGGGGCTTCGACATCTACTGCGGCTTGGTCGAGCCGTTCCACCGGGCGGCGTTCATCCACTTCCTAGTATCGGAAGTCCATCCCTTTGCCGACGGCAACGGAAGGCTCGCACGGATCATGATGAACGCCGAGCTCGTCTCGGCCAACGAGGAACGCGTCGTTGTCCCGACCGTGTACCGGGACAACTACGTCGCGGCGCAACGCGCGCTTTCCCTTGGCCATTCGCCCGAGCCCATGTTGCGCATGCTGGACTTCGCGTGGCGCTGGACGGCAGCGATGGACTGGGGATCCCTCGAACAAACCACCGAACGACTGCGTGCGTGCAACGCTTTCGAC
Source organism: Gammaproteobacteria bacterium (assembly GCA_028818795.1). Taxonomy (GTDB): domain Bacteria; phylum Pseudomonadota; class Gammaproteobacteria; order Pseudomonadales; family Azotimanducaceae; genus VXYL01. The sequence continues at coordinate 1,428 of JAPPND010000139.1, read as the reverse complement.
ACCGACACAGTGGCGGAGCGCAAAGGAGTGCGGCTCAGGATGCCGTGAACCGGCAGCGTCCGCAGGGCTCCCATCCTTACACTTGAGCGTAGGGGACGGGCTTGTCCCGTCCCGTGTTTGTCCGAAGAACGGCGACGGTTCATCCGGCGCGGGCGACCGCGCGCCCTTCAGGCGCGTTAGGGTCGCCCCTACGGCACCACCTCGTCGGTCTCGGGCGGAGCTTCGCTAGTGGTCGTAGTCGATCGCCGATCCCAACAGCCGCGCGGTGACATCGACCACCGGGATGACCTTTTCATAGGCCATCCGCGTGGGGCCGATCACGCCGAGGACCCCGGCGACGTCGCCGTTCACTTCGTACCGCGCCGTGATCAGGCTGTAGTCGTCGAACGGCCGGTAGCCGGACTCCTCGCCGATGAACAACTGGATGCCATCGGTCTCCAGGCAACGGTCGAGCAGATGCACGATGGCGCCCTTGCGCGTGAACGCGTCGAACAGGTCGCGGACATCGCCGACGCTTGCCAGGGACTCGACCAGGTTGGATTCCCCGCTGACCACGTAGTCGGCCTCTTCCTCGGATTCCGTGAACGTCTTGGAGGCCACATCGAGCGCCGTCTGCATGATGGCGTCCAGTCGATCCTTGTCGTTGCGCATGCTGTCGAGCACCCCGGTACGAATCGCCAACAGCGACTTGCCGCCGAACTCGTGGTTGATGTAGTTGGCGGCCTGGGTGAGCTCCGTGTCTTCGTATTCGCGGTCGGTGTGGATGACGCGGTTTTGGACCTCGCGGTCGTTGACCACCAGGATGGCAAGCACCCGCTTGCCCGAAAGCGGCAGAAACTCCACCTGGCGCAGCGACAACTGCTCCGGCCGAGGCACGGTCACGAGCCCGGCCATGTGCGTAACCCGGGACAGCATGCGGGACGCCGCTTCGACCAGTTGGTGCGGCGTCATATCCGGATCCAACGTTCCGCGGATCCGACCGACGCCGCGCGCGTCCATGGGTTGCACCGAGATCAGGCTGTCGACGAAGAAACGCAGCCCCCGATGCGTTGGCACACGACCGGCGGACGTGTGCGGGCTGGACACCAGACCCCGGTCTTCGAGATCCGCCATGATGTTGCGGACCGTCGCCGGGCTAACGGCCAGCTCGGTGGAGGACGCCAGGGTCTTGGAGCCCACCGGGTCTCCCTCGGCCAGGTAGTGCTCGACGAGCATCTTGAACAGATGCTGGGCACGCTCACCGACCTCCGGGCCGGGCGACCGCCTGCGCCGGGTCGCCGCCCGGCGCGGTTGTCCGGCGCCCACGGTCCTGCTTGTTCTCGGTGGTGTCGACACGGTTACGACCGTCCTGTCCGCGAACCTTCGAAATCGACCTAGCTATTGGCTTACTCTACACCCAAAGAAACCGGCTCCGCCCGCCCGATCCTA
>JAPPND010000018.1 GCA_028818795.1 Gammaproteobacteria bacterium | reverse complement strand
GCCCCTCGCATGGAAGAGCCCTCAGCCGGGGAGCGCGAGGGGCCAGCCTCTCGCCTGGGAGGGCCCTCGGAGTCCTTCAACCGCACCACGATAGGTATTGGCAGGGCAGCACGACACCGATGACATAGCCTTGGATCAGCATCAACACCACGATGGTAATCATTGGCGAGAGGTCGATGCCGCCGAGCGGCGGAAGAATACGTCGAGCCGGGGCGAGCAGCGGCTCGGCGAGTTCGCGGGCGATGATCGCCGCCGGCGAGTACACCTGTGGTGCGATCCAGCTCATTATGATCGACACGAGGATCGCCACCATGAATATGCCCACAACGAGGCTCAGCGTGGTACGCAGACCATCGGTCACGATCGCGAAGACCTCGATGGGTAGCCCGGCTGACCAGATATGGAATGTGACGGCCAGCATGTGCGCCACCCAGGCCGTGACGAACGAGGCGAAGTCCAGGTTGCGGTAGGGACGCAGTACCTTGCGCATGGGGTCCAAAACCGGATTGGTGAACCGAACGATGCCTTCGGAGACCGGGTTGTAGAAGCTCGCGTGTACCGCCTGCAGGACGAAACGCAGCAGAAACAACAATGCAACGACCCTTAGGACGAGCGTGACGACGAAGGTCAGTGGTTCACCCATCTGCCATGAACTCCTTTGAGGACTTGCTGTTCGAACGGTTGGCCATAGCCAAGTTGTTGATTTAAATTATCTATTCCGATTCTATCCGACCTTTGACCGACTCGTTAGCCGGGGTCGCCGGACAACTCACGAGCCAATTCCCGGGACCGTTCGAACGCCCCGCGCACGGCGGCGTCGAGGGATTCGGAAAACGACCGTTCGCCAAGTATAGAGAGAGCCCGCGCTGTCGTCCCGCCCGGAGACGTAACCCGCGCCCGCAGTTCCGCCGGATCGTCGCGGGTTGCCATGATCGCCGCGCCACGGGCCGTGGCGACCACGAGTCGCTTGGCGGTCTCCGGATCGAGCCCGATGTTCGTCCCGGCGGTTGCCAGTGCTTCAATAACCGCGAAGAAGTAGGCGGGCCCGCTGCCGGAAAGCGCGGTCACGGCGTCGAGGTCGGTGTCGGTGTCGAACCAGACGACTTCGCCTGCGAGCCGAAGGATCGTCTCGGCCTCGTTTCGTTGGTCGGTGGTGACCGCGGCGTTGGCGATCAAGCCGCTTATGCCGGCCCCGACGAGGGCCGGGGTGTTCGGCATGCAGCGCACCAGGGCACGTCCGTTGCCCAGCCACTGTTCTATGGCGGCCATGGGAACGCCAGCGGCAATGGACACGACGAGTTGATCGTCGCGGATTCCGGGAGCGATTTCGCGGACGACTGTCTCGAGTACTTGTGGCTTGACCGCCAGCACCACCGTCGACGCCCCCCGGACAGCAACGGTATTGTCCGGAGTCGTCGAGACGGGTGGACCGAATCGCGCCCGCTGTTCGGCGATCGGTTCGGAGACCACCACGTCGTAGGTGCGCTGGGCCAGACGGGTCGCCAGCGCGTAGGCCATGTTGCCGCCGCCGACGAAGGCGATGCGCCGCGTCATGCGGGCACCCTTTGTCGAGCCGACGTTGGGCGTGGCCCGAAGATTGCCGTACCGATACGCACCATCGTTGCGCCCTCTTCAATCGCGATCTCGAAGTCGTCGGACATGCCCATCGACAGCGTGTCCCAGTGGTCGCCGGCGTGGTCTGCAAGGCCATCGAACAGGGATCGAAGTGCGCGGAAACTCGTCCGAGGGTCACCATCGGCACGGGGAATGGCCATCAAACCGCGCAGACGAAGACGCGATAGACCTCGAATATGGGTCACGAGCGCAGGTAGGTCCGATGGCGCGATCCCCGCCTTCTGAGGCTCGGCGTCGATATTGACCTGGACGCAGATGTCGAGGGGGCGTTCCGCCGCCGCGTCGAGCCGGCTGGCGATCCGGGCGCGATCCACGGTATGGACCCAGTGGAAACGGCGGGCGATGTCACGGGTCTTGTTCGATTGGATGGCACCGATGAAGTGCCAGACGATGTCTAGACCCGACAAGGCGGTCATCTTGGCGACGGCTTCCTGGAGATAGTTCTCGCCAAAGTCCCGCTGACCTGCCTCGTAGGCCGCGTGCACCTCCCCTGCGCTTCGGGCCTTGGATACGGCAATCAGGTGCGCACGGCCTGGGGACCGGCTAGTCCGGCGTTCGGCTAGCCCGATGGCGGCGTTGACCGTCTCGATTCGCGTGCTGCAATCCACGACGCAGTTTAACCCGCAGTATCGGCACCGGGCGGGCCAATCAAGTGAATTTTCAGAAATCTCGCACAGCCGCATGGGCCATTGGCTGTCGTGCACGACGCACCACCGACGGTAGAGTTCACGCATGGCAATTCCGGATCTGCTGGCCTCGGCCATCGAACGCGGTGCCTCGGACGTACATCTCTCCGCAGGCTTGCCGCCGCTGATACGCGTCGATGGCGACATCGAACCGCTGGTGTCCGAACCCGTGCACGCCTGCGAGCTCTCTGCATGGATCGAAGACGTGGCCACCGACAGAGATCGGCAGGACTTCGCCGAATGCCATGAAGCGGACTTCAGCTTGGCAGTGCCGGCGTTGGGCCGCTTCCGGGTAAACGTGTTCGAGTCCCGTCGCGGCCCCGGCGCCGTGTTCCGGACGGTGCCGGAATCCGTTCCGACGTTGCAGGACCTAGGCCTCGGCCCGACGTTCCAGCAGATAGCCCAAGCACCGCGCGGCCTCGTCCTGGTCACGGGACCCACGGGATCGGGCAAGAGCACCACGCTCGCGGCGATGATCGACTACGTCAACAAGACGCGTCGCGGGCACATACTGACGATCGAGGATCCCATCGAATTCGTTCACGAACCGAGGAAAAGCCTAGTCAACCAACGCGAGGTGGGCCGCGACACGTCGACGCTGTCCGGTGCCTTGCGCGCCGCGCTCCGGGAGGATCCCGACGTGATCCTGATCGGCGAACTACGCGATCTCGAGAGCATCCGGCTCGCACTCACCGCTGCCGAGACAGGTCACCTGGTATTCGCCTCGTTGCATACGCCATCGGCGCCGAAGGCCGTGGACCGGATACTTGCCGTGTTTCCGGCCGGCGAGAAGGAGACGATCCGCTCGATCCTGTCGGAGTCGCTACATGCGGTGATTTGGCAGACGCTCTTGAAGCGCGAGGGCGCCAGTAGTGGCCAAAGCGGCGGAGGCGGCACCGGACGCCGCATAGCGGTCCACGAAATCCTGGTCGCTACACCGGCTGTCCGAAACCTCATCCGAGAGCAGAAGATCGCCCAGATCTACTCGGCGATGCAGACCTCGTCGGCGTCGGGCATGGAGACTCTGGATCAGTGCCTGCAGCGACTCGTGGCGAACGGCTCGGTCAGCGTCGAGACGGCACGTGCGAACGCCCGCTTTCCGAACGCCATACGTGGTGCAGGCCCGTAGCACGCGCCGGGACGGCTCTAGTGTGCCGCTTCCGAAGTAACAAGGCATCGAGTTGCACACGACACGTTGACGGGGACCATGCCTATGTTCCTGTTTTCCAAGGCGGCACTCCTCCATTTGCCTTGCGTCGGTGGCTTCCGAGACGATCTCAGCATTGTGAGATTGGTTCGGAATCTGAGCTCTAGGGCGCTACGGGGCGTTCGTTGAGCCAGGTCTCCCCGATGATCTCGGCCGCTTGGGCATGGGCGTTTTCCGCCAACGCGCCCCGGGAAACGGCCTCGAAGGTCGACAGGCGTTCGTCGGCGTAGTCGATTGTCAGGGCGTAGCGCGCGGCAAGCCGCTCGCCGAATAGGCGCGCCTGAGCGGAACTCTCGCTCGCCGTCCCGTCCATGTTGATCGGCAGCCCAACGACCAGGCACGCGGGTTGCCATTCCTTCACCACGGCGTCGAGGACGTCCCATCGCGGCTCGCCGTCGCGAGCGGGAATGGTGGTCAAGCCCCGAACGAGGTCGGCTCGCGGTTCGGCGACGGCGACACCGATGTGTTTCGTCCCGAAGTCGAAGACCAGCGCTGTGCCGTCGCCCCTCCGGGTCGAATCGGTCATGCCAACCCGCCATCGGAGGCGAACAATCGCCAGTCGATGCCGAGTTGGTGGGCGACCCGGTCGAGGCGTTGTTCGAAAGGTGTCTCGAACAGCACATCGTGGGAACTCGGGGCTGTCAGCCAGGCACCCTCGGCCAACTCCTGTTCGAGTTGCCCGGCACCCCATCCCGCATAACCCAAGGCGAGCAGGAACCGGTTTGGCCCGCGTTCGGTCGCGATCAGCTCCAGCATTTCGCGGCTGTAGGAGACGGTAAGGCCGACGCCGCCGGCACCCGCTGCGGGTTGGCTCCCTTCCACGCTCACGTCGTCGGTGTGCAGGATGAAGCCCTGTTGCGGGTCCACCGGGCCACCCGATACGACCTTGCCAGCCAGATTTGCCGCCGCAGGCATATCGAGCTGCTTCATCAGCTCGGCCAGCGTGAGGTCGAAAGGATGATTGACGACGAGACCCTGTGCGCCGTCCTCGTCGTGTGCCCAGAGATAGATCAAACTGTCGCCGAAAAAGCTGCCGCGCAGCTTGGGCATGCTGATCAGGAACTCGCCGGCGTGCACTTGCTTCTTCCGCAGCTTGTTCGTTGCATGGTGCAAGTTTACAAACGTCGCCAGGTCTTTGCGCACGTTTTGGCGGTCGGGACAACGCTCGGAACGAGCCCGCGCGGCGGCGCTCACGGCATCGGCGTCAGGCGGTCCTTGCGAAACCGCCACCGACGTTCGATCTCCAGCAGGTCGATGCGGGCGCGCATGCTCTTCGTGAACGGCGAAAACGGCGCGGCGAGATTGACGATCCCAACGGCACCTTCGTCGAGCAGCTTGTGACCGCTTGACTCGAGTATGCGAGCGTCCTGTAGAGCACCGTCCCTGTCGATGACCACGAGCAGCCGCAGGGTTCCCGATAGGCCGCGTGACCGGGCCTCGCTCGGGTAGTTGATGTTGCCCACGCGCTCGACCTTGCGTCGCCAGGAGTCCAGGTAGTACGCGAGTTCCGGATCACCGCTCGGCGGTCCAGTCAAGCGGCGGACCCTGGGCGACGACCCGTCGGTTTCGGTTGCGTCGGGATGCGGCGCAGACAGCGCTTCGGCTTGGGCCGCGATGGCACGCGCCAGGTCGTACGTCGTAGCGTCCGCTAGCCCACTCCGGCTAGGGCCGGCGTCCCGGTCGATCTCGGACGGCACCGACAAGGGCTCGACGGCTGCGGGCGCTGCGATGGGCGACCTCGCCGACACGGCTTCGTCCAAGTCCGCACCAGGCACTTCCTCCGTGTTGGCCGTTTCGACGGCGGCGGCCCTTGGTCGGGTGGCCTCAAACGGTTTCTGGCGCAGCTCGAGGGCGATGGTGGGCATCGGGTCAGGTAGCCGCGCCTCGGGAAGATTGACGTTCGGGAGAACCACGGCATGCAGTGCCCCGGCGACAACTAGGCACACGGCCAGGCGCCGACGATCGCCGGCGAGGGTCGAGCCGGTATTCAATGGGGAGCCTCCGCGAGCCGGTCCAGCAGGTCACCGGCGATGTCGAGCCCGAATTGCCGGTCGAGTTCGCGAATGCAGGTGGGACAGGTGACGTTGATCTCCGTCAGGAAATCGCCGATCACGTCGATGCCGACGAACCGTAGTCCGCGCCTGCGTAAATCGGGCGCTACCCGGGCGGCGATTGACGCGTCCCGCTCGCTCAACGGTTGACCGACGCCGGCGCCACCGGCCGCCAGGTTGCCTCGGGTCTCGCCCGGCTTCGGTATGCGGGCGAGCGCGTAGGGGACCGGCTCGCCGTCGATCAACAGGATGCGCTTGTCGCCGTCGCTGATCGCCGGTATGAACCGCTGTGCCATGACCGGCGTCGTGCCGTTGCCGGTCAGGGTCTCGACCACCACCCGGAGATTGGGGTCGTCCGGGCGCACACGGAAGATGCTCGTCCCCCCCATGCCGTCGAGCTTCTTGAACACCACGTCGCCGTGCTCGGCGTGGAAGTCGAGCAGCACATCTTTGCGGGTCGCCACCACGAGGGGTGGCGTGCAATCCGGGAAGGCGGTGGCGTAGAGCTTCTCGTTGCAGTCCCGGAGGCTTCGCGGATCGTTGACCACCACCGCACCCGCATCCCGCGCGCGTTCGAGCAGGTAGGTGGCGTAGACGTACTCCATGTCGAACGGTGGATCCTTGCGCATCATCACGATATCGACGTCGTCGAGGGCAGTACGTCCCTCCGGTCCGAGCCGGTAGTAGTCGCCCGGGTCCGCGGAGTCCAGATCGTCGACTGCTTCGGGATTCAATGCCAGATCCCTCATCCAGCCCACCACCCGTCGGTGCTGGAGGGCGAGGTCGCCAGGGCTGAGCACTGAGATGCGCCAACCACGGCGCTGGGCGGCGCGAATCATCGCGAGCGTGGAGTCCTTGGTGACTCTCAACGTCGCAATCGGGTCGATAATGAACGCGATGTGCACGGTGTGTTGCTGTACTGGCGGGTTTGCGGGGAACATACGCGACGGGAAACTACGTGGCCAGCGGCGGAACATCGGAGCTTTGCGGGATTTCGCGGGACAAGAGCGTGGGGCAAACGACCGACAGCGAAGGGAGTGCAAGGGACTTGGTCATCGCAGCATGGTGCGAGAACCCGGGGGACCAACGTGCGTTGGCCGGAGTTCGGGCCGATTTCTTGGCGCGCTACGCCAACGCACTCCAGTCCGGAGCGGGGGACGTCGACGAGCTTCTCCGCGCAGCCTCCAACCTGATGGACCGGGTGGGAGAAGGCACCGTCGAACCGAATGATGCCGTCGTCGCCGCCCTCGGCGACGCCGTCGGTCTAATTGGCGAACCGACCCAGGCCATGGAAGGAAGCGCTGTCGACGAGTTGGTGGAACGACTCGACGCCTACGCATCCGGGTTGACCGACTTCGAGTTCGGGGAGACCCTCCCGTCGGAGGGCGCAGCGCCCGCCGAACCGCCGTTGCTGACGGTGCGTCACGACGGGGTCCGCGTGAAACCCGGTTCCTTCGAGGCGACGTCGGCATCGGGCGGAATGCCGCCCAGCGAGTTGCCCGTGTTGGTCGACGCCTGGGAGGCCGTCGGCGATCAACTCCGTGGACAGCTGGAGTCGGTAAGCTCGATTGCCGACACGAACGCCGATCCCGTACTGCGCCGGGTGTCGATGGCCCTCGAGGGTGCTGTCCAGACCATCGAACGGCTGAACCGGACCTTGGCGGAGTACGCTCGCCGGGTCGGCGGCTGAGGTCGGAGGTCGAAGGTTAGAGGCCGATCGTCTCGGCGATGGCTTCGGTTGGGGGCGCCTTGTTCAGCGTGTAGAAGTGGAGACCGGGCGCGTCGCCGTCCAGGAGTCTGCTGCACAATGTCGACACCACGTCGGTTCCGAATGCGAGCAAGGCCGCGCGGTCTCCTTGAACTTCGTCTAAGCGGTGTCGGAGCCAACGGGGGATGTCCACACCCGCCTTGGCCGAGAACCTGACCAGGGTGTCGTAGTTGCTGATCGGCATGATGCCGGGGACGATCGGGACGTCGATGCCAGCCGCAGCGCAGCGGTCGCGGAAATCGAAATAGGCTTCCGCGTTGTAGAAATACTGCGTGATGCAGCCACTTGCTCCTGCGTCGATCTTGCTTTTCAGAAAATCGATGTCCGCACTCGCGGAGGGCGCGTCGGGGTGCACTTCCGGATAGGCGGCGACTTCGATGTAGAGCGGTGCGTCGATCCGCGATCGGATCAGCCGTACCAGCGAATCCGCATGGCGGAGCTGTCGGGAAGTGCCCGCGCCCGACGGCAGGTCGCCGCGCAGGGCGACGATCCGGTCCACGCCGAGCTTCAGATAGTCGCCGAGCAAGGCGACGACCGCGTCCTCCCTGTCTCCTCCCCAGGACAGGTGCGGAATGGCGTTGACGCCGGACTCCCGAAGGGCCGCTACGGCAGCGAAGGTTCGTTCACGTGTCGATCCGCCGGCACCATAGGTCACCGAATAGAAAGCCGGGCCAAAACGCGCCAGCACCTTGGCGGTGCGTACCAAGTCGGCCCTTCCCCGGGAAGTCTGCGGCGGGAAGAACTCGAAGCTGATCTGCGACATGACGATCGACGGCAGGCGGTCGGCAGCGGAGGCGCTTCTCGTCGCGAGGCGGTCGCGTCTCCTGCCTGGTTGGGAGGAGTAATCAGAGATTTCGCTTAAGCGAAATCTCGGGGCGACCGCGGAGGCGGTCGCGTCCCCTAGGCGCCGTTGGCGGCTGCGCGCAGTTCCTCGGCCTTGTCCGTTCTCTCCCAGGTAAAGGTGTCTTCCTCCCGACCGAAATGCCCGTAGGCGGCCGTGGGACGATAGATCGGTCGTTTCAGGTCCAGCATGTCGATGAGCCCCCGGGGCTTCAAATCGAAACATGCACGGATCAGTTGAACGATCCGCTCCTCGGAAACAGTGCCCGTTCCGAAGGTGTTGACGCTGACGGAGGTTGGCTCTGCCGTGCCGATGGCGTAGCTGACCTGGATTTCGCAGCGCTTGGCGAGTCCGGCCGCGACGATGTTCTTGGCGACGTAGCGGCCCGCGTACGCGGCGGAGCGGTCCACCTTGGAGGGATCCTTGCCGGAGAAAGCGCCGCCGCCGTGCCGGGCCATGCCGCCGTAGGTGTCGACGATGATCTTGCGCCCGGTCAGGCCGCAGTCGGCGATCGGCCCGCCGGTTTCGAATCGGCCGGCCGGATTGATGAACGTCTTGGTATCGGCGGTGATCCAGTTGCCCGGCACGACGGGTTTGATGATCTCCTCCATGACCGCTTCGTGCAGCGTCGGGTTGTCCACCGAAGGCGAGTGGTGGGTGGAGACGACGATCGCGTCGACGGCAACGGGGACGCCCTCGACGTCGTAGCGGAAAGACAGCTGACTCTTGGCGTCGGGGCGCAGAAAGTCGATCCCGGCCCGGCGTACCTCGGCGTGGCGGCGCATGAGCCGATGCGCGTAGGTGATGGGAGCGGGCATCAGCACGTCGGTCTCCGCGGTTGCGTAGCCGAACATCAGACCCTGGTCCCCGGCGCCCTGCTCGTGGTCCGGCCTTTCGTCGACCCCTTGTGCGATCTCGGACGACTGTTGTCCAAGCACGTTCAAGACGCGCGTCGAAGCCAGGTCGTAGCCGCTTGCCGGATCGCCGTATCCGATGTCGTCGATGACACCCCTGGCCAGCGCATCGATGTCCGCCTCCGCTCGGGACCGGTACTCGCCGGCCACCACGACGAGGTCGCCCTTCAGGAGTACCTCGCAGGCCACCCTCGACTCGGCATCCGCTGCGATCATGGCATCGAGAACGGCGTCGGAGATCTGGTCGGCCATCTTGTCAGGGTGGCCTTCGGATACCGACTCGGAAGTGAAAACCGAGTAGTCAGACATTGAGAAACCGCTGCGCGTGGGCCAAAGGGGGCGCATTGTACCCGTGTTGGCACTGCCGTCGGCGTTGGCCGCCGACAGTCTGGTAGGCTCAATCCGATGGCGATTCCGTTGCTCCGAGACTTCGACATCCAGGGGAAATGCGTCCTCGTCCGGGAAGACCTCAACGTGCCCGTGGCGGACGGTCGGGTGGCCAATGGCGCCCGCATCGAGGCGGCGCTGCCGACGGTCCGCCATTGCATGGCCGAGGGTGCTCGCGTGGTATTGGTGTCCCATCTCGGTCGCCCACGTCCGGGTGAGCGGGATCCGGCCTTGTCGCTTGGGCCAGTCGCCAAGGCGCTCGGTGATGCCCTCGGGCGTGCCGTTAAGTTGGTGGACGATTGGCAGGACGGCGTTGACGTTGGCACGTCCGATGTCCTGCTACTCGAGAACATCCGGTTCGAGGCTGGCGAGATGACAAACGACCCGGCGCTTGCGCAACGACTTGCAGGGCTTTGCGACGTGTTCGTCATGGATGCCTTCGGCACCGCGCACCGTACCCATGCGTCCACGGTGGGTGTTGCCGAGGCGGCTCGGGCAGCCTGCGCGGGGCCGTTGCTCGCCGCCGAACTGGACGCGTTGGGGCGCGTCCTCGACAACCCGGCACGGCCGCTGGTCGCGGTGGTCGGCGGTGCGAAGGTCTCGACGAAGCTGGCCGTGCTCGAGTCGGTGGCCGATGTCGCGGACTCGATTATCGTCGGCGGTGGAATAGCGAACACCTTTCTGCTGGCGAGCGGGGTGACGATCGGGGCCTCGTTGGCCGAGCCCGACCAGGTTGACGTGGCGCAACGCATCATGTCCCGGGTCGAGGTGCCAATGCCCGTCGACCTCATGACCGCGGTCGCCGTCGACGCGGGTCTGCCCGCCCGGCTGCGGCCTCGGGATGAAGTCGGCAGCGACGAGATGGTCCTCGATGTCGGGCCGGAAACGGCCCGGCGGCTGGCCGACCTCGTGGCCAATGCCGGCACGGTCCTCTGGAACGGACCTTTGGGCGTCTTCGAAATGGACCAGTTCGGCGAGGGTACCCGGGTGCTGGCGGAAGCGATTGCATCCGCCGATGCCTATTCGGTCGCAGGCGGCGGCGACACATTGGCCGCCATCGAGAAATACGGCGTGGCAGAGGGGATGTCCTACCGATCCACCGGCGGCGGCGCGTTTCTCGAGTACCTGGCCGGCGAGACGCTGCCGGGCGTGGACGTGCTCGAGAGACGCACCGTTGCGTCGAATCGCCAATGATCGTGAAGCTCGAGAAGGTGCTTGCGCCGCATCGGGTGAGTACGGCCAGGGACGATCTCGACAACTGGGGCCGCGACTGGACACGGAGTTTCGTCGTCGCACCTTCGGCCGTGGTTTTTCCGGAGACGGTGCAGGAGGTCGTGGCCATCACGCGCCTCGCCAACACCGAGGGTTTTGCCTTGGTGCCATCGGGCGGGCGAACCGGGTTGTCGGCTGGCGCCGTCGCCAGCCACGGCGAGGTCGTGGTCTCCTTCGACCGGATGAACCGCATTCTCGACTTCAACGAGACCGATCGGGTCTTGCGCTGCCAGGCGGGCGTCGTCACCGCCAAGGTGCATGCCTTCGCCGAGGAGAACGGCTTGTTCTACCCGGTCGATTTCTCGTCGTCCGGCTCGAGCCAGATTGGCGGCAACGTCGCGACGAATGCCGGTGGCATCAAGGTGATCCGCTATGGGATGACCCGCGACTGGGTTGCGGGCCTCAAGGTGGTGACCGGTGCCGGCGAGGTGCTGGAACTCAACCGCGGCCTGGTCAAGAACGCCACCGGCTACGACCTGAGGCACCTCTTGATTGGCTCGGAGGGAACTCTCGGGTTCGTGGTCGAGGCCGACCTGCGGCTTACGGAGCCCCCCGCACCGAGTCGGGTCATGGTGCTGGGCGTCGACCGCATGAAGGACATCCTAAGCGTGCTGACCCGATTCCAGGCCGATGTGACGTTGTCGGCATTCGAGTTCTTCTCGGAACTCGCCGTTGAGAGGGTGACTCGACACCGAACCCTTGCGCGCCCGCTGGAATCGTCGTCGGCGTTCTACGCGCTATTGGAGTTCGATGCCCAGGACGAGTCACCGGCGCTGGCGGCCTTCGGGGACTCGGTGGCGTCCGGTTGGGTGAGTGACGGCGTGATGAGCCAGTCGGAAGCGCAGGCGCGTGCGCTGTGGGCGCTGCGGGAGGGAATCACCGAGAGCATCGCGCCGGAGACCCCGTACAAGAACGACCTCGCCGTGCGCATCTCGGACGTGCCCGGTTTCCTCGACGACGTGGAACATGCTGTAGGCCGGATCTATCCCGATCTGGAAATCTGCTGGTTCGGCCACATCGGCGACGGCAACGTGCACCTCAATATCCTCAAGCCGCCCGGACTCGCCGTGACTGCCTTCTACGAGCGTTGCGACGCCATGGCCCCCGAGTTGTTCAAACTGGTCGCAGCCCGGGGCGGAAGCATCTCCGCCGAGCATGGCGTGGGCATGCTCAAGCGGGACTACCTCGAGTTCTCGCGCAGTGCCGCGGAGATCGAGATCATGCGCGCTGTGAAGGAGGCGCTCGATCCAAACGGGGTGATGAATCCGGGGAAGCTACTACCGTAGCGGCGGCGCGAACTCTCGAACGCCCTCAGGCGTGCCGACCAGCACCAGATCCGGTCGATTGGCCGCGAAGATGCCGTTTTCCACGACACCGGCGAAGTTGTTGATCACTCCCTCGAAGACGACCGGTTTGGTGATGGCGAGCCCGAGCATGTCGAGTATTGCATTGCCATTGTCCGTGACGAACCCCGGGCGCTCGCGGACCTTGCCGCCGAAAGCCGTCGCAAGTTGGTCAGCCACCGACCGTCGCGCCATCGGGACCACCTCCACCGGCACGCCGAACGCGCCAAGCGTGTCGACCTCCTTGCTCTCGTCGACGATGCAGATGAACCGCTCTGCGGCCGCCGCGACGATCTTCTCCCGCGTGTGCGCACCGCCGCCGCCCTTTATCAAGGCGCCCCCGGGCTCGACCTCGTCGGCACCATCCACGTACACGGCGATCGCCTCGGCATCGTTCAGGTCGATGATGCGAACGCCGTGAGCAGCCAGGCGCTCGGCGCTGGCCATGCTGCTGGACACCGCGGCTTCGAACCGGTCCTTCAGTTTCGCCAAGGCATCGATGAAGTGGTTGGTGGTGCTGCCCGTGCCGACGCCGATGATCGCACCGGTGCCGAGCGATGGCACAACGGCGTCGACGGCCGCGAGCGCAACCCGTCGCTTCAATTCATCCTGATCGATCCGCGAAATCATTTGGGCGTCGGTTCTTCGAGTGGAAGCACGTAGCGTGCGTATTCCTCCTCGAAGACCAGCTTGTGCGGGTCGTCGATGTGGTCGATGTAGAGCTTGCCGTCCAAGTGGTCGAACTCGTGCTGGAACACCGTGGCGAGAAAGCCGTGGGCGGCGATGCGCTGCTCCTCGCCGCGTAGGTTGACAAAGGACACATGGATTCCGCGCGGTCGCTCGACGTAGCCGCGCAAGCCGGGGACGGACAGGCAGCCTTCCCAATGGCCTTCGGTGGCCGCATCGAGAACCTCGACGCGGGGATTGACGCAGATGGTCAGCGGTTGCTCTGTCAATTGGCCATACCGCGTCGGGCTACCGGGAATCTCGACGACGGCGAGCCGGATGCCTTCGTTGATCTGTGGAGCGGCGAGGCCGATGCCCCCGTAGTCGTGCAGGGTGTCGATCATGTCGGCTACCAGGCGATGCAGCGCCGCGGTGCCCAGATCCTCCCGCGCAACGTCCCGGGCCGGCCGGCGCAGGGCCGGGTGGCCCATGCGGATGATCTTGCGTACCGCCATGGCCGGAGTATCCGCTATTTCAAGGAGACTTCAAAAATCCTGCCACCCGTTTTCCGTGACCACGGCGGTCAACGACACGTCCGAAGACGTGGCTGGCAGCGCCGGAGCACGCTGACACTCGTGGGCGATGCCGATGCGTGCGGTGTCGGGCGATGCCGCGAAGAAGCGGTCGTAGTAGCCGCCGCCCATGCCAAGTCGGCGACCGCGGCCGTCGAAGGCCACGAGGGGCGTCAGGACCACGGTGGGGGTTACGAATTCGGGCTGCACGGGCCCTTTCTTGCGAGGGGCAAGCCCCTCGCGCTCCCCGGCTGAGGGCTCCGGGATACCGAATCGATTGTGTTCCAACGGGGTGCCGCAACGGTATTCGGCGAACCGCATCTCGTGCCCGCCGAGCACGGGCACGGCGATGACCATGCTCCGCCGCCAGCACCGCTCGATCACGTTCACGAGATCGACCTCGCCGTCGCGAGCGAGGTAGGCCGCAACCGTCGCTCCGTCGGCAAGGCGTTTCATCACCTCGTCGGCGATGGCGAGCGCATGCTCGCGTTGGTCTTCGGCCGAAAGCGCGCGACGTGTCGCGCGGTAGAACCTGCGCAGTTGATGTTTGTCGCTTGGTGGCATTCGACACCTGCGCGGGCGTGCTGCCAAGTGCAGCGCGGTTTGTCTCCCGGCGATGCGGCTGCTTGGTCACCCTGAACCGTTGCGGTTCAAGGCGGGGATCTAGGCGGCTCTTAAGGCTTCCCGCGAACTCCCGCTCACTCGAAGTTCGCGGGTCATCGGTTGGGTCTGCACACCGGCGCCGACGCCAGATCTCCTTAGGTTTCTATAACGGCTCAAGGATGACGGAAGCTGGCCGGCACCCCAGGAGACACGGCAAGTATAGACACAAAACCTCGGGCGAATGGAACAACTGCGGTGCCGGGGGGATCACGGAGCCTTGCCCGGCCCCTTGTGGGCTTCGATCGTCTCCGCCACGCGCCGGGTCAGTGCCGACACCGTCTCCGGTGTTTGTGGGTTCTCCGTACCGGCGCCGCGTTGCAGGCGTCGGTTGTCGTGGATGGCGTTGAGAGCCGCCATGACGGCGATCCGCTCCACACCGAACACCTTGCCGGCTTCGCGAATGCGGGTCATGCGTTGGTTCAGGTCGCGCGCGGCCGCCGCCAGCTCGTCGGCCTCCGACTCGGGGCAACTCACCTGGTACTCGTTGTCGAGTATCCGGATGCCGATGGTGGTCGTTGTGTCGCTCATCATCCCTACCCCAATTGCGCCACATCCATGGACTTCAGCCGGTCGATCAGTGCGTCGATCTTGCTTCTCGCCAGTTCGTTGCGCTCGACGAGATTGGACTTTTCCCTGGCCCAAGCTCGGTTCCGGTCGCGAAGGGCCCTGTTTTCGTTGGCAAGTGATTCGCAGAGCGCGATCAGTTCACCGACTTTGGCTTCGAGCGCGTTGAGGTCGTCCGCGAGCATGTTTTCTAGTTTGTCCTGATCGAGGGCACTTGTGAAGTCGTGTACGAGTCTCATTTGCGAAGCGACCGATGATGCTGACAGACTCGGGCGTCGTGGCTACTCGAGAACCGGTCTACGACGCCGCCGTGGTCGGCGCTGGGATCGTAGGTCTTGCCGCAGCGGTCGCCTTGGCCCGGGACGGATACCGGATCGCACTCATCGAGCGGACACCGCCGGAACGACTCCGGGGTGCCTTGGGATTCGACCTTCGCAGCGTCGCGCTGAGTCCCGCGTCGGTGAATCTTCTGCGCGCCTTGGGCGGCGTTGAAGAGGCGGACCTTGCGCCCATCGAGGCGATGCACGTCTGGGAATACGACGGCTCCGGGTCGCTGCGTTTCGAAGGTGAAGGTGCACTGGCATTCGTCGGCGAGAACAGCGTGCTCACGACCCGGTTGTGGAGAGTTGCGGCGGACTGTCTGGAGATCCTGCCTCGAACATCGGTCAGCGGGCTCACGCTGAGCCGGGGTTCCGTGTTGCTCGAGGGGCCAGACATCGCGGCCCGTTTGGTGATCGGGGCGGACGGCGCCAAAAGCGTCATCCGCAAACTCGCCGATACGACCCTGCGCCACGAACCTCCCCATCAGGGAGGACCGCAACGCGCCATCGCGACCGTCGCCCGGGCCTCGAAATCGCATGGCGACGGCGCTTTCCAGCGCTTCGGTCGCAGCGGGCCCGTCGCGCTCCTGCCGCTTCGCGACGGTGCCGAGTCCGAGCGGGCCGTCTCAGTGATCTGGAGTACCTCGGAGACGGAAAACCAGCGACTGCATTCCCTGGACGACGAGTCCTTCCGGCGGGCGCTCGGCGAGGAGACGGAGGGCGTGCTGGGCGATTTCGTTGCCGTGGACAGGCGACTTTCGTTTCCGGCCCGCCAGGCCCTGGCGGCGGACTTCAACCCCAACCCTCGGACACTGGTCATCGGGGACGCGGCGCGAACGCTGCATCCATTGGCGGGGCAGGGCGTCAACGTGGGCCTGGAGGACGTACGCGCGCTCGTCGCCCACCCGACCCATGCCGACCTGGGCGCACCCGGTCGGTGGCGCGGGTTCAGCCGGGAACGGCGAACTCGCTCCAAACTCATGATGGCGTCGATGCGTGCCTTGCTCGCCGCCTACTGCGGCCCCCACGCCGGCAATCCCTGGATGCGCCTTGCAAGGAACTCCGGCGTACGTTTCATCGACGCCGCGCCTGGGGTCAAGGCACAGTTGATTCGTGAGGCGATGGGGATCGGGCCCATGGCGGTTCCTCGCAAAACACTTGGCAGCAAGACATGAAACTCGCGCGCCCTGGAACGGGTCAAACGCGGTGCTGGCGCCCGCAATCTGCCGGTTCCGGCCGGCGAACGAGTGGTGGACATGGCTGAACGAAGAACAGCGCTCTACGATCTGCACGTGGCCGGGAAGGCGCGCATGGTGCCCTTCGCCGGCTGGTCCATGCCCCTCAACTACGGTTCGCAACTCGCGGAACACCGCGACGTTCGTGGTGCCGCGGGCATGTTCGACGTATCCCACATGACGATCACCGACCTGGCGGGCGCAGATGCTCGCGAGCTACTCGACCGACTGTTCGCCAACGACGTCGGCAAGGCGGTGCCGGGCAGGGCGGTCTACGGTGTCTTGCTCAACGCGTCCGGCGGAATCATCGACGACGTCATCGTCTACGGTCGAGACCCGGGGTACCGGGTGGTCTCCAACGCCGCCACCCGCGACAAGGTGCTCGATTGGCTACGTGTCCACGCCGCCGATCTTGATGTGGACTTGCGGGAACGTGAAGACCTCGCCTTGATCGCCGTCCAGGGTCCCAATGCGATGAGCGCGTTCTGCGGTGCGACGTCGATGGACGTGTCGGATCTCCGCCCCTTCTCGGTGCGCGAGCGGAACGGCTGGATGGTGGCGCGGACCGGCTATACCGGTGAGGACGGCGTCGAAGTGGCGCTGCCCGACGACCAGGCCGGGACGCTGTGGCAGCGGCTTTCCGACGCCGGGGTGGCCTGCGCGGGGCTCGGGGCGCGGGACACCCTGCGCTTGGAGGCGGGACTGCTGCTCTACGGGGAGGACATGGACGAGGCGACCTCCCCCCTTGAATCCAACTTGGGCTGGACAGTGGCATGGGATCCGCCGGAACGCGACTTTGTGGGCCGCGAGGCCCTCGCTCGCCAACGGTCACGAGGTCCTGAGCGGGTATTGAGGGGCGTCGTGCTTGCCGGCCGGGGCGTCATTCGCCACGGTCAACGAGTCGAGACGAACGCCGGTGCCGGAATCGTTACCAGCGGTATCTTTTCGCCCACCTTGGGGTACAGTATCGGCTTCGCGCGGGTCCCCCGCGGGGCAACCGGGAATTGTCTGATCGAGATACGCGGCTCGGACATCCCAGGTCGAATTGTCAGGCCGCCGTTCGTGCGGCAGGGAAAACAGGTATTCAAATGAACGACGTCTCATCCGACATGCGCCCGGACATACCCGACGACTATCGATACGCACCGAGTCACGAGTGGGCGCGCGTCGAGGACGACCAGGTTACCGTCGGCATATCGGATTTCGCCCAGCAGTCGCTGGGCGACGTGGTCTACGTCGAGCTTCCCCAGGTCGGTGACGAGGTGAATGCCGGTGCGGAGGCGTGCGTGGTGGAGTCCGTCAAGGCGGCCGCGGACGTCTACGCTCCCGTCTCGGGAACGGTGGTGGCCGTCAACGAAGCGCTTGAGGAAGCCCCGGAAATGGTGAACCAGGATCCCTACGGGGACGGCTGGTTCTTCAAGGTCGAGCCGACTGATCTCGAGGAAATGGACGACCTGCTGGATGCGGATGGGTACGAACAGCACTGCGAGTCCGAGGCCGACGAGGACTGAGCCGGCGCCGTTGACCCGCGCCGTTTGATCCGTGCCGTTCATACCCCATACCGACGCCGACGTTCGAGCGATGCTCACGAGCATCGGCGCGCCATCCATCGACGCGCTCTTCGACGAAATCGAGCCCGCCCTCAAGACCTCCCATTTCGACGGCATCGACGAAGGCGTCGACGAAATGACCATGATCCAGGAGATGGCCGAGCGCGCACGACGCGACGAGGCGGGACCGTGCTTCACGGGGGCGGGATGCTACGACCATCACATCCCGGCGGCCGTCTGGGACATCGCCGCCCGGGGCGAGTTCATGACGGCATACACCCCCTACCAGGCCGAGGCGAGCCAGGGAACGCTGCAACTCATCTACGAGTACCAGACGATGATCACCGGCTTGACCGCGATGGACGTCTCCAACGCCTCGGTCTACGACGGAGGATCCGCGTTGGGAGAGGCCGTGCTCATGGCCGTGCGGGCCAACCGGGCCCATCCATCGAACAAGACCGGGGGACCTCGCCGCATCGCGGTTGCGGGCGCCTGCCACCCGCACTATGTGGACGCGACCACGAACATCACACGTAATCAGGGCATCGAGTTGGTACCCACGGGGACAACGGACGGTCGCGTCGACCTCGATGCCCTGACTGGGATGACCGGCGATCGGATGCCGGTCGCCGTGATCGTCCAGCAGCCGAACTTCCTCGGCCTGATCGAACCGGTTGACGAGATCGCGGACTGGGCCAGCGCCAACGGCGTCTTGGTGATCGCCGTCGTGAATCCCACGTCGCTCGCGCTCTTGAGGCCGCCCGGCGAGTGGGGAGCGAACGGTGCCGACATCGCCTGTGGCGACGGTCAACCGCTTGGCATTCCGATGGCGTCGGGAGGTCCCTCCTTCGGCTTCCTTTGCACGCGCTCAAGCCTCGTCCGCCAGCTTCCCGGGCGCCTGGTGGGACGCACCGTGGATCGGCACGACCAGCCTGGCTTCACGCTGACCCTGCAGGCGCGGGAGCAGCACATCCGACGCGGCAAGGCCAGGTCGAACATCTGCACGAACCAGGGGCTCCTGGTGACGGCGGCGACGATCTACCTCGCGATCGTGGGCGCGACCGGCCTTTCCCGGGTGGCGTCCCGGTGCCACGAACGCACCCGGAAGTTGGTTGGGACGCTGACCGGGGTGAATGGCGTCCGGTCGCACTTCGCCGGACCGTATTTCCACGAACACGTGATCGACGTCGGGCAACCGGCGGACCGCGTCGCCGATGCCGTCGCAGAACTCGGGATCGTTGGCGGACTGCCTCTCGGCAGGTATTTCCCCGATCTTCGGAACTGTCTCTTGGTGTGTGCAACCGAGAAACGGACCGACGCCGACATCGCCCGTTTCGGCGACGCCCTGCAACAGGTGCTCAACGGATGAACCCCGGGGAGACGATCTTCGATATCGGCAAGCCAGGGCGCCGGGCGAGTGCGCAGGCGCCGGCCGCCGGGGATGCACCCGACTTGCCTGCGTCGTGTCTCCGCGCCAACGCGCCGCGACTTCCGGAAGTCTCCGAACTGCAGGCGGTGCGCCACTACACGAACCTGTCCGCCCGGAACTTCTCGATCGACAACCAGTTCTATCCGCTCGGCTCCTGCACGATGAAGTACAACCCGCGCGGGGCGCATCGGGCGGCCAGCCTGCCGGGGTTCCTGAACCGTCACCCACTTGCCCCGGAATCGGCGAGTCAGGGGTTCCTGGCCTGCCTGTACGACCTGCAAGAGACACTGAAGCACGTCACCGGCATGGCCGCCGTATCCCTGACGCCGATGGCCGGGGCCCAAGGCGAATTCGCCGGGGTGGCGATGATTCGTGCGTGGCACGACGCCCGGGGCGATGACGGGCGCGAGGAGATTCTCGTGCCCACCGCCGCCCACGGAACCAACCCGGCCACGGCCGTGATGTGCGGCTACCGGGTTCGTGAAGTGGCAGTGGGTGCCGACGGTGACATGGACATGGCGGCGCTCAAGGCGGCGCTCGGCGAGAAGACCGCGGGGATCATGCTCACCAATCCGTCCACCTGCGGCGTCTTCGAACGCCGAATCCGGGAGATCGCCGATGCCGTGCACGCCGCGGGCGGGTTGCTTTACTACGACGGCGCCAACCTCAACGCGATCCTCGGCAATGTACGCCCCGGCGACATGGGTTTCGACGTGGCGCACCTGAACCTGCACAAGACCTTCGCGACCCCCCACGGCGGCGGTGGACCCGGCGCCGGCCCGGTTGGCGTCGGCGAACGACTCGTGCCGCACATCCCGACGCCCGTTGTCGCCCGGGATGGCGATCGCTACCGCTGGGTCGACAACGACCAGATACCGGGCTCGATCGGCCGCCTGTCGGCATTCATGGGCAATGCCGGCATCCTGCTGCGCGCGCTGGCCTACGCCCGGATGCTCGGCCGCGAGGGCATGCGTCGGGTCGGCGAATACGCGACGCTGAACGCCAACTACCTCATGGTGCGACTGGCCGACGCCGGTTTCGAACTGGCCTACCCCGAACGACGTGCGAGCCACGAATTCATCATCACGTTCCGGAACGAAGCCAAGACCCTCGGTGTTACTGCGATGGACTTCGCCAAACGCCTTCTCGACTACGGCTTCCACGCACCGACCACCTATTTCCCGCTGCTCGTCGCCGAGTGCTTCCTCATCGAGCCGACCGAAACCGAGACCAAGGAAGAACTCGATGCCTTCGTCGACGCCATGGTGCGCATCCGGGCGGAAGCCGAGACCGATCCGGAACGGGTCAAGACCGCGCCGCACACCCTCCCGGTCAGCCGGTTGGACGACGTCAAGGCGGCCCGGGAACTCGACCTGACCTATTCCTTCGGCGAGCATTGATTCCTCCTCCGTGGAACGAATACGTACCCGCCGTTGAATCGGGTGGTTCGTAGGGGCGACCCCTTGTGGTCGCCCGCGGCCGACATGTCGGCTCACTGGGCAACGGGACGGGACGAGCCCGTCCCCTACGACCGCGTTCGTTGCGCGTCTGCCCTCCAGGCCCCGGAAAGGCGCTACCTAGTCGCGGTCAATTCGAAGACGAGGGGTAGGAAGTCCCCGTCGAACGGGAGCCGCCAGAGGCCGTCGTCCCCTTGGACCATGCCGGGGAATTGCTTGTAGAGGGTTGCCGGGTGCTCCGCGAACGACGTGAGGCGCAAGCCAGCGTTCAACAGCGCGGTGAGAATCTCGGCGATGCTGTGTTGCCACTCGTGGCACGCTGACTCGATGGGTTCGTCACCGGCATAGGACGGCACGCCGCCCGGGAAGGACATTCCCTGCGGATCCGGGAAATAGCCGTAGCGCACCCTGAGATCATGGCGTGAATTTAGGGTCGTCTCGTCGTCGAACACCTGGCACGCCGGGTGAATTTCGAGAAGGTAGAAGAGTCCGCCGGGCTTTAGGTATCGTGCGACAACTTCAGCCCAACCGACAAGGTCGGGAAGCCAGGCGAGTACACCCATGGCCGTGTACACGATGTCGAACTCGCCGTCGAGAACCCGGGGTAGGTCGTAGACGTCCGAGCGTATGAACCGGGCATCGAGGCCGATCTCGTCGTTCAGATCCCGGGCGAGCCGGATGGCATCGTCGGAGATGTCGATGCCGGTGGCCTGCGCGCCGAGCCGCGCCCAGGACAACGTGTCGAGGCCGAAGTGGCATTGCAGGTGGAGCAGTGACTTGCCGCGAACGTCGCCCACACCGGCGCGTTCGAATCGGTTCAGGGTGATCCGGCCGGCCTTGAAGCCGGCCACGTCGTAGAAGTCGGATACCACGTGTACCCGCGTACGCTCGTTCCAGTTCGCACGATTCAGCCCAATACGTGGATCCTCGGTCACTTTGCGGTCACTCGACTGCTTTTTTGAATTCCGCGAACTCGTTGATCGGCGCCGAACACTGCAAACCGTTGCACAGGTATGCCGAGATCGGCGATTCGGCTCCCGCCGAGACCAGGCGCAGCGGACTTGGACGGGGCAGGTACGCGGGCAGCCGTTTGGCGTCATCAGGTATTCCGTACACCACGCGGGAAGGCCGGTAGCCGGCCCGGGCCGCGGTAAGCCATTCGTCGATCGCCGGTGGCGGTCCCCGAATGATCACCAGCTCCGCCGGAAAACGGTGTTCCTCCAAGGCCGTGAGCAGCGTGCAGTGGCTGGCGGCATGCTGCGCGATGAACCCCCGGGCCCAGTCGACGGTTCGCTCGGCGGCGTCCAAGTAGCGGGGTTCGCCGAGGAGGTGCCCGAGCCGGAGCAACGCCCTCGCGGCAACTCCGTTGCCGGGGGGCATGGCATCGTCGGCGGTGGGTTTGGGACGGTGGATGAGCTTTTCGTGGTCGTGGGCGGTGAAGAAGAACGCACCGGTTTCGGGATCCTGGAACCGCTCAAGCAACTCGTCACCGAGGTAGGTGGCAAAGTCCAGGTCCTCGTCGCGCCATCGCGCGGATAGCAGCGACAGGACACCGTGCAGCATGTTCGCGTAGTCGTCCAGGTACGCGGAGCACTTGGCCCGGCCCTCCTTCCAAGTTGCGAACAGCCGCCCGTCTTCGACCATTCGTGTTCGTACGAAGTCGGCGGCGCCGGCAGCCGAATCGATCCAGGACCGTTCGCCGAGCCGCGTACCCGCCTTCGCCATGCCGTGGATTGCGAGCCCGTTCCACGCGGCGAGCACTTTCTCGTCCTTGCCGGGCGGCGGGCGCTTGGCGCGTTCGGCGAAGAGCTTCGCCTTGGCGGTCTCGAGTAGCCGCTGGGCTTGATCCTCCTCGAGATAGAGCCGTTCCACGACGGACCGCCAGGCATCGCGCCGGTGCAGGTTCCACTTGCCCTCGAAATTCGGCGGCTTGTCGAGACCGTAGAGCGTCTCGACAACGAGGTATTCGTCCTCCGCCAACGCCCGCTTGACGGTCTCCCGCCGCCATACGTAGAACCTGCCTTCCACGCCCTCGCTGTCGGCGTCCTGGGCGGCGAAGTAGCCCCCGTCGGGATGCTGCATCTCGCGCATCATCCAAACGGCCGTCTCATGCACCGCGTCGGCGAACAGCGGGTCCGAGCCGAGTCCCAAGGCGTCCGAATAGAGCGCGAGCAGCGAGCCGTTGTCGTAGAGCATCTTCTCGAAGTGCGGAATCATCCATTGGCGGTCGGTGGAGTAGCGGCAGAAGCCGCCGCCCAAGTGATCGTAGATGCCGCCCCGGGCCATCTTGGTCAGCGTGGTCATGACCATGTTCAACGCTTCCCGGTCGGGGTTCTGCGAGAGATCGGCGTGAATCCGGGCCCAATGTCGGAGCAGGCGTTCGATGGCCGTTGGCATGGGGAACTTGGGTGCCGAACCGAAGCCCCCTTCGGCGGCGTCGTACATGGCTTCGAGTTGTTCTCGGGCGTTCGCCAGCAACGTCTCGTCGTCCTCCTCGGGCTCGTGCTCGAGTTGCTCGAGATTGGCGAATACCTGGGTCAGTTGCTCGCCGTGGCTCTTCACCTCGTCCCGCTTCGCCGCGTAGCGTTCGCTGATGCGCATTAGGAGGTCGGTGAAGCCGGGTAGTCCGTACCGAGGCTGCCGAGGAAAATACGTCCCGGTGAAGAACGGCAGGAGGGTTGGCGAGTCGAGGAACACGGTCAAGGGCCACCCGCCGGCCTGTCGGGTCAACAACTGGTGGCTCAACTGGTAGATGCGGTCCAGGTCCGGGCGTTCCTCGCGGTCGACCTTGATGTTGACGAATCGGGTGTTCATCACCCGGGCGGTAGCCTCATCCTCGAACGACTCGTGGGCCATGACGTGACACCAATGGCAGGACGAATAGCCGATGGAGAGCAGAATCGGCAGATTCTCGGCGCGGGCGCGATCGATGGCTTCCTCGCCCCACGGGTACCAGTCCACGGGATTGTCCGCGTGTTGGCGAAGGTAGGGACTCGTCTCCCGGGCGAGCCGGTTCATGGGCTATGCCGCTGCGTGGGTCGACCGGGAAGTGGCTTCGCGGCCCGGCGGCGGACACTCGGGTACGAACCGGTAGCTCGGATCGGCGATGCACTTCCTGCGTAGTTCAAGGAGTTCCCGCCAAGTCGCCACGAGCCCGTGGGTAGCGGGCGGCAGATCGTGTTCGATCGCCTTGCGCAGCTTCGGCAGGTTGTAGAAGGGCACGGCGGGATACATGTGATGTTCCAAGTGGTACTGCATGTTCCAGTAGTAGAACGCGGGCAGCCAGGAGCAGGTGAAGGTCCGCGTGTTCTGTCGGAAGTCGGGAATGTCCGGGTTCAGGCCGTAGTGCTGGGGCCGTCCGCAAAGCAATCCCAGCCAAGCGCAGTAGAACGTGCCGAAGGTGAAGACAACGATCAGAAATGCGTGCCCGGACAGAATGAAGGCCAGCGCAAGTGAGGAGTGGCCGATGAGCAACGTTCGGGCCCAGTTGCGGTGTCGGCGGCGAAGCAGCTTGTTGGACTCGGGCAGGACATGGTTGTACCAATCGCCTTGGATGCGACCGTTGGCGTGACGCCAGACGAGCTTCAGCTTCGCCCAGGTGGCCATCGGATCCCACGCGAGAATGCCGAGCCAAAACCGCCACCGCCGCAGGCTGAACCGGATCGGCAGGGGCACTTCCCCGTCGTAGTCCCGGTGGCAAGTGGCCTGGTGGTGAATGGCGTGGCTCTCCTGGTACCAGATGTAGTCCGACCAACTGATGAACGCATAGACCTTCTCAAAGAACGCGTTCTGCTCCCGGGACCTGAACACCGTTCGGTGCTGCAGCTCGTGAATCGCGATCAACCCCATGAACGGGCCGATGGTTCCGTGGACGAAGAGGGCCGCGATCAGAAGCGGAATTGACCACGACCAGTTGCCGACGTGGATGTTGAGGAACGCCAGGTAGGCCAGCGCGCCCGTGACGAAGAAGAGGCCCAAGTGGCCGATGGTCTGGACCCAACCGCGGAGGTCGTTGCGTTGCATGAGGTCGTGCAGCACCGCCCGGTCGACGGGGCTGCGGTACCAGTCGATCTTGAAGTCCGAAGCGAACGGCTCCTTGGTCGTCGTCGATTCCATTGCGGCAAGGCTACAGGAAAGCGCCGGAAGCGATCCGGTCCGTTGGACGATTGCTTTGCACCGTAGAGGCTTGGATTGCCTCGGTCAACCGAGCGCTTGCGCGGATAGCCGTGGCATTGCGAAGGAACATCGCCTGATTCAATGGGCCGAATTGCTGGTGGTCAAGGGGTGGGTTTGCCGAGCGACATCAGAACTGACCCCTTGGCGACACGAAAACTGACCCCCCTCGATCAGTGGCCAGCGTAGACGGCTGCGATGGCACATGCGACCTTCGCGAATACCCCGTCCGGCACCTCTCGTTCGAGGCTGGGACCATCCGGATCGCCGCTGCGACTGTGGGGAGGGAAGATCGCCCCATTCAAGTCACGGTCGAGTTGCGTTTCCCACCCTTCGACCACCGCGCCTCTGTTTTTTCTGGGGGACCGGCGCCGTGGACGAAGGTGGAAAACGCACGAGGGAACATCGCCCCATACAAAACCTAGGTGTTGGACGATGGACGGAGATCCCGGGGGCCTCCGCGCCGGAACATCGCCTCATTCGGTCCGGGGCCTAGTTGCGTTTCCCAACCCTTCGACCGTCATCTTGGCCACACGGCGGCGGCGACTAGGCGTTGCGCGCAGCGTTGTGGAACAATCGGTGCGATGGAAGGACGCTCGGACAATCTGGACCGCGACGGTTTCAGGCCCAATGTCGGCATCGTTCTGCACAATGATCGCGGCCAGGTGTTCTGGGGGCGCCGGGTTGGCGGTTTCGACGCTTGGCAGTTTCCGCAGGGCGGAATCGAGCGGGGGGAGTCCATCGAGCAGGCGCTGTACCGGGAACTGCGCGAGGAAGTGGGAATCGACGAGAGTGACGTCGCGATCTGCTGCCGTACCCGGGGCTGGTTGCGCTACCGGACGCCGGAAGGACTTCGCCGGCGAGACTCGACGCCTGGATTCCTGGGACAGAAGCAGAAGTGGTTTCTGCTACGCCTGCTCGCGGACGACGACGCGGTCTGCACCATGAACTGCGTAAAGCCGGAATTCGACGAGTGGCGCTGGGTCAGCTACTGGTATCCAGTGGGCCAGGTCATTGCCTTCAAGCGTGGCGTGTACCGGCGGGCACTGCGCGAGCTTGCGCCGGCGTTGATCGTTTCCGATGCGTCCGACGGCGAACCGTGCTCGACGCGCTGAGACAGATCGTCCAGGACGTGGGTGCCGCGTCCGGTTTCCGGGCTTCGCTGGACCTGCTCGTGGCCCGGGTTTCGATGATCCTCGATGCCGAGGTCTGTTCGATCTACCTTCGCAATCGGCAGAGCGGTCGTTTCGTGTATGTCGCGAACGAGGGATTCAAGCCGGAGATGGTCGGGCGGGTCTCGCTGTCGTCCGGCGAGGGGGTCGTGGGTTTCGTCGCGGAACGGGCCGAGCCCATCAACCTGGAGAACGCGCCGGACCACGAGCGCTACCACAAGGTACTGGGCATTGGCGAAGATTCGTTCCAGGCCTTCCTCGGAGTACCCATCATCCATGTCCGCGAGGTGCTTGGCGTCCTCGTGGTCCAGGACCGCGAGTCGCGCCGCTACAGCGAGGACGAGGTCGCGTTCCTCGTGACATTGGCCGCCCAGGTCGCAGGTCTTGTTGCGCACGCCGAAGCCACGGGCGATGTCGACGACCTGTTCCCGGGCGCCGACGGGGCGGAACAGCGGGAGGCCCGGTTCAACGGCATCCCCGGCGTCCCCGGCATCGGCATCGGCACTGCCTACGTCGTGTTGCCTGCGGCTCGGCTGGAATTGGTGACGGATCGCGACGCAGAAGACGTGGATGCGGAACTCGCGCTCTTCGACCGCGCGATTGGGCAGGCCCGGGACGACATCGAACGGATCAACGCACAGATGGCCAAGAACCTCGGGCCGGAGGAACGTGAACTCTTCGACGCCTATCTGCACATGCTCGACGACGGTGCCTTGGCCGGCGATGTCCGTGAAGGCATTCGCGAGGGTCAATGGGCCCAGGGTGCGCTCAAACACGCGATCCTCGAACAGGCCGCGACGTTCGAGCGGATGCAGGATTCCTACCTTCGGGAGCGGTCCGCGGACGTACGGGAACTCGGTCAGCGAGTGCTCGCGAACCTCCAGGAGATCGGCGATACGCGAGGCAATTACCCGGCGGAGATGGTACTCGTGGCCGAGGAACTCACCGCGCCCATGATGGCGGAGTTGCCCATCGAACGACTGCGCGGCGTCGTCTCGCTGAAGGGCTCCCGCAACTCCCATGGCGCGATACTTGCCGATGCCTTGGGCATTCCCACCGTGATGGGTGCCGTCAACGTGCCCATCTACGAAGTCGAGAATCGAACCGTGGTCGTCGATGGCCACTACGGCGAGGTGTTCGTCAATCCGAGTTCGGCGGTGCGCGATCTCTACGACGGTTTCCAGGAAGAGGAGGAGGAGTTCGCCCGGGAACTCGAAGCCCTGCGCGACCAGCCGAGCGTCACCCGTGACGGCCATCGCATCAACCTCTGGGTCAACATCGGCCTAGTGAGCGAAATCACCCGTTCGCTGGACCGCGGTGCGGAAGGGATCGGTCTATTCCGCACAGAGGTGCCGTTCGCGGTCGGTGATCGGTTTCCCACGGAGGAGGAACAACGGGCCATCTACCGGGAGCACATGGAGGCGTTCGATCCACGCCCCGTGACCATGCGCACCCTGGACATCGGCGGCGACAAGCCGCTGTCCTACTTCCCCATCGAAGAGGAGAACCCGTTTCTCGGCTGGCGGGGCATTCGCATCACCCTCGATCACCCGGAAATCTTCCTCGCCCAGGTCCGCGCCATGATCAAGGCCAATGCGGGTCTCGAGTGCATCCTGCGCATCATGTTGCCGATGGTCAGCCGCTTGGAGCAGGTGGAGGATGCCAAGGCGCTGATCCACCGCGCCTACCAGGAGGTCCGCGAGGAGGGCCACGACGTCAAGGAACCGCTTATCGGCGTGATGATCGAGGTCCCGGGCGCCATCTACCTGATCCGCGAGTTCGCCCGGGCGGTGGATTTCATCGCCGTCGGCTCCAATGACCTGACCCAGTACATGCTGGCGGTCGACCGCAACAATTCCCGGGTTGCGGAACTCTTCGAGGAAGTACACCCGTCGATGCTTCAGGCTCTTCGGCAGATCGCCAAGGCCTGCCATGCGGAAGGCAAACCCGTCGGCATCTGCGGCGAACTCGCCGGTACGCCGGAGGGGGCCGTACTGTGCGTCGGGATGGGCTACGACGTGCTGTCGATGAACGCCGCGAACCTGCCGCGGGTCAAGTGGGTGATCCGCCACGTGTCGCTGATCGACTGCCGGCGCATCCTGGCCCGCGCGCTCAGGATGCGGTCGAACCGGGAGATTCTAGATTTCGTGCGGGACCAGCTAGTCGGCGCCGGCCTCGATCGCGCCGTTCCCCACCACGAGGTGCCGATCAGTTTCTGAACAGGACGGCTACGCCACCCGTGACAGTCCCCC
This sequence comes from Gammaproteobacteria bacterium, assembly GCA_028818795.1. Lineage (GTDB taxonomy): Bacteria > Pseudomonadota > Gammaproteobacteria > Pseudomonadales > Azotimanducaceae > VXYL01. The sequence goes on along the minus strand of JAPPND010000018.1, from coordinate 38,802 downwards.
GTCCATATTGATTGCGCAACCGGTGAGGTACGACGCACCCCCGGATGCGAGGAACAGGGCCACGTTGCCGCACTCCTCCGCCTCGCCCATGCGGCCCATGGGTAGCGACCTGCCCGATCTGGCCACGAACTCCTCGAAACCGACGCTCTTGTCGGAACGGTCGTAGGCGCGGCGGATCTGATCGGACTTGATGCTGCCGATCATCAGCGCGTTGACGAGAACGTTGTGCGGTGCGCCTTCGCCGGCCAGCACCTTGGTCAAAGCCATGCCGGCGGCGCGGGAAACAGAAGTGGGTGCCGATCCGGGGGGCGGCGCTTTCGCCGCCGTATTCAGGATGTTGATGATTCGGCCCCAGCGGCGCTCCTTCATGCCCGGAAACACGAGCCGGCTGAATCGAATCGCGGCGAACAGCTTGAGATCGAGGTCGGCCTGCCAGACGCCGTCGGTGATGTCCTCGAACCGTCCGGTCTGGGATTGGCCGGCGTTGTTCACCAGGATGTCGATCGGGCCCAAGTCGCCAACTGTTGCCCCGACGGTGCGTTCGACCGCTTCGGCGTCGGTGACATCGCAGGAAAAAGCCGCGACACGACCACCGCTTTGCACCTCGATCGAGGCCTTGGCTTCCGCCAGGAGGTTTTCGCGGCGTGCCACCAGTGCCACATTGGCGCCCGCACCGTGGAAGGCAGCGGCCATTGCCCGGCCGAGGCCCAGGCTGCCGCCGGTTACCAATGCGGTGCGTCCGGTTAGATCGAGGTCCATATCGTCTCCTTGTTTCGAGGGTTTGGTTGTCTCAACCGAGGTTGAATGATGTTGTCGAACGCCGGCCCGGTTCTCCGAACGGACCGTACTGGCATTCGACGAATTCTAGCGAGGCGCGCTTGAGGATAATCGCGGTGCTCGCCCGCGTGCCGTAGTCTGAACCGTGGATGAAGCAGGGCGAATAGCTGCGCTCGGGTGCGAGTTCCCGGTCGGGTGGGGTCTCTAGCGGCAGGTGGGGCTGGGCGAGCAATTGGATGAGGTCGTCGGTCGACGCGTTGGCGGCGATGCCCGCGAGCGCGGCCGCTCCGAACACCGCCTTCGGCCACTGCTGGTACACGGGCACGTGGGGCTCGGCATTTGGCGCCCCGTGCGGCGGGCCGAGACGGGTATTGGTCAGACCGTAGACACCGGTGCCGAGAACGCGTACTTCGCCGGTTCGGTTGGAGGTGTAGACCAAGTCGCGGCCGTCGTAGGCGATGAAGTTGAAACCGGCGTAGCGATCCAAGTCGATGGTGGCGATGAAGTCCCGGGCGCCGGTGGTGCCGGTGAGGAACTGCCGGGGCAGGTCTCCACGCGATCGCGCAGGTTTGGGGGCGTCCTTGTCCTCGGTCCAGTTTGTTACCGCGGCCAAACGTCCGTCCCGGGATACGGCGAGCCAGGTGCCGAGTGCTTCCAGATCACGACCGCCGAAGATGCTGCGCGCCCTACCGGGCGCGTTAGGATCCGGCGGTGTCAGCCCTTCCCACCAATGTGCGGGGCGTGTAGGCCGCGCGTAGAATTCGTCGCGGTTCGCGGCCAGTACCAGAGGGCGGTCCGGATGCGACCGGAGGGCGAACAGTATTAGGCACATGGCGAGCCAGCGAGATGCACCTTAAGGCCACAAGTGAAAGACACCATGAAGGCATCCGACGGTTGGCTCAATTGACAGTGTTTCCCGACGGTCAGGAAGAAACAGTATGAACTATCCCGTCATCGACAAGGTGATCGTCGAGTTGGGTCCGTTGTCGATACGCTGGTACGGATTGATGTACGTGCTCGGGGTGGCCGCCTTCTACTTGCTGGGCAAATGGCGCGTGCGTCGCCGCCTCGCGACCTGGCGGACCCAGGACCTCGCCGACCTCGTCTTCTACGGCGTGATCGGCGTCATCGTGGGTGGGCGCGTCGGGTTCGTCCTGTTCTACGGCATGGACGCCTTCTTGAGGGATCCCCTGATGCTGCTGCGCATCTGGGAGGGCGGAATGTCGTTCCACGGCGGCTTGCTGGGCGTGGTCGCCGCCTGCTGGGTGTTTGCCCGCAGGACGCAACGCGGTTTCCTCGAGATCTGCGACTTCGCCGCGCCGCTTGCGCCCGTGGGTCTCGGCCTCGGCCGGCTGGGCAATTTCATCAATGCCGAATTGCCGGGCCGGGTGACAGAACTGCCGATCGGCGTGCACTTCCCCTGCGACAGCGTCCGCGAGCTGACCATGCGCTGTTTCGGTGACTACGAATCCGTCACCCGGCACGTATCGAGTCTCTACCAAGCCGCTTCGGACGGTGTCGTGCTGTTCCTCGCCGTCTGGTTGTTTGCGGCGAGGCCTCGGGCTGCGGGCCAAGTGTCAGGCGTCTTCCTGCTTGTCTACGGCAGCCTGCGGTTCTTGACGGAGTTCGTTCGCGAACCCGACCCCGGTCGTGGTTTCGTGGCGTTTGGCGCCTTGACGACGGGACAGCTCCTCTCGCTGCCGATGATCGCCTTGGGGGTCTACCTGCTTGTCCGGCATCGTGCGGCGTCTCGGACACCACCATGAATGCCCCGAGTCAGCGCGTTTCGCTCATCTGGGCAATGACGAGAAACCGCGTCATCGGAAACAAGGGAGGGTTGCCCTGGAACCTGCCCGACGAAATGGCCCACTTTAGTAGCACGACCATGGGTTATCCCGTCATCATGGGTCGACGGACATTCGAGTCGAGGGGTAGTCCGCTACCCGGACGGCACAACATCGTGTTGTCCCGGTGCGGCTACTCGGCTTGCGGCGCGACGGTGGTCCGCGACTTGGACGATGCGTTGGCGGCTGCCGGCGAAGGGGATTGCTTCGTGATCGGGGGCGTATCGCCCTGTCTCGAAGCCCTGCCTCGGGCACAACGTCTGATCGCCACGTTCATCGACGCCGTGATCGAAGGCGACACGGTCTTTCCGGAGTTGGACTTCACTCCATGGCGGAAGGTCGAATGCGTCCATCATGCGGTCGACGATCGTCACCCGTATGCGTTCGATATAGCGACATTCGTACGACGTCATTGAGGGCCGGTTGTCGCGCCGTTAGTGGGACTCGAGGCACCAAAAAACACCCCTCGCTTAACACGCGAGGTTTTGAAAACCTGCGGGGAGAGTCCCCGCAGGCCTATCAAGTCAGCTACCGGGTAATAACTGGCTTACGTATCAGTACGTCAATCCCCGTCCGACGGCATGATTCGGTTCCACGTCCGGATCGCCAGCACCGCCACGACTCCGCCGAACAGCGCCACGCTGATCTGGTCGACGATCGCATCGAGGTAGTCGCCGACTACATGGATGTGCCCGAGGACATCGGCGCCTGCTGCGGCGCCAACCGCGATGGCGAGGGCAAGGTACCCCGTTGCATCTTCGGCATCCAGGCACATAACGCCATACACGAGTCCGAGGACGACGATCACCAGAGGCAGGATGTTCTCCGGTACTAGATCCGGCCACAAGCCCTGCACGATTGCCGCGATGACGGCCAGGCCAACGATGATTCTCGCTGCCATTGTTGCCTCCCTAATTGTTGTTGTGTCCCAATGTGCTAGCGAGCCGCCCGGTACGGGCGAATGCCCGCAGCACGATTTGACGTATAGCACCATCCACCGGCTACCGATAGCAGCAAGTAGTAGCAAGATGTGTCTAACTGTTACACCCTCGCCGGTACGGCGCTATTGAGAGACCAACGCCCTAGGCCCGGTGCGCCCTCCGTGGCGCGCCGGTGCGCGTCTATACTTGGCCGTCCTCTTGGCGGAATCGGTGTTCAGAGATTCCATGATCGTCAAACCTCGGATTCGCGGCTTCATCTGTACGACTGCGCATCCTCTCGGATGCCGGGCCAGCGTGGCTCGGCAGATCGCAACGGTGGAAGCCCGCGGCGCACTGGAGGGGTCGAAGAACGCTCTAGTCATCGGCTGTTCCGGGGGCTTCGGGCTAGCGTCGAGGACCGCGGTCGCGTTCGGTTGCGGTGCCTCGACGGTGGGCTTGTCCTACGAACGTGCCCCGTTGGCCACGCGTACGGCGACGGCGGGTTGGTACAACAACCGCGCTTTCGAAGCCGCCGCGATGCGTCGCGGACTCTATGCACGAACGTTCGACGGCGATGCTTTCGCCGACGAACTGCGCGGCGAAGTCGTGGCGGCCGTGGCCGAGGACCTGGGGAAGATCGATCTCCTCGTCTACAGCCTGGCGGCACCCGTGCGGACCCACCCACGTACCGGCGAACAGTTCCGTTCGGCGATCAAACCCCTTGGCGAACCGCTGGCAGTGAAGACCTTGGACGTTAACCGCGGCGAGGTTCGGGACATCGTCCTCGAACCGGCGAACGAAGACGAAACCCGCGCGACCGTCGGCGTCATGGGCGGTGAGGATTGGGAATTCTGGATCGACGCCCTGCACGAGTCGGGTGCGTTGGCCCCCGGCTTCCAGACTGTTGCGTTCTCCTATCTCGGGAGCGACCTCACCGCACGCATCTACCGGGAAGGAACCCTCGGACGGGCGAAGGCCGACGTGGATCGTGCGGCGGCGGCCATCAACGACCGGCTTGACGGCATCGGAGGTCGGGCACGGGTCGCCGTCCTTAAGGCCATCGTCAGCCAGGCGAGCACGGCAATCCCCGTGGTACCGCTCTACATGTCGATCTTGTTTCGGGTCATGCGGGAACAAGGCAGCCACGAGTCCTGCATCGAGCACATCGACCGGTTGTTCCGCGACGGCCTCTACGGGGAGTCGATTCCCCGCGACGAGGTGGGCCGTCTCCGAGCCGACGCCCGGGAATTGGCGGAAGAGGTGCAGCAGGAGGTCAGGCGCCGGTGGGACATTGTTGACTCGGACAACATCGCGGATCTCGCCGATCTCCCCGGGTTCCGCAAGGAATTCCTTGCGGTGTTTGGATTCGGTCTACCGGGCGTCGACTACGATCAGGATGTCGACCCCATGGACGGGACTTGACCGACGCTTAAGCTGCGGCGGCTGGCCATGCTGGTTTGGGGACGATTCCGAGGCCTGGCGAATGCCGACGTTCGTGTCGCGTTCACGAGGGCCGCCTTCTGGATCCCGCTGGCCCTGTGCGCAGGTGCGGCGCTGTCGGCGAATCCGTCCGGCGCGGTGGCCAGCCTGTCCGGCGTTACCGCCCACTCGATCGCCTTTGCCTACCTCGCCGCTGCGCTGTTCGCGGCGCACTTCCGAAGTGGCCCGACTGTGGCGGTGGTCTTGTGGCTGCTGGCGTTCGGCGTCCTGATCGAGGTGGCACAGACATTCATCGACGGGCGCAGCGGCGAGTTGCTCGACGTGGCCGTCGACGCGGTAGGCATCGCAATCGGTTGCGTGGCATACCGCATCTGGGCATGGCGCTGTGCCAGTGGGGGCTAGTTGATGCAACCCCGTGCGGTTGCCTCGATCACCGTCTCGACGATCCCGTTCCGCACGCCTAGGTAGCGGTCCCAGCGGTTTATCGTCACGTCCTGCTGGTGGGTCAGCAGGAAGAACGGATCCCCGATCGACAGCGTGGCGACGCCATCGCCGCTCAGGACGACGCCGTGGTGGTCGATTGATTCGACTTCGATGTGCTCCGGGCTGTCCACCGTCGGAACGCCGTTGGGTACACCGATTGCGTCGACGGGCACATCGCCGACGACTTTGCTGGCATCGAGCCGGCGAGCCACACGCCCCATCACCCGTGCGGCGAATCGAAACTGCCCCATGTAGGCGTACGGCACTTCCATCACGATGTAGGTTCCGCCCTGGATCTCGTCGACCGCCGGATTCTCTGCCGCCACGTCGTAGGTCCAGGACTCTCCGGTTGAAACCAACTCGACGGGTATGCCGGCCTCCTCGATGGCTTGCTTGACCGCCAGGACGCGGGCGATCCAGCGATTGCCCTCGGCGAAGCGTTGTTCACGGGAGGGTTGGCGTGATTGCGGTACCTGGTGACTCATCACGCCGCGGAAGCGCAGGTTCGGTGCCCTCATGGCCTGCTGAGCAAGGGCCACCGCCTGTTGCGTCGTCCGTACACCGCCTCGTGCCATCGAGGTGTCGACCTCGATGACCACGCCCAAGACCACGTCCGCCTTCTGCGCGCCCTGCGACAACTGCTCGACTTGAACACCGGCATCGACCGCGACGGTCGTGTCTACGCGACTTGCGAGGGTGGCCAGGCGGGCGATCTTGTCCTCCCCCACGACCTGGTTTGCGATCAAGACGTTCCCCGCGAGCTCGGCGAACGCCTCGGCTTCAGACACCTTGGCGGCACAGATTCCGCCGACCGTCCCGCCCGCCGCCATTTGCATCGAGAGTATCCGGGGCGACTTGTGGTTCTTGACGTGGGGTCGCAAGCGGATCGATTTGTCCCGGTAGCATTCCGCGATGACACCGATATTGTGCCGAAGGGCATCGAGATCGATGATCAGGGCCGGCGTTTCGACCTCGCTGACCCGCATCAGAAAGCCCCGCGGGCCGCAATCGGCCAAACTGCCTCCAACACGTCGTTCCGTGTCGCGTGGACGAAATCGTGCAGCGCAAAGGCCGTGGCGAGGTCCGTCGGGACGAGTTGCAGCCAGTCGCCGATGGCGAAGGAGTCATCGGCGGGAAACGAGACGACGCCGTGTTCCGCGCTTCCCGCCCAGGCCGTGCAATGTGTTCGACCAAGCAACCGGGGGTCGCCGAAGTCGCGACCCACCGCCTTCTGGCCGGCGTCGAGGATCGCGCGCCCGGGTTCGGGGACGCCGACGACGCGGGCGGAGACCCTGACGGCACCCTCGAACCAGTCCGCGCCGACGAGCGGTCGGTCGGCCTCGAGTACCACTTTTGACGTCGCGATTGCCTCGACGCGTCGATGTGACTTGGGGGTGACGAGAGGTCTGAGTATTCGAATGTCGTCGAATCCGGCGGCGGCGAATATCTCGGCCTCGGCGACGCTGCGCACCGCGATGCCGGAGACGCCGGGCAACGCGACCTGCACCTTGGCGATGGCGGGTGTCTTATGGACCCAGGCCTCGGCGCGGGCGGGTCTCGCCGGATCGGCGAGCCGGGAAGCGTTCGCTTCGAAGGTTGCCAGATCGAGCAACAGGACGGGCGTGTCGAGTTCGTCGACAGGCGTACCGACGGGTTTCTCGATGGGTTGCTGCAATGGGCTAGAGGTACTTGTCCGTCACCGCACCTTCCGATGCCGAGGACACGAGTTTCGCGTACTTTGCCAAGGTGCCGTGCTGGGCGTAGGGCTCGGGGCGTTGCCAGTGCTGGCGTCGGTCGGCGAGTTCGCGCGCATCGACTTCCAGATTGATCTCGCGCCGTTCCGCGTCGACCGTGATGGTGTCGCCGTCCTCCACCAAGGCGATGGGGCCGCCTTCGAACGCCTCCGGCGTGACGTGGCCGATCACGAAACCGTGGGAGCCACCGGAAAAGCGACCGTCGGTGATCAGCGCCACATCGGCGGACAGGCCACGGCCGTTGATGGCGCTCGTCGGACTCAGCATCTCGCGCATGCCGGGACCGCCCTTGGGGCCTTCGTAGCGGATGACCACGACGTCGCCCGAGCGCACCGTGCCGTCCATGATCGCGGCCATCCCGGCTTCCTCGCCGTGAAACACCCGGGCCGTGCCGGTAAAGCGGAGCCCTTCGTGGCCGGTGATCTTCGCCACGGCACCCGCCGGGGATAGGTTCCCTCGCAGGATCACCAGGTGACCATCCGGCTTGATGGGATCGTCGAGGGGGCGAATGATCCGCTGTCCCTCGGGATAGGGATCGATGTCGGCGAGATTCTGCGCGAGGGTTTTGCCGGTCACTGTCAGGCAGTCGCCGTGCAGGAGGCCGGCATCGAGCAGCGTCTTCATCAGGGGCTGTATGCCGCCGATGCCGATCAGTTCCGACATCGCGTAGTTGCCCGCGGGACGCATGTCCGCGAGCACCGGCACGCGGCTGCCGACCCGGGTGAAGTCGTCGATGGAGAGCGGCACGCCGGCCGAGTGGGCGATCGCCAGGAGGTGAAGTACCGCGTTCGTCGAACCTTCCAGCGCCGTTGCCACCGTGATCGCGTTCTCGAAAGCCTCCATGCACAGGATGTCGGACGGTTTGATGCCGTCGCGCACCAGACGCGCCAACGCGCCACCGGCATCGTGCGCATCGCGCCGCTTGTTTTCGCTAACGGCCTCCTGGGCCGACGAGTTGGGCAGAGACAGGCCCATCGCTTCGATGGCCGACGCCATCGTGTTCGCGGTGTACATCCCGGCGCAGGAACCCGGTCCCGGAATCGCGGTCTGTTCGACGGCCAGCAGCTCCTCGTCGCTGACCGTTCCGGCGGCGTGGCCGCCCACGGCTTCGAATACCGAGATGATGTCCCGCCGTTCGGCACCCGTCTGGATGGTGCCCCCGTAGACGAACACGCTCGGCCGGTCCAGTCGCGCCATGGCCATGGCGCACCCCGGCATGTTCTTGTCGCAGCCGCCGATGGCGACGAAGCCGTCGAATCCCTGCGCGCCCACCACGGTCTCGATGGAGTCGGCAATCACCTCCCGGGATACCAGGGAGTAGCGCATCCCAGGGGTGCCCATGGAGATTCCGTCGGACACGGTGACGGTATTGAAGACGACGCTCTTCGCGCCCGCCTCATCGGCGCCGACCGCGGCGGCCCGGGCCAGTTCGTCGATGTGCATGTTGCACGGCGTTACCATCGACCACGTCGACGCAATGCCGACCTGGGCCTTCGCGAAGTCTTCGCGTTTGAAGCCGACCGGATAGAGCATGGCGCGGCTCGGCGCCTGCTCGACGCCGTCGACGACGACGGAGGAATAGGGGCGCTTGGTATCGGTCATGGCTGCAGTTCTTTGACAAGGACGTGGGAGTTGCGCCGGTAGTTGTACAGCGCTTTGCGGTCGACGGGAAGCGTATCGACGGAGGTCTTGGCGAAACCGTGCTCGAGAAACCAGTCCACGGCCTGGGTGGTAAGCGCGAACAACCGGCGCAGGTCGGACGCGCGCGCAGCTTGTTCGACGGCGTCGAGCAGCCGCGGGCCGACGGCGTCGCCCCCCACCAGGCAGGCGAGTTCGGCCGCGTCGGCGTCGAGGGGAAACAGCGCACAGCAGCCGGTGATCGCACCGTCGAGTTCGGCGACGTAGAAACTCTCGATCCGGCGCTCGACAAGATCCGCCGGCCGGGTCGCCAAGGCACCGGATGCTTCAAGCGGTCGCATGAGCTCGGTGATCGCGCCCGCGTCGGCAGGCCCGGCACGACGGATCACCCGGTAGTCGCCATCGCTTACTTGCGTACCTGCGCCCTCGGCGGTAAACAACTCCCTGAGCAGGATCCCGTCCTCATCGAAGCCGATGAGGTGGGCGCGCGGCACGCCGCGCCGGCAGGCCTCTTGTAGCGCATCGAGTCGGCGTGCGGTGCGGTCGTCGTGGTCCCATGTGGCTCTGAGTTGCTTCAACTCGGCGGTGTTGAGGTCGCTACGGTCCGCGATGCGGCGGGCGGCGTCAAAGACAATCAGTTTGTCCGCGGCCAGATCCCCTGCGATGCCCGCGGCCAGTTGTTCAACGCGGAGTGCGTAGGTGGCCCCGGTGGCGCCGTAGCCAAGGGGCGAGATCAGCACTACGCTGTCGGCGCCAAGCAGGTCGCGGATGACATCGACATGTACGCGTCGCACCGTGCCTGCTGCCATTTGGTCGACACCGTCGCCGACACCGATGGGCCTCGCCGTCACGAGGTTGCCGCTGGCCAGCGGAATATGCCGATCGCGCAACCGGCTCAAGGGTATGCCCGTCGTGAACAGCGACTCGAGCTTCGACCGGGCCGTCGCGGCGGCGGCCTGAATGTCGGCGAGACGACTTGGGGTCACCGGTCCGTCGGATTCGATGTTCGCGCCGTGGACAACGACTAGCCGTACGCCGAGCACGTGCAACAGGGCCAGGTCGTGGACGATGTTGACCGCGTTGTCGGAGTCCAGTGCATCGGCACCGAGCATCACCACGAACGTGCGGCCGCTGTGGACGCGGATATAGGGAGTGGACGCGCGGAACCAGCGCGCGTAGGTCTCGTTCATGGCTACAGGCAATACTGGGCAATCAGGGTCGCGAGTGCGTCTTGGGCGGGTTCGAGTTGCGCAGCGTGCAGGTATTCGTCGGGCTGATGGGCCTGGTCGATGGATCCGGGACCGAAGACGACCGTTTCGATGCCCAGCGACTGGAGGAACGGTGCCTCCGTGCCGAAGGCAACGGTGCGCGCCCGTTGCCCGGAGAGCGACTCCAATGCCTTCACCAACGGACCTTCCGCAGGCGTTTGGTACGGCTCGACCGGTTCGAACAGCGGCTTCACCGTAGCGGGTGCGTCATCGCTCGCGGCTTCCACCCGTTCGCGGAGTTCGTCGAGGATCGCCGCGGTCTCCATTCCCGGGAGCAGGCGCATGTCGATCTGCAGTTCGGCGTGCTCGCAGATGCGGTTGGGGTTGTCGCCGGCGTGGAGACAGCCGAGATTGACCGTCGGAACGCGCACCTCGAACGCCGGATCGACATGGCGTTCGGCCAATTCACGCCGATAGGAAATCACGGCACCCATCACGCGATGCATGGCATCCAATGCATTGTCGCCGAGAGCGGGATTGGATGAGTGGCCGGAGGATCCCGCGATGGCAATCGAGATCATCGCGACGCCTTTGTGGGCTCGAATGGGTGCGAGTCCGGTGGGCTCGCCGATCACCGCGGCGGCGGCCCTGACCACGCCGTTCGCCGCCAATACCCGCGCACCGTCCATGGACGACTCCTCGTCCGACGTGGCCACGATGGTCAGCGGTTTGGCGAGGCGGCTGTCCCGGTGCCTCGCGGCAGCGGCCAGGGCCAAGGGGAAGAACCCCTTCATGTCGGCGGTACCGAGCCCGTAGAACTTCGAGTCCCGCTCCGTCACCGCGAAGGGATCGACGCTCCACAGCGTTTCGTCGCAAGGCACCGTATCCGTGTGGCCGGCCAGGACCAGCCCGTTCTCACCGCGGCCGCGCTTCGCGACGAGGTTGGCCTTTCCGGGCTTCGAGGGCAGCGGCTGCACGTCGACGTTGAAGGCAAGATCCTCGAGCCAGTTGGCCAGATGGTGCAGCACGCCCAGGTTGCTTTGGTCGTGGGCAGCGTTGATGCAACTCACTGACGGCTCGGCAATGAGCGTCTTGAGCATGTCAACGGGTTCGGGGATGGACACGGAATGTCTCGCGACGTCGAGGGGTTGCGCATTGTGCCGGGAATGGGAACACCGTTCCATGCGATTTCGCGACGTTGGTGCACGGGAGCGCCACTGGCGGTCGTGCGGCGTTGGTCTTTTCTCGCGGGTCGCCCGGTTAAGGCCGAAGTCGACTCAGGAAGTCGTCGGAGTCGGTACTGTCGAGCGCCGCCCGGAGGATCCTGTCCTGCGGCAACGCGGCGATCCGATCCGCCTCGGCCCGCGACGTTGGCGTGATGTCGATGCCCCGCGCCCGGAGCAGGCCTTCGAGCATGAAAGTCCGGCCTTCCCGGTGACCCTCGCGGTGGCCTTGGCGTTGACCCTCGCGCCGGCTCAGCTGGCGTTCGACGCTTAGGAAAGGGTCGTCATCCGGCCCGGTTCCGGCGCGCCGGCCCATGATCCCGCCCACCCGGCGCACGGTTTCCACGGTCGCTGCGGACGTGCTCGGCTCGTTCAGTGCCGCGTGGATCTCCCGCGCCGACAACGTGGGGAACGCCGCGCTCTCGGCGGACTCGCGGAAGGTGCCGTCGTCGAGGAGGAAGATCGCCAGGCCCGACCGCTTGCGCTTGCTGGGCATATCCGCGTCGGGCACTTCCACCCACAGCTCCGGGATGCCCCAGGCGGCGTAGACATCGAGCTTGCGGTCGCGGATGTCGGTGGTCAGGTCCACCTCGAACACCACGTCGGGCAGGGGCAGCTCGCCGACCACGAACACGTCCGGCAGGCCGTAGCGCCAGTCGAGGGAGACCAGCTCGTCTGCCTGGACCGCGCGCACCCGGGTACCCCGGGCGTCGCGCTCCTGGAGCCCGGTCGTGCCCAGCAGCGCGATCGGCGCACCGCGCATTCTGCCGATGTCCCCGATCAGTTGGGCCAAGCGGCTGCGTGGCCATTCGTGCCTCAGGCTGGGCTCGCGCAACTCCCAGGCGACGCCGGCCTCCCAGTACTCGTAGCGGCCCTCGTAGTCGATCGAGTGGGTGTCGGTCATCGCGAAGGGTCTGCAGCCGGAGAGCGTGAAAGGTCTCTGGAACTTGGTGCGGTGCGCTGATCGCAACGTCGGGAATGCGGTCATCGAGAAGCGCGGCTGTCGGCCCGGGATGCGGAACATATCCCGAGACCTTGCCGAAGGGCAAGGACAGTTGCGGAAAAAATGTAGTTAAAACAGTGTACTTAGTACACTTCTGTGCGAGTCCGAGGGTGTCGGGCGCCCGCCCGACTGTCGTGTGCCTCGGCCGGACGAACCGACGGTTTGTTGCCCGTGCCGCGAACGGCTAAGCTCGCGCAACCTCCAAGGGTAGCAATCATGGCCCAAGACTCCCTCGACGACCGCGACGGCTGGATCTGGCAGGACGGCGGACTCGTTCCGTGGCGCGACGCCCGGGTACACGTCCTCACCTACACGCTGCACTACGGTATCGGCGTGTTCGAGGGCGTGCGTGCCTACGACACCGCGGCGGGCACATCCATTTTCCGGCTTCGTGACCACACCCGCCGGCTGATGGACTCCGCCCAGATTGTGCAAATCGACGTGCCGTATTCGCAAGACGAACTGGAAGCTGCGCAATGCAAGGTCTTCGCGGCCAACGAGTTGCGCGAGGGCTACGTTCGTCCGGTGGTCTACCTGGGTTCGGAGAGCATGGGTCTGCGCGCCAAGGACTTGAGCGTCCGCGTCGCCATCGCCTGCTGGGCTTGGCCCAACTACATGGACCCCGAAGCCCGTGAACGCGGCATCACCGTGCGCACATCGTCCTATACGCGCCACCACGTCAACATCACCATGTGCAAGGCCAAGGCGAGCGGCAACTACATCAACTCGATCCTGGCGCTGCGCGAAGCCCAGGACGCGGGTTGCGACGAGGCGCTCCTGCTCGACAACGAAGGCTATGTCGCCGAAGGTACCGGCGAGAACATCTTCGTGGTCAAGAACGGCACGATCCACACGCCGGAGCTCACCTCCTGTCTGCCCGGCATCACCCGTGACACGATCCTGGTGTTTGCCCGGGAGCAGGGCATCGACGTCGTCGAACGTCGCATTACCCGGGACGAGGTCTACATTGCCGACGAGGCGTTCTTCACCGGCACCGCGGCGGAAGTGTTGCCGATCCGCGAACTCGACGGTCGTGTCATCGCCAGCGGTAGACGGGGTCCGGTCACCGAGAAGCTACAATCGCTCTACTTCGATCAGGTCCGAGGAAAGCGCGAAGCGCATTCGGAATGGCACACGCCGGTCGGCATCTAGCGAGTTCCCCCCCGCAGTCGGGGCACGGACGTGCATGGAACAACGAGCCGTAGGGGACGGGCTCGTCCCGTACCATGCCAGGGAAACCGCGCGAGCCAACGCGGGCGACGGCGCGCCCTGCCGGGCGCGTTGGCATGGCGCGCCCTGCCGGGCGCGATAGCGTCGCCTCTACGGAATCTCCGACCGAAAGACATAGGCCCGGTCGCGACGAAGGTTCTGGTCGTTGCCCCCGCCTGGGTGGGGGACATGGTCATGGCCAACGCGCTGGTCCCGGGCCTCGTCCGTCGCGGTGCCGTGGTCGACTTCCTGGTGCCGCCTGCAACCCATGACATCGCCTGGCGGATGCCGGATGTGAGGACCGTGTACGAACTGAACGTGTCCCACGGCGCCTTCGGTTTGCGCGAGCGCGTCGAGGTCGCCTCGCGTCTCCAACAGCGCGGATTCGATTGGGCGATCGTCCTGCCGAACTCGTGGAAGTCGGCGCTGGTGCCTTTCCTGGCCGGCATCCCGCGTCGGACGGGCTTCACCGGCGAAGCGCGCTTCGGCCTGCTCAACGACTGCCGCAAGCTCGATGTTCGGAGTCTGCCGCGTCAGGTGGACCGCTTTGCGTCCCTTGCCGACGTGGAGCCGGCGAATCCCCGCTTGGAAGCCAACGCGGCAACCGGCGAAGATCTTCTGCGGAGATTCGGTCTCGATCTGGGCAGTCGCACCCTCGTTGCGCTGTGTCCCGGCGCGGAATACGGGCCGTCGAAGCGCTGGCCGGTCGAGCGTTTCGCTGAACTGGCGCGGCGCTTGGCGGCGACCGGCATGGCGGTCTGCGTTTTGGGCAGCGATCGCGATGCCGAATTGGGCGCGGCAATCGCTGGGCGTTCTCCGGCGCTCGACCTCACCGGCAAGACCCGCCTCGTCGAGGTCGTTGACATCCTGTCGGTGGTCAGCGCGGCGGTCACCAACGACTCCGGTCTGATGCATGTCGCCGCGGCCGTTGGTGTGCCCGTTGCGGCCGTCTACGGATCCACGACGCCGGAATTCACGCCGCCGCTGTCGTCCCGGGCCGTGGCCATTGGCCAGGAACTACCTTGCCGGCCATGCTTCAAGCGCGAGTGTCCCCTGGGCCATTTGGCTTGCCTGACCGACACATCGGCCGAACGCGCGATGGATGCCCTGCGCGAACTCGGTGTGGTTGGCGTGTGAATGTGTTGCTGGTCAAGATGTCGTCGCTGGGCGACATCGTGCATACGCTGCCGGCCCTCCACGATGCCGCACGCCACGGTGTGCGGTTCGACTGGGTCGTGGAGGAGGGCTACCGGGCGGTGCCGGCCCGGGTCGCGGCAGTGGATCGGGTGCTCGAGGTCGCCTTCCGGCGCTGGCGGACGGCGCCTATCGCATTCGGGGCCGAACTCCGGGCTTTCCGGGAGCGCCTTCGCCAACGCCGTTACGAACTGGTGCTGGACGCCCAGGGATTGCTGAAGAGCGCCGTGGTCGGCTGCTGGGCGCGGACCGACGAACGCGTCGGATTCGATGCGGCGAGTGCCCGCGAGCGTGTGGCTGCGCTGGCGTACCGGCGGGGGATATCCGTGCCGCAGGATTGGCATGCGATCGACCGGACGCGCCGTCTTTTCGCCCACGCGTTGGGCTATGAGGTGCCTGATCGTGAACCCGCATTCGGTTTGCGAGCCCCCCAGAGGCGGACCAGCCGCGTCGGCAACGAGTCGGGCAACGCGGTGGTGTTCGCCCATGGCACGACATGGCCGACGAAACACTGGCCGGAGGCGTTCTGGGCGGACCTAGCACGGATCGCGACCGATCAGGGATTCGTTTCCCTACTGCCTTGGGCCAACGGCGAGCGGGCGCGGGCAGAGCGCATCGCCCGCGGTATCCCCGGTGCGCGGGTCTGTGCGCGGATGGACCTGGACGACGCCATGGGATTGCTTGCCCACGCCTGCGGCGTGGTTGGCGTGGACAGCGGACTCGCCCATCTCGGTGCCGCGCTCGGGCGGCCGACGGTGATGCTGTTTGGACCGTCCGACCCGTCGCTGACCGGTTGCCGGGGCCGGAACGTGCGCAATCTGACCGCTTCGTTGGCGTGTTCGCCCTGCCGGTCGAAACAATGTCGGCTGAGCCGGCAGTTGGCACATCACGCCGACCATTGGCCGCCGTGCCTAGGGAACGTTGAACCGTCACGCGCATGGTCGGCGTTGCTGGAGGCGATGGCGAAGCAGCCCCGGAACGTGGCGGGTCTGTAGCAGGATCGGTCATGCGTGTCGCGTTCGCCATCTTCAAGTTTTTTCCCCACGGCGGAACCGCGCGGGACCTGGCGAAGATCGTCTCGACGTGTCGAAAGCGGGGGCATGACGTGAGAATCTACGCGCTTGAGTGGGCGGGCGCGCATTTGCAGGGCGTCGAGACCGTCGTGATGCCGAGCCGGGGTGTCCGCAGCCATGTCCGCCAACGCCGGTTCGCCGTTCAGGTCGCCGAGCATGTCGGGGCCAATCCAGTCGACCTCGTAGTAGGCATGAACAAGATGCCGGGTCTCGACGTCTACTATGCGGCCGATTCCTGTTTCGAGGACAAGGCAAGGCTCCAGCGTCCGTGGTCTTACCGGCTGACGTCCCGGTACCGGCACTACGCGGAGTTCGAGCGGACGGTGTTCGCGCCAGATTCCCAGACGCGCATTCTCACGATCGCTCCGGGCCAGGACGCCGTGTTCAAGGCCGTCTATCGCACCCCGGCCTACCGTTTTCGTTCGCTGCCGCCGGGAATCGAGCGGGACCGCAGTGAGGCCTGCCTCGAAGCTGGCCGCGCTCTCAGGAGTGAGTTCGGCGTGGCCGAAACGGACCTCCTGCTCCTGTTCGTGGGTTCGGGTTTCGTCAAGAAGGGCCTCGACCGGGTCGTTCGTGGCGTTGCCGCGCTGCCTTCCCCGGTCCGGGACCGGGTGCGTCTTGTCGTCGTCGGCGACGACAAGGCAGAGCGCTTCGAGCGCTTGGCCCGCCGCTTGCGGATCGCCCCGCGGGTACGGTTCGTCGGCGGTCGGGATGACGTGGCGGCGTGGCTCCAGGCGGCGGACGCATTGGCCTTGCCGGCGTACGACGAAGCCGCGGGGATGGTAATCCTTGAGGCCGCCTGTGCCGGGGTGCCGGTGGTGGCGACGGCGAACTGCGGATACGCCCCGTTCCTCCGGGAGGCCAAGGCGGGAATCGTCACTCCCGTACCGTTCGATCAGGCACAGTTCAACGCCGACCTCGAACGACTGCTTAGCGCTGACGAACGCGAACTGATGTCCCGGAACGGGCGTGAACTGGCGGCCAACGAGCCCCTGTACGCCATGGCACCCCGCGCGGTTGATGTGCTGGAGACGGTCGCCGCTGCTGGCGAGCCGCCCTTGGTGTCCTTTTGCGCACTCGAGTACTCGAAGGCCGATCACCGGTATCGATCGCTGCTGCCGGTTGCCCAGGCGTGCCGTCGCCGGGGATTGAGCGTACGGGTTTTCGTGCCCGATTGGCGCGGGCCGATGCCGGATGGAATCGACGTGATCGCGGTGCCGGTGACGGCGGTTGGCCGAAACACCCGGCGGGCCAGACGCCGCGAATGGGTAGCGAAGTCGTTGCGTTCGCCCCTGCCGGGGCTGGTGGTGGGGTTCGACGCCCAGGGCGGAATCAACATTCGTCGTTGGGAACCGGGGCAACCGCAATGCGGTCGCGTCCTTGACGGACTGCCGCCGGGACTCGAACGGGCGCCAACACCGCCGGAGAGGCTGCGCGAAGCCGTGCGTGCGGAGTTCGGTCTCGGCGAAGAAGAGGTCGTCCTTGCGATGGCGGGGAGCGACCTCGTCTCGCGTGGGTTCGAGCGCCTGTTCATGGCGCTCGGCAAGTTGCCGGCGGCGCAACGCGGTCGCTGTACCGTGCTGGCGGCCGGCCGGCCCGGCATTCGCCTCGGCGCGGCCGAGCGGGTACTCGGACTCGACGGCCGGATTCGGTTCGACAGCGACCTGTCGCCGCTCGATGCCATCGGAGCGGCGGATGCGTTCGTGGATCTCCCTCTCCCGCACGGGCGATCCTCGAATGGCTGGATATTCGATGCGCTGGCGGCCGGCCGGCCGGTGGTGACCCACGCTGGTGTCTCTGAGTCCCGGCTGGTATGCGATGCCCACGCCGGCATCGTGCTGGCTTCGCCGTTTCGGCAGGACGACCTCAACCGGGCACTCGCGAAGCTCCTCGGCTCCTCGGCTGAGCGCACCCGGTGGTCAGCCAATGCCGCGGAGTTTGCGTCCAGTCGTGAACACTTCGGTCAGGCCGAGAAGGTGGCGGCGGTCATCGAACAACATGCGCACGGGAGTGACGTTGATGCAGAGCCTCTACCTGCGTGACGACCTCGTAGCCGCGGTGCGGACCGGCGCGTTGGGCGTGCCCGGAGACGACCTGTTCTCGGCGTTGTCGGCGGTGGAGGGGGAGGTCTATCGTCGCGCCGCCCGCCGGTGCACCTCACGCGTGGAGATCGGCGGCAAGGCCTACTTCGCAAAGATCCACGAGGGCGTCGGGTGGCGCGAGATCGCGAAGAACGTGCTAGCCGGGAAACGACCAGTCCTCGGCGCCCGCCACGACTTCGAAGCCAGCCGGCGACTGTGCGCCCGGGGCGTGGCGGTGCCGGAGGTGGCCGCCTTTGGCGAGCACGGCGTCAATCCGGCCCGTCGCCGCTCCTTCGCGATTCACGACGCATTGGAGGGTTTTCGCAGCTTGGAGGACGTGGGGCACGGATGGCTGGCGACCCCGCCGTCCGTCGAGCTGAAGCGAACGGTGCTGACCGAGGCGGGGCGGCTGACCGCGGCAATGCATGCGGCGGCGGTTTGCCATCGCGACTACTACGCGTGCCACCTGATGGCGAATGCGGCCAGGCTGGACCGAGGCGAGGCGGAACTCGCGGTGATCGACCTGCACCGCGCGAAGGTTCACCGTCGTCTCCCGAGGCGCGCTCGCGTAAGGGACCTCGGTGCGCTGCTTTACTCGACGTCCGCCTTGCCCCTCACCGAACGCGACCGATTGCGTTTCGTGGCAGCCTACGCGGGGGCGCCGGCCGGGATCGAATTGCGCCGCCGTGGTGGCTTTTGGCGCGCCGTGCGGCGCCGCGCGGAACGTCTGCACGCGCGCGCCGTTGCCAGCGGCGTGGCGACGGGTGTGGCAGCGCTCGCAGGCACCGGGATTGCCTCGGTTGGACGTTTGGCGGATCTAGGTCGCGATCCGCCGCTGCCTTTTCGGTTCGACGTGTCGCTTGGAAAGGGCGGCGTCTGCGCGATCTGCACCGCGGTGCTTCGAGCCCAGCCGGGTCGACGGCTGGTCTTGCGCGCGGTTGTCGATGGTCGGGAGATGATTCTGAAGGCGTTCTTCGGGCCCCGGGCCGTCCGCGACTGGACGCGCGAACAACGCGGCGTGAAGGCTCTACGCGAATCCGGCGTGGCGACTCCCGAACTACTCGGGACCGGTCGGGGCGGCGCGGCGCGCATCCTCGCATTCGAGCTATTCGACGAAGCCCGGGAGCCTTCGGTTGGCGATGTCGGAAAGGTGCTGGCGACGCTAGCGCAGATGCACCGCCGTGGCATCCGTCAACGGGATCTGCACGCGGGCAATTTCCTCGTCTCCGGAACACGCCTCTTCGCGATCGACGGCGGCGGCGTCGCCGTGTCGAAAACGGTTGATGGTGCTCAACGCCTGGCCGATCTGGCCGGCCTCCTCGCCCACTACCCGAGCGATGCCCTTGGCCCGGTTGGCCCGCTGGCGAACGTCTACGAAGATGCAGCCGGCGTAGCCTTGCCGAAGCAGGCAGTTGGCGAACTCCACGCCCGCGTGGCCCGCGCGCGCCGCCTACGGCTGGCGAAGTTCATCGCCAAGACGAACCGTGAATGCACCGCCTTTGCCGTGCGGGAAGAACGGCGGCGCCGAATCGTTGTCGAGAGAGGGGACGACGACCCGCAACTGATGCACATCATTGCCGATCCGGAGCACGCGGCGTCGGAGGGCGAACCGTTGAAACGCGGCAACACGGCCGCTGCGGTCCGCTGCGGGGACTTCGTCTTGAAGCGCTACAATGTGAAGGACCGCTGGCATCGGCACCGCTTGGGGTGGCGGAGCACCCGGGCGCTGAAGGCTTGGCGAGCCGGTCACGGCCTACGGTTCGCTGGTCTGGCAACGCCGCGGCCGCGCGCCTTGATCGAGATCCGTCGCCCTCAAGTCGGCGAGGCGGTCGCCTATCTCGTCGTCGACCATGTTGACGGGGAGCGCCTCGACGAGGCCGTCGATATTAGGACGTGTGGCGCTTTGGCGCGGATGTTCCGCGCGTGGCGGGACCTGCGTTTCGCGCACGGGGACACCAAGGCGACGAACTTCGTTGTCAAGGGAGGAGACATCTACGTCCTCGACCTTGATGCGGCCGCCTTTCACCGCGTTGGATGGCGTTTCGCTCGGGTGCATCGCCGCGACCGCATGCGGTTCCTTGCCAATTGGCCGGATGCGCCGGCATCGCTTCGAGACGCCGTCACAGCCGGGCCGGGAGTCGGCGGGGAACGGGCTTGATCATCCTTGGCCTTTCGGGCGCCCTGGGACATGACCCTTCCGCAGCGCTTCTCGTTGACGGCGAAATCGTTGCCGCGGCCGAAGAGGAGCGCTTCATCCGGGAAAAGCATGCGAAGAACCGGATGCCGCTCGAGGCCGCCCGGTATTGTCTGGAGGAAGCGGGATTGGCGGCCTCGCAAATCGATGCGGTGGCGTTTCCCTATGCCCCGATTTCGATCTTCTCGCCTGCCCGGTGGCACTACGCCAGGCGCCACTGGTACGCACCGGACCGGGCGCTCGACGCAATCTTCAACGGTAATCGCCGCTACCGTCGCAACCGCGCGAGAGTGGCGGCGCTGGGCGAGACGCTGGGTATCGATTGGTCGGGGACGACCTTCGAGCCGGTGGAACACCACCTCGCCCACGCATCGAGTGCCTACCACCTGTCCGGTTTCGGGGGACGGACCGCGGTGCTCGGAGTGGATGGCAGGGGCGAGTACGCCACGACCTTCTTCGGCGTCGGCGAGAACGGCGCGATCCGGCGCATCCGCGAGTTCTACGATCCCGACTCGCTCTCGGGCGTGTACGGTGCGCTAACCGAGTACCTGGGCTTCGAAATGCTCGACGGCGAGTACAAGCTGATGGGCATGGCGCCTTACGGCGACCCGCGGCGGTTCGACTTTGCGCCGCTCCTCGGCTGCCGCGACGGCGCCGTTCGCGTCGATGCGCGGCTGGTCAACACGGTGGGGCTGCGGCGCTACCGCGACGAGGGTCGCGGCCGCCATTTCGGTGCAGGCCTCGTAGAGCGGCTCGGGCCGCCGCGACGCGGCGATGCGGCGGACGATCCCTACGTCCATCACGCCGCCGCCATGCAGCAGGCCTACGAAGATGCGTGCCTCGCGCTCATCGACCGCTACCTGGGCGATGTTCTAGCCGCTACCCGGCGCTTGGTGTTCGCCGGCGGCGGCGCGCTCAACGTCAAGCTGAACAAGCTCATTCTCGCCCGGGACGATGTCGACGAGCTATTCGTTCAACCCGCCGCGGGCGATGCCGGCACGGCGTTGGGCGCCGCGACGTACGTAGCGAGTCTCGCGGGCGACCCCCTGCGGCCGATGACGGACGCCTACCTGGGCCCCGCGTTCTCGGCCCGGGAGTGCCGAGACACACTGGCATCGTATTCGGGCCTCACCGTCGATGAGCTCGGCGACGTGCCAGGTCGGGCGGCGGAAATCCTCGCCGCCGGACATCCGTTGGCGTGGTTCCAGGGACGCATGGAATTCGGTCCTCGTGCCCTGGGAGCGCGCAGCATCCTGGGCTGCCCCAGCGTTCCGGGCATCGCGGCGCGCATCAACGCCGAGATCAAGTACCGCGAGCGTTGGCGCCCGTTTTGCCCGTCGCTCACCGATACGGTGGCCGCCGATATCCTCGGCACGAGCCATCCGGCACCTTTCATGACCATCGCGTTCGACGTTGCCGATCCGTGGCGGTCGCGTATCCCGGAGGTCGTCCACGTGGACGGCACGGCTCGCGCACAGGTGGTGACCCGCAGCGCGAACGCCCGCTACTACGCGTTGCTTGAGCGACTGGGTCGATTGACCGGCGCACCCGTGGTGCTCAACACATCGCTGAACCGGCGTGGTGAACCCATTGCCTGCACCCCTTCGGACGCCATGGATACTTTCGTCGGGTCCGACCTCGGCTACCTGGTCATGGAGAATCTCTTGATCACGAAGATGGCCGCACGCGGTGCCTAGCGCGCTGCAGCTCTGCCCGACCGATCAGGCACCGTTCTTCGACGTGTGCGCGGGACATGCCCGGGCCCTCGAGTTGCTGGGATTCCGCGTGCGCACGGTGTTCTTGGAGGGCCGCGGCGGCCAGGCGCCATCCGCCGACCCCCTCGGTGTCGACTATGCGAAGGAGCGGGAACTTCCCGGCCTGCTTGGCGGGGAAAGACCGGCATTGCTCGTCTCCCACCGCCATCGCGCCTACCGGGTTGGCGCTCGGATGGTCCGGCGTCTGGGGAATCCTCCGCACATCGCCGTTGCGCACGAGTTCGGAATGTTCGCCCGCCGGACGCGTCGGCTCCGGCGACGGCTCGCCGGGCGCGACCATGCGCTGTTCGCGGGCGTGTCGGAACCCGTGGCGTCCGATCTCGGGGCGTCCGGCGTCGCTTCGCCCGCAGTGCTGCCCAATGTCATCGATCCGGATGCCCTGCGGGGAACGATGCTGCCGCGCGCGCATGCGCGGGCAAGCTTGAGCGTTCCTTCGCCGGCGTTCGCGATCGGGGTCGTCGGGCGGCTTCATCCGAAAAAGGACCCTCTCCGTGCGCTCGGCGCCTTCGAGACCTACCGTCGCGAAGATACCCGAGCCTGGCTGGTCTTCGTAGGCGATGGGCCATTGCGGACGCGCATTGAGAAGGACGCCGGCGAGCGGGTTGTCATCGCGGGGTTCAGGGCGGACGCGCGGACCCTACTCGGTGCCTTCGACGTCCTTCTTCTCTGTTCAACCGATCGCGAGGCATTCGGCGTTGTCCTGCTTGAGGCGATGGCGGCGGGCGTGCCGGTCGCGGTGGCCGACCGGCGCGGGCCGCGAAGCGTTGTCGGGGACTGCGGGACGTATTTCAAGACGGATGACGAACTCGTCGCGGCGCTGCGTGCGATCAGTTCGCGCGACCAAAGCGAGACGATGAAACGAGCCCGGCAGCGTGTTGCCGCGCGGTTCTCCGTCGGGGCGTTGTCTGAGCGCTACCGGGAGATCTTGAGCGTCCCATAGCCGCACTCGTCAGAACGCGTCGGTCGCTCTTGCGCTTGTTTCATGCGACGATCCTGTGATGAACCGCGTGCTTCCTGCCGACCCCCCAGTCCATGTCCTCGTCGTGGGGGACGTGATGCTTGACCGCTATCTCTACGGCCGGACCGAACGCGTTTCCGAGGAAGCGCCGGTGCCCATCGTGCAGGTCGACGGGTCGGAGGACCGGCTCGGCGGCGCGGCCAACGTGGCCTTGAATGTCGTGGCCCTGGGTGCCCGCTGCACCTTGGTGGGCGCCATCGGCGACGACCCGAGCGGCGCCACGGCGGCCGATCTGCTCGATGCCGCCGGCGTAGACGCCGACCTCGTGTTGGTCGACGGTTGGCGGACCACCTTGAAAGAGCGGGTGGTGAGCATGCGCAAGCAGATAGCACGCTTGGACTTCGAGATGCCGCTGCCCGAAACCGCTGCCATCGAAGTGGCCAAGCGGGTTGCGCGCCATGCGCCCGGCAAGAATGCGCTGATCATCGAGGACTACGACAAGGGTGCAATCAGCCGGCCGCAACGCATCCTCGCCGCCGCCGGGGACATCACCACCGTCGTCGATCCGAAGTTCAAGCCTTTCGTCGAATATCGCGGAGCCGCGTTGCTCAAGCCGAACCGGCGGGAGTTTCGGCAGGTGGTTGGTCATTGGCCAAGCGATTCAGAGCTCGCCGAATTGGGCCCCGCGCTGGCGCGTTCGAGTGGCGTCGACGCCATCGCACTGACCCGGGGTGGTGACGGTCTGACGCTGTTCGAAGCCAACGGCCGCATCGAACATCTGCCGGCGCTTGGTATCGACGTCTACGACTCGACGGGTGCCGGCGATACCGTGGCGGCCGCTTTCGGCGTTTGCGCCGCGAGAGGGTGGACCTGGTCGGACAGCACGCGTCTGGCCAACGTCGCCGGTGGTTTGGTGTGCGCCAAGGCGGGCACGGCAGCGGTACCGCTCGGCGAACTCAACGAAGCGCTTCGGGACCACGCGCCAACGGCGCCTGCCGCGTCGAACCGTCGCCAGCTTGCCGACGCCGTTCGCCGCGCCCGGCGACAAGGCGCACGTATCGTCTTCACGAATGGCTGTTTCGACATCCTCCATGCCGGCCACGTCGGCTACCTCGACGAGGCACGGCAACTTGGCGACCGGCTGATCGTGGCCGTCAACGACGACGACTCGGTGCGCCGACTGAAGGGCGAGGGGCGTCCTCTGAACAAGCTGGCGCAACGAATGCGTGTCCTGGATGGGCTGGCTGCGGTGGACTGGGTTGTGTCGTTCTCGGAGGACACGCCCGAAGCGCTGCTCGAGGAAATCCGTCCCGACGTGCTGGTCAAGGGCGGCGACTACGCGCCCGATGAAGTCGTGGGTGCCGAATTCGTCCGGAGCTACGGCGGCGATGTCCGGGTGTTGACCGAGGTCGAGGGCCATTCGACGACCAAGCTGGCCGAACTCGTGGGCTTTGCCGAGGCCCCGGTGGATCCGTAACGCGCCGCCCGACGGGCCAATAGACGCATCCGTGCTTCGGTGCGATGCCCAAGCGGCCAGCCATACCGATCGTTGCATCGGGACAAGGGCCGCTAGGGGTCAACCCAGTTCTCCACGACGAGGCCCGGAACGCGCTCGAACTCTTTCGTATTGGCGGTTACGACCGTCAGGCCTCGGGATCTGGCATGGCCAGCAATCATCGCGTCGTACGGACCGAGCGGCTCGCCCGAGTGTGCGATCTCGGCGCGAGGTCGGTGCGGGGATCGCAAGTTCGTCGGATAGCCGCCGCGTTCGCAGCCAGGTGGTTTGCGTCGATCATGCCCACTACGACACTCGTGACGCCATCGAGGCAGGCGGTCTCCGCGATCGTCTCGGCATCGCCTTGGAATCCCCGAGCGAGGGTTTTCTTGACCAGTACGCCCGCGCCGAGGTCGGCGGCTTTCCTGGCGATGCCCACCTCGTCTCGATAGCCGGCGTTGATGGTGCACATCAGCACGTCGCATCTGGACATGGCGCCTTCGGCGTCTGCCGCCGACTTCCCCGAGAAACCAACGGCCCGGACGATGGCCTCGCGTCTCAGCCTGGATAGCGCGCGGAAGGCACCGGCGGACTCGATCAAGTCGACGCTGCGGCCGTCGCTGTGCAGCAGCAGGATGTCCACGGTATCCGTTCGCAATCGCACCAGGGACTTCTCGACGCTTCGCAGTATGGCGTCTTCGCTGAAATCGAAGTGTGATTCAGTGCCGTCGAACGTCTCGCCGGCCTTGGTGCAGACGACCCAGTCGTCGCGGCGCCCTTCGATCGCTTCGCCGATCCGTGTCTCGCTGGTCCCGTAGGCGGGCGCGGTGTCCAGCAGGTTGATGCCGTGGTGTTGTGCCGTCGCCAGCAGATCGGCAATGCAACCGTCGCTCGGTATTTCGTACGGCCGCGGGTAGTCCACGGCGGTATTGCGCCCGAACTTGACGGTGCCGAGGCCGAGGGGCGAGACCTCGATCCCGGTGTTGCCCAACGGACGTCTCAGCATGGGGAGCGGGTGTAGGGAGAAGGCGCGTACACGACTCGGTCGTCCGAATCGCCCCGCCAGCCGTCTTCCCCAGGTGCCAGATCGCCCAACTCGGCCGTCACGAGGTCGCCCAGGCGCGGCGCCAGGCTGAGTTTGACGGGTAGGCACAACAGGCAGTTGCCGCGGCGCGCGACATACGCGTCGGGCAGGTTCCCGATGGCGTCTGATGCGGGCTCGGCACGATCGGCGACGAACGTCTCGAACGCGGCGTTCTCGACATCGATGTCCGGAAACGCTTGCCGGAGCAAGTCCTTCACGACGGCGATCTGCGCCGCCTCGTCGCGTCGAGCACCTGCGTCGGCAACCCTACCCCCGACACTCAGCAGGGAATCGTGGCTGGTAACCGTCAACGTTGGCCCGGCTTCCGTGGGGCTCGCCATCCAGTGGGCATAGACGCCGGCACTTCGTCTTAGCCGGGCGATGGTTTGCCTGAGCGGGCGATGCTCAACCGCCTTCCCCGGGAAGCCGGCTTGCCGCGCCAGGGCTTCGTTTCCTGCGCCGGCGGCGAGCAGGTAGGTGCGAGCGTGGATCGTGCATGGATCGAGTTCGAAGCGCTCGATATGCGTACCATCGGCCACCAGGGAATCCGGGAATACCGCCGACGCAACGACCCGATGTGCGATCGGTCGGGCGAGCCGACGCACCACGGAGGGGATGTCGAGAACGAATTCGTCGACCTCGACGGTCTCGTCGCCGACATGAAAATCGATCTTCTCAGCAAGTACACCGACTCCGGTCAGATCCACCTCGCCGGTCCCCTCAAGGCATGCGCGCCAACGGTCGGGCATTCCCTTCAATGCGCTCGCCAGCGGGGAGGCGCCGTATTTCACGCCGCCGTGCACGATGCCCTGTGACGCCACGGTCTGGGTGCCGCCGACGCCGTTCGGTTCGCAGACGACAACCGAAAGGCCGCGCCGGTCCAACAGGTTGGCCAGCCAAAGCCCGCTGATGCCGCCACCGACGATGGCGGCATCCACCGACAGGCTGCGAAGGGTCACCGTTGACGGCAGTCGGTGCTACGGCACGGGTCAGGCTTCCTGCGCGGGCTTCACGTCGATGCAGATTACTTGAAGCACGCCGCCTTCCAGCGCTGCGGCAGGCACCGGGTTATTCGACGTGCAGGCCTGGCCGTCGGCGGTGAAGTCCATATCGCGGGTATAGGTGCCGGAGAGCGGCACCGGGTAGACCACGTAGCGTTCTTCGGTCGGGATGAACCGGTAGATGCGGTCGGTCATGTTTTCGTTGATCCAGATGTCCCCGGTGTCGGGGTGCACGCCAAGCGCGTACGGTGCGGGACGGAAGCCCGGCGCGAACTCGGGCATCGGGTAGACCGTGGATTTGAACCCGTCGGGGTCGGCCCGGAGTAGGTCGCCGTCGGAGTAGCCCGTCACCCAGAGGATGCCGTCGGCGTCGAACCGCATGCGGCGCGGGCCCCGCACCGGGGAGTCGTACTCGGTCACCGCCAGGGTGGCCGGGTCGATGCGGCCGATCTTGTCGCCGAACAGGCGGGTGTACCAGATCATGCCGGTGTTCGGATCAACGTCAATGCCGTACGGCGTCGTGCCGCCGGAGATGCCGCCGGGCTTGACCCGGGGCAGGTCGACAAGCTGGGTTTCGCCGGTCTCAGGGTCTAGATTCCCCACCTGCTCGGACCCCGCCAGCGTGTACCAGACGATGCCGTCCAAGCCGAAACGGATGGTGTGGGGATAGACGGCGCGGCGCTGCCCCGGACGGTTCCTGATCTTGAAAGGCGGTTCCCATTTGCGGACTTCGGGATTGAAAACTCCGATGCTGTTGGAGCTGGTGTTCGTGACGTAGTACTTGCGGTCGGGGCCCAGCGCGAGGGAATGCGGTCCGTTGCGGCCATTGAGCACCGCGACCTCCCCAGCCACGGCGCCGAACTTGGGTATGACCACGCCTTCGCCGGACTGGGAGACGTACTCGGTCTCCCCGGTGGCGGGGTCGGTGACGGCCATGTGGTCGGCACCCTGGTCCACGGTGTAGATCAGCCCGTCGTGGGGGTTGATGATCGCGTCGTGGGGCACGATGCCGCGCTCCATCCGGTACTCGATGATGCGGGTACGGGACAGCGACTCGTCGATCGGGAACTCGGGGCGAACGGCGAGCGGCTTGCCGTCGAAGCCTTTCGACAGCAGGACCGACCGCCGATCCCGCAACTCGGCATCGAAGTTGCCGAGCATGGCGTGCATACGCCGGATGGTCTCCACCCAGCCCCCGGGTGTGCGCGGGAACCGGGTGATCGGATTGCCCATCTGGTGGCAGGTCAGGCAGTCGCGCTGGAACTGATGGCGGTTGAAGAGCGCGTCCTCCCCGGTCTCGAAGGGCAAGCTGCCGAAGTGATAGCCGGCGGGCAGGCTGTCCGAGACCTCGCGGTCGGTGGTCATGGCCTCCATGACGAACGCCATGTCTGTGTCGGGTTCGTCGACATCCACTTCGACGTCGCGGTAGTAGGGCCGGCGCAGCCTCAGTTGCAGCTTCCCATTGCGTTCAATCGTTGCCTGGAAGGCGCCGTCCGGGTCAGTGAATACCGACTCCGAGACACCGGAGGCGTCGTGGGTAAACCGCACCATGACGCCCTGCAGCGGCTCGCCGTCGGCGTCACGAACCGTACCCGCAAAGGTACCGGCCATCGCCGTTGTGGCCATCAGCCCGACGGCAACCACCAGTCCGGTGCGCATGGGCGTGTTCCTCATGATCCTCTCCGGTGCTTTCAAACGCTTGCGATCCTGTCAGCGCCCCAGACGCGGATCGGCGCTTCGCATTCGCTGTGCGCCGACCCCGCCTCCGGCCCAGCCACGCCGACCTGCCCACGGTACAAACACCACGGTCGCAAGGCTCCCTTTGGTGTTCGTACCATGGGAGGATACAACCATCCAAGACCAATCGCTCCGACTGGGCACCCGAATGACCCGACTCCTCTACCAGGTACTACTCGTCCTGGCGCTACCCTGGGTCTGGGTGCGTCTGATGGTCCGTGCACGCCGGGAACCGGCCTACGG
Organism: Gammaproteobacteria bacterium; assembly: GCA_028818795.1. Taxonomy (GTDB): domain Bacteria; phylum Pseudomonadota; class Gammaproteobacteria; order Pseudomonadales; family Azotimanducaceae; genus VXYL01. Next base: position 10,468 of record JAPPND010000018.1, on the reverse strand, counting down.
CGAGCGCCGGGAGGAACGATTCGGACGCGTGCCGGCCGGCTTGTCCAGCGGTGTGATCTGGTTCCACACGGTCTCGGCGGGGGAGACCAATGCCGCCGCGCCCGTTATCCGCGCCGTGCAGGAACGTTTCCCCGACGACACGTTCCTGGTGACCACAATGACGCCCACCGGCAGCGCGCGCGTGACGAGTCTCTTGGGCGACACGGTCGAGCATTGCTACGCCCCGTACGACTACCCGTGGGCCGTGGCGCGCTTCCTGCGCCGGGTTCGGCCGCGGGCGCTGGTACTCATGGAAACCGAGCTATGGCCGAACCTCGTCGAACAGACCGCCGCGAGCGGCGCGTCGGTCTATCTCGTCAACGCGCGACTTTCCGCACGGTCCTATCGCGGCTATCGCCGCCTCGGATCGCTTGCCCGGCGGATGCTTGGGTCCATCGAGGGGATCGTCTGCCAGTACGACGACACCGCGGCCCGGTTTCGGTCGCTTGGGGCCAAGTCGGTGGACGTCACCGGCAGCGTCAAGTTCGACGCCGAAATGCCTCCCTACGTTTTCGGCGTGGGCGATCCGGGTTTCGGCGATGGGCCGGTCTGGATTGCCGGAAGCACCCACGCCGGCGAGGAGGAAACCGTGCTCGACGCCCACCGGCAACTGCGCGACCGATTCCCCAGCATCGGGCTCGTTCTCGTACCCCGACATCCCGAACGAGCCACCGGCGTTGCGCAATTGTCGATGCAGCGCGGCTTCTCGACCGGTTTGTTGTCGGATCGCGCGACAGGTGTGGACGTGCTGGTCGGCGATGTCATGGGGACCTTGGCGCACCTCTACCCGCACGCCGCAGTCGCCTTTGTGGGAGGCAGCCTCGACGGCACCGGCGGTCACAATCCCATCGAAGCGGCCGTTCACGGCCTGCCGGTGCTCATGGGCCCGACCCGTCACGACGTGGAGGAGATCTGCGCGCGGTTTGCGGCGGCGGGTTGCTTCCACCCGGTAGCGGGCGCGGACGATATCGCCCGCATCGTCGGCGAACTGTTTGCGGATCCTAGACGACGCGCAAGGGAAGGCGAGCTGGCCAAGGGCGTGGTCGATGCCAATCGCGGCGCGCGCCGCGCCGTCGTCAACCGCCTCTGCGGCTGGCTGGGCGACCCCTAGGTCGGCTGACCCGAATCGATCCCTACTGGTCGCCGGCCAGCGTGCTCTGAAGCAAGCCGATGATCGCGTCCGCACTGCTCTGGTTCTCGCGGAGTCTGTCGGCCCACGCACGGCCCGGATGAAGTACGTCCCATCGCGATTTCGCTTGGTTCCGCCGCCCGATGCCCGGGTCGTGGTTGCCGAACCCGTCGACTAGTGTGTTCCAGATCGGCGCGAACCGATCGATGAGCAGCGATTCGCCCAGCGGTATCCATATGTCGTCGACGACAAGATGGCGGCACCGGAAGTCACCAAGTTGGATATTGTTCGCTTGTTCAATCGATGTGGCATGTTCCCTTAGACGTTTCGACAGGGCGTCACCGGGGCTCGAGTCCAACCCGTATCCGCCTTTGCGTGCGCCGGACGGCACGGCCTTGCCGACGTAGATCGGCACCGCGTAGCTACCGTGGCGATTTGATTCGGCGATCTGTTGGTAGGGTACAAACGATCCGGAGTAGTAGATGGCGTAGACCCCAGCACCTAGGAACGGCTCCGGCGGCAGGTTGACCACCGCACGCGCTAGCAGAGCATCCGCGACGCTTGTACCCAAGTTGCTCTTGTCGAGTGGGTTGTACGGTTCGTAGGACTGCTGAGGCATCAGGGGGCGCCGTCAAACCGCGATGTCCAATGTCGACTCCGAGGCCCCGATGCAATCTCTGAGCCGAGTTGCGAATACGTGGGCGAGTTTGACGGGGACGGCGTTGCCGATTTGGCGCATGGTCTCCGTCCAAGATCCCGGGAAAACGTAGCTATCGGGAAAAGTCTGCAGCCTTGCCGCCTCGCGGACGCTGAAGTAGCGGAATGTGCCATCGTCCCTCGCGAGCATGTTCTCCCCGCCAGGTACGCCATGATCGCCAGCCTTCAATACTTTGGCGGGCTCGTCGAACCTGCTGCCGGTGTGTCCCGCATAGACTCGAGCGCCTGGGTTGAACTGATGGTTCGGGATTCGACGGCAGGATGTCGGATCGAATTCTGGGTCGGATAGATCGTTCAGAGCGTCCCTGACGGTTCGCCACGGCTTCGACTGCGGTGGTATGTCGAACCCTTGGAAGGGCTCAAGTCGGCGTCTTAGGCGCGAAGGCATCGTAGGTCGGTCGGATGCCCCGATGCGGTGACGGTCCCAATACTCGCCGGTTATCCACTGCTGCCAAAGCAACGCGTCCCGCGAATGGGTTGCTCTTGGGAAGGTCCAGTCCACTTGGAGATCTGATCGTAGACCGACCATGAACATGCGTTCCCGCTTTTGTGGCACGCCGAAGTCTGCGGCGTTGGCGGTTTCGACCCGTACTCGGTATGCGAGTCCCCCACCTGAGTTGGAAGTGTCGATCTCCCGACGGAGTCGGCGCGCATGGTCGGCCCAGGTCTCTTGTGGTCGGATCGTTACTTCGGGGAATGCGAGTTGGTCGCGGACATATCCGAGATAGTGGGCAAAAGCCGGTCTCTTTAGCCCCGGAACGTTTTCGAATACAAACGCCCTCGGCATCAGTTCTCGAACGGCGCGGATCGCCTGAGGAAACATGTCGCGGGCGTCGAGCGGACCGTGGTGCTTGCCCCCAAGCGAAAACGGTTGGCACGGGGGCCCCCCGCTCACGAGGTCCACAGTACCGAGCGTGCGGAAGTCGATCTCTCTAACGTCGCACTCTCTTAGGGGCCAACTCGCCACTTCGGGGTGATTCAGTGCTTGATTCGTTCGAATCGTGGTGCAGGCTTGACTGTTCCAGTCGACTACCAGCTTCGACTCAAACCCGGCACGACCGACGCCAATCCCGAGCCCGCCAGCTCCGGCGAACAGCTCCACGGACGCGAGGTGTCGAGTGTCGCGTTGGTACTTGCGACTGCGCGGAGCCAAGACGCGTGTTGTGGTCTGCGTTCGATGGCCAGATAGGTAGGAACGTTTGCTGTCGTTCGCCGGTTTCCGTCCTTGGTCCTGCATTGGCTGGATCGTTCGCTCGATGAGGTGCTCCTTCAGGGTCTACCTTCCCGCTTTCGGTTGGCGAAATCAACTGTCCGTGCCGTCTGCGGGGGGTGGTCGCGGCCTCCTTCACCCAAACGGGTATGGCTTGTTGGCTTGTATGGACGCTACGGTGCCTTCTGCACAGGATTGCCGGGATCGATGTTGCTGTTCAGTTCCTGGATGTCCGACTCGCTCAACGTTCCGGCGCTCTCCTTCAGCCGGAGCATGTCGTGCACGTAGTTGTGCCGCGACAGGTGGTACTGGTATTCGCTTTGGAACACAGCCCGTTGCGCCAGGAGCACGTCGACGATGTTCCGGGTCCCCACCTCGTATCCGGTCTGTGTGGCCTCGAGGGCCGCCTGGGCGGACTTGAGGGCTTCGGCGCCGGCGGCGACTGCGACGACATCGGTCACCACCAGACGGAACCGCGTTCGGACCTGCTCGGCGACGTTCAGTTCCTGTTCGATCAGCGCGTGTCGGGCCAGATCCCGGGACAGGCGTGCGCGTTTGACGCTTGCTGGCGTACGCATTCCTTGGAACAGGGGCATTTGGAAGTTGAAGGCGTAGCCGACTGACGTCACGGTTCCTTGATTCGGCAGGACGAATCCGTTGATGCTCGACTCGCCGCTGTTGGTCCCGTAGCTGGCGGAGGCGCTCACGGTGGGCAGGTACTGCGACAAGCTGCTCCTAACGTTGTGTTCTGCTGACGCCAGGGCCAGTTGGGCGGAACGGATGGCGGAGTTCGTGTCCATGGCCGTGCGCACCCACTCTTCCTCGTCGTTCGGTAGCGGATCGACGATGGCGAGATCTTCCTTGAGGTTGGCGATCTCTCCGTAGGCGGAGCCGGTGAGCGTGCGCAGGGCTTCGAAGGATACCCGCTGCTGACTCTCCGCCCGGATGCGCGTGACGACCGCGCTGTCGTAGGCGGCCTTGGATTCCAGGACGCCGGTGATGGCCTCCAGTCCGACGTCGAAGCGTTGCTGGACCTGTTCGAGTTGTCGCTGCACGGCTTCTTCGGCTGCGATCGCCGACTCCAGCTCCGCTTGCCGGGACAGCACGTTCAGATAGGCTTGTGCCACTCGGGTGATGAGCACCTGCGAGGCGGTCTGCAGATCCCAGTCGGCCCGGTTCGCGTCGGCTTGGGCGCCCCGATAGCCGAACCAGCTTGACAGGTTCACCACTTGCTGGGAGAGGCCCGCGCGCCAGTTCTGGCCGGTCGACTCTCGGTCCGGTGTCGGGCGGCCGAAATTCGGACTGCTGGGGTTCATGTCGATGGAGTCCACCGAGGTGGTGGATATGGAACGGCCGGCGCTGGCGGTGACCTGCGGCAAGAGTGGTGCACGGGCGAGGGTGACGCCGGTCCTGCTGATCTCGTATGACGCCCGGGCTCGGGCCAGGATGGGGTCGTTGGCGACGGCTTCGGCATAGATTTCGCTGATGTCCGCTGCCCAGGAAGTCCCGCCGAGGGCCAGCACTGCGGAAGCCACCCATGGCTTGGCCGCACGCCAGGGACTCCGCGAACGCCTGGCAGGCGCCCGGCGAGTCGTTGGGTCGAATGGACCAGAGCAAATGATTCTCATGGTGATTCCTTCAGCTTGGTGACCGGCCGCCACTCAACGGCGGCGGTGAGTCTAACAAAATGACAATCAGACGATGCCTGTCGGTGCGCGTCCGGTGGGAGGTTTCTACGGTGGTGCAGGTACTTTCCGTCGTTGGTATATCAACCACGTGCCATTGAGACGAAACCCCGGTTAGAATCGTTAACAAGGCGGCAAGAGTCAGCGTAGAGAGCATGAAGCGGCGGCCGTACAACATCGACCTTCGCGCGCACCTCGAACAGTGCGACGACAACTACCGCCGCCTGACCCGGCTAATGCCCGATTTGAGGCAAACGGACCGCTGCGAGTTCCGGATGTTCCCGAAGGGGGCGGCGTTGATCGTCACATTCGAAGTGACGCACCGGAGCCGCTACACGACCGTTCTGACCCTTGATCTTCCGGCGAGCGTGCGCAGCATCGGCGGCATGCGGATCAAGATCCGCGTATACCACGACGCGCGCACTGCGGAAGTCATCGAGTTCCAGGGCCAACGTCGTTTCCAGGCGGTCTACGACTACCCCAACCCGCAGATGCGCCAACCCGACGAGAAGGTCCAGGTCAATCGCTTTCTCTCGGAGTTCCTGAACGCCTGCCTGCGGTACGGCGTTGCCCACCAAGAGCGGGTCATGATCGGCTAGACGGTCACATGACGGAAGACAAGGATAGGCTTCACGTCTTGCAGGTAACGGATTGCCACCTACTGCCATCGCCTGACGCGACCCTGCTTGGGGTACGCACCGCCGACAGTCTGGCGGCGGTTCTCGAAGCGGCCTGCACCGAACGAACGCCGGACGCCGTGCTGGCCACCGGCGACATTGCCCAGTTGCCCTCGCCGGCCACCTACGAACTCTTCCTGGCCACGCTTGGCCGCTACTACACCGGTCCGCTCCTGTGTGTTCCGGGCAACCACGACCATGGCGTCACGTTGTCTGGCACCCTGCCGACCGAAGATCTCGAGTTCGACGGTTGGCGGCTCGCCGGTGTGGACACCCATGAGGACGATGTCGTTGGCGGGACCGTGCACGCGGCGGAACTGTCGCGCCTGAGGGCCGCGTTGCAAGGCTCCCCCGCCCATCAGCGCACCCTCGTGGCTGGTCACCATTGCCCGGTGGAAATCGGTTGCTCTTGGCTCGATGTCCACCGAATCGACAACGGTGACGATCTTCTCGATGTGATGAGGACCGCCGATGCCAGCGGCTACGTCTTCGGTCATATCCACCAGGAGGTCGAAGCGAATCCCGGGATGCCGATCTTCGGCACACCGTCCACTTGCTTCCAGTTCTCTGACGACTCGCCGACCTTCGGCATCGACACCGCGAAGCCGGGGTGCCGCTGGCTGACGCTGGCCCGGGATGGGTCGATCGAAACGACTGTCCGGCGGGTGGACGAGTACGAACTCAACCTGGACCTGAACGACCGGGCCAACCGATGACCAAGCGCTATACCGCGGACTCCATGCAGTTGCTGGAAGGGCTCGAGCCGGTACGCCGACGCCCGGGCATGTACACGGACACCACCCGGCCGAACCATCTTCTGCAGGAGGTCCTGGACAACAGCGTCGACGAGGTATTGGCGGGGTTCGGGCGCAATATCGAGGTCACGCTGTTTCCCGACGGCTCCATCGAGGTGGTGGACGACGGTCGTGGCCTGCCGGTGGATGTGCATTCCGAGCACAAGCTGACCGGCGTCGAATTGGCGCTGACCCGCCTCCATGCCGGCGGCAAGTTCGACCACGACAACTACAACTACGCTGGCGGTCTGCACGGCGTCGGCGTGTCGGTAGTGAACGCGCTCTCGAAATGGCTGGTTGTGGAGGTGAAGCAGAACGGCGCGCTGCACCGGCAGCGCTTCGAAGGCGGCGAGCCGGTGACCGACCTCGAAGTCGTGGACACGGTGGGTAAACGCAATACCGGGACCTTGGTCCGCTTCCTGCCCGATCCCGCCTATTTCGACTCGACGCACCTGGCTCTGCCGAAGCTTAAGCATCTGCTCCGCGCCAAGGCCGTGCTCTGTCCGGGTCTCGCGGTGTCGCTGACCGTGGAGCAGTCGATGAGTGAACCGCAATGCACGACCTGGTGCTACGAGGCGGGCTTCACCGGATATCTCGCCGAGGCGCTCGGCCCGGGCGATCGCGTACCGCAGACGCCCTTCGTACACGAGGCGAAGGGCAACTCGGAAGAGGTCGAGTTGGCCGTGCAATGGGTGATGGATGGTGACGACGTGGTCGCCGAGAGCTACGTCAACCTCATTCCCACCCCGTTGGGCGGTACCCACGTCGCGGGCTTGCGGAGCGGGCTCGTGCAGGCACTCCGCGAGTTCTGCGAGTTCCGCGACCTGATGCCTAAGGGGCTGCGCATCAACGGCGAGGATATCTGGGAGCAATGCGCCTACGTGCTGTCCGCGAAACTGGCCGACCCGCAGTTCAGCGGTCAGACCAAGGAACGCCTGTCGTCGCGGCAATCCAGCGTGTTCATCTCCGGCGTCGCCAAGGATGCCTTCAGCCTCTGGTTGAACGAGCATCCGAGCGAGGGCGAGAGCATCGCACAGATGGCCATCGCCAATGCCCAGCGGCGCGTCCAGGCGTCGAAGAAGGTCGCCCGCAAGAAAATCGCCTCCGGCCCGGCGCTGCCCGGCAAGCTCGCCGATTGCGCGAGCCAGGACGCCGAGCGCTCGGAGTTATTCCTCGTGGAAGGGGATTCGGCGGGTGGTTCGGCGAAAGGCGCGAGGGACCGCGAGTTCCAGGCCGTGTTGCCGTTGCGCGGCAAAATCCTCAACACCTGGGAAGTCGATCCCGCCGAGGTCCTCGGCCACCAAGAGGTGCACGACATCGCCGTCGCCATCGGCGTCGATCCCAGCTCGTCCGATCTGGCGACACTGCGCTACGGCAAGATCTGCATCCTGGCCGATGCGGACTCCGACGGACTGCACATCGCGACCTTGCTGTGCGCGTTGTTCCTGAAACATTTCACGCCCCTGGTGCACGCCGGTCGGGTGTTCGTCGCGATGCCCCCGCTGTACCGCATCGATCTCGGCAAGGAGGTCCGCTACGCACTCGACGACGCGGAAAAAGAAGGCATCCTGGAGCTCCTCGTGGCCGAGAAGCGACGCGGTACGCCATCCGTGCAGCGGTTCAAGGGCTTGGGAGAAATGGACCCCCTGCAGCTCCGGGAAACCACGATGGCACCGGATACCCGGCGCTTGGTCCGGCTGGATGTCGACTCCATGCCGCGTACGCAGGAAATCATGGACATGATGTTGGCCAAGAAACGCGCCGGCGACCGGCGCGCCTGGCTGGAGCGGAGAGGCAACGAGGCCAACGCCGCCTAGGAGCGGCCAGCAAGCGTCGGACGTAACCGGAGGAGTCGGCACGAAATGGACATCGAGTCGAACGGGCACAATCCCGCGTCGGACGAAGGCCAGGAAGGCCTGCCGCTGCGCACCTACACGGAACGCGCCTACCTCGACTACTCGATGTACGTCATCAACGACCGTGCCCTGCCCCATGTCGGCGACGGTCTCAAACCGGTGCAGCGGCGCATCGTCTACGCCATGTCCGAGCTCGGTCTCACCGCGACGGCCAAGTACGTCAAGTCGGCGCGTACAGTGGGTGACGTGCTGGGCAAGTTCCATCCGCACGGCGAGTCGGCCTGCTACGAGGCGATGGTGCTCCTGGCACAGCCGTTCTCGACTCGCTACCCGCTCGTCGACGGTCAGGGCAACTGGGGCGCGCCGGATGATGCCAAGTCGTTCGCGGCAATGCGCTATACCGAAGCGCGCCTTGCCGGGGTTGCGGAAGTGCTGCTCGGCGAACTCGGCCAGGGCACGGTGGACTACGTGCCCAACTTCGACGGTGTGTTGTCGGAACCCGAGCTGTTGCCGGCACGGTTGCCGATGGTCCTCTTGAACGGCTCGACCGGGATCGCGGTGGGCATGGCGACGGACATCCCGCCCCACAACCTGCGCGAGGTGGCGGGTGCGTGCATCCAGCTGATAGACCGGCCGTCGACAACGACCGCGGAACTCATGGAGACCATTCGGGGACCGGATTTTCCGACCGATGCGGTGATCACCACGGCACCGGACGAGATCCTTAGGGCGTACGAAACCGGGCGCGGCTCCGTTCGGGCCCGGGCCCGCTACGTGCGCGAAAACGGCGACCTGGTGATCACCGGCTTGCCGTACCAGGTCTCGCCGTCGAAGGTCTTAGAACAGATCGCCGCCCAGATGCAGGCCAAGAAGCTGCCGATGCTCACCGACATCCGGGACGAATCCGACCACGAGAACCCGACCCGCCTGGTATTGACGCCGCGCTCGAACCGGGTCGATGTCGAGCGGCTGATGAGCCACCTCTTCGCCACCACCGACTTGGAACGCAACTATCGATTGAACTTCAACGTCATCTGCCTCGACCGCCGGCCCAAAGTGCTCGACTTGAAAGGCCTGCTCGCGGAGTGGCTCAAGTTTCGTCTGGAGACGGTGCGTCGGCGCCTCGAGTTCCGTCTCGAACGTATCCGTCGGCGCCTCCACGTGGTGGAGGGACTGCTCGTCGCGCACCTCAACATTGACGAGGTCATCCGCATCATCCGGGAGGAGGACGACGCCAAGCCGAAGCTCATGGCGAAGTTCGAACTGTCCGACGAACAGGCGACCGCGATTCTCGACCTGCGGCTGCGCCAACTCGCCAAGCTGGAGGAAGCCAGGCTCGAAGAGGAGAAGCGGGATCTGCTTGCGGAGGCCGGAGACCTGGAGCGGACCCTGGGGTCCCGGGCGCGAATGCGAACTCTGATCAAGAAGGAAATCGCGGCGGATGCGGAGAAATACGGCGACGCCCGGCGAACGGAACTGGCCAGCGTGGCCGAGGCCCGGGCGTACTCGGAGGCGGATCTCGTATCGACAGAACCGGTGACCGTGGTGCTTTCGGATAAAGGTTGGGTTCGTGCCGCCAAGGGGCACGACATCGATCCGGGCGACCTGTCGTATCGCACAGGGGACGGTTTCGCTGCCGCGGCCCGGGGCAAGACCCGCGATCCCTGCGTGTTCTTCGATTCCACCGGGCGGGCCTATTTCGTGCCGCCACACACGCTGCCGACGGCGCGTGGTCAGGGAGAACCGCTTTCCGGCCGCCTGAAGCCGCCCGAGGGAGCGCGTTTCGTCGGGCTGGCGATGGGCGATCCGGCCCTGCGACTCCTGGTCGCGTCCAGCGCGGGCTACGGGTTCCTGACGACACTCGGCGAGACGGTCAGCCGGACCCGCAGCGGCAAATCGGTGCTGAACGTGCCCCAGGGCGCTACGGCGCTGTCCCCGGTCGCATTCACCGAAGCATCGCATGTTGCCGCGGTCACCAGCGCCGGGCGCCTGCTGGCGTTTCCCATCGCCGACGTTCCCGTGCTGTCCCGAGGCAAGGGGCAGAAGCTCATCAACATACCTCCCAAGGTATTCAAGGCCGGGGAAGAACGGGTTGTCGCGGTGGCCGCCCTAGGGGAGCGAAACCGGCTCGTCGTCCGCGCCGGCGGACGCCACACGACGGTGAGGTTCAGGGATTTGAAGAACTACCTGGGGTCCCGCGCCCAACGCGGTCACTTGCTTCCACGGGGACTTCAGCGGGTGGACAGCATCTCGATCAAGTGACCAGGTGCTGAGAATCCGTCAGCATTCTTGATCGCGCCCGTCGGGGCGACCCTTAATGGAATGGTCCGCCCCGCTTCATCCGGACGGCCTCGAAGGCCA
>JAPPND010000019.1 GCA_028818795.1 Gammaproteobacteria bacterium | reverse complement strand
GCGAGGAGTTCTACCAGGTGTCCATCGGCGGCAACCAGGCCGACGACGCTTCGCTTGGCCGAATACTCGGCCCGTCGTTCAGCCGCGCCGGAGTTCCAAGCGTCATCGGGCGCATTCTCGATGTCTACCTCGAGCAAAGAGCCGACGGGGAGATCTTCCTGGATACGGTCCGACGCATCGGTGTCGAACCGTTCAAGCAACGCGTCTACTCCGAGGAGCAATCGGCCCATGTCGGGAATCCTCGTCCCAAGACCGTCGCCACACGTCTGGCATCCGGCAGCGGGCTGGCGAATCGGTTAGGCAAGACCGCCCGTGCTGGTTAGGGTGCCCCCTGGTCGGCTAGGCCGGTCCGGTGCCCCCACCATCGTCCCGGACGATTGGACTCTCGTGGCGGAAGGTCCCGCCCGACCGGGGTTCATCGTCCCCTTGGGCGCGTGGATCGAATCCCCCGAAGGTGCCGGTCCTTGGGTTGAAGGCGATGCCGCCGTGGAGGATGTCGCGGCACAGTTGCTGGGGGCCCCCGTGGTCGCGGTGCGCTTCGGCGCATTTGCCGATGGCCGTGGTCTGACCTTCGCCAAGCTGGTGAGGACACGCTACGGATACACCGGCGAGCTCCGCGCCTTCGGCGAGATCGTTCCGGATCTGACCGAATACATGTACCGCTGCGGCTTCGATGCGTTCGTCATGGCCAACCGGCGTCAGGCGGAGGCGGCAATCGACTGCATTCAGCGCATGAGCGACCACTACCAAGGTTCGTTGCGGCAGCCGCTTCCTGCCTACCTGCGGGTGGCGAAGCACGTCTGAAGTCTGCGCGGCGGACTTTTGGCCAGACCGAGGCCCGGAATCCTTGTGCCTCGTGCTACGTGTCCCGGTATTCGCGCAAGCGGGTGAGTCCGGGTGAGTCCGGTCCGGGGCCTAAACTGCGTGCAGCTGTGGTACGACCTTTCCGATCCCGGCATGGAGGGCCTGCTCTACGAGGTGGAGTCGGTCCGGCTGTTCTGCGGTCTGCGTCTGTCGGGGCCGCTGCCTGACGAGACGACGATTCTAAGGTTCCGGCACCTGCTGGAGCGGCACGGCCTGGGCGGTGGGCTGTTCGAGGCGATCAACGCGCACCTGGCGGAGGCGAGGCACAGCCTGCGGCGGGGAACGATCGTGGACGCGAGCATCGTCGACGCGCCGAGTTCGACGAAGAACGCGAAGGGCGGGCGGGATCCGGAGATGCGCCAGACGAAGAAGGACAACCAGTGGTACTTCGGCATGAAGGCGTACATCGGGGTGGACGCGGAGTCGGACCTGGAGCACACGCTGGAGACGACGCCGGCGAACGCGTCGGACGTGACGGTGGCGCACGCGCTAGCTGCACGGTGCCGAGGCGGAGGTGCAACGGCGACGCGGGCTACGAGGGCGTCGGCAAGCGGGCGGAGAACGGGAACGCGGACATCGACTGGCGGGTGGCGATGAAGCCGGCAAGCGCCGGCGGCTGGACAAGTCGGGGCCGGAGGATGCCGCCGAGACGCGCAAGGCGTCGGTGCCCGCGAAGGTGGAGCATCCGTTCCTGTACGTGAAGCGGCACTTCGGCTACGCGAAGGTGCGCTACCGAGGGCTGGCGAAGAACACGCACCGGTTCGCGCTGCTGCTCTGCTTCGCGAACCTGCTGATCGCGGGCAGCTACGCGGCCGGATGACGCGGGAGAAGTGCGCCCGCTGACCGCCGCAAGGCGTGTGGAGGGATGCGATCCTGCGGTTTTTTGCGTTTTTCAGGTAGCTTCGCCAAACCGAACGATGCCGGTTTCGCATTTTTCGGGTCTCCCGGCAACCAGCGAAGCTCGGAATCGCGCCCAGGCACCGACAACGCTACTTGATCAGACCTTCCCTAGGGGCACTTAACCCGTGTAGTCAAACACAGAAGAGCGAATTGAACGCGTCCAACCAATTCGTCCGGCGAGGCCCGCGTCAAACCTCCCTCTTAGACCGATTCAGCATGACGGCGGGCGGCGTTATCACCGAACTACATCCCTCGCCGCCAGGTCGTCATCCTGGAAAGTCCGCGAACGCCCCGTAGAGGTCGAGGTTCTCGCCCGGCGCGCTATGGGCGGTGGTCGGGGCCAGTTCCGCCGTCGCCATGAGCGCGATTTCGCGACGCCTGGCCGTCCGCGACGGGTGTATGGGCGGCCCCGAGGCCGCATTCCCGCTCCCGCGGAGAAGCCCATGTTCTAGCTCAGACAACATTTGGCACTCAGGTGCCGGTCGTCGGATGAAGCGGCACCGGTCGCGGGGAGACCCCCGCCGGTGCCGGATCGGGTAGCCTCCAGTGAACGCCAAATCCACTGTGTAGGAAGACCCGAACCATGAACATAGAGTCCATGCGAATCCGATCGTACCGCAGCTTCAAGGTCGACGAACACGTTCCGGCGGTCGCCGCAGAGCGGTACCGGACGCTCAAGGCGTACGACCGGCTCCGGGCGGCGGGCTGCCACGAGGTCGACCCGTCCGCACCGTGTCCGGAGCCGGTGCTGGACGGCAAAGGACGTCAAGGCCGTGATGGACCTGCGTCGGAAGTACCCCTTCATGGGCAAGGCGCCCATCTAGGCCCTGCTGGCGCGCAAGGGGCGTGCGCTGAGCGTGTCCATGGTCGGCCGCATCCTCGAGCGCGCCCCGGTGGCCGGCGCGATCCGCCGGGCGTCCTTCTGCGAGGGGCGCATCAAGCCCAAGCGCCGCCGCCGCTTCGCGAAGTGGGCCCGGCGCTGGAAGTACGGCGGCAAGGCGCGCCGCCCTTGTCGCTGCCCTTGAGCACGCTCGAACCAATCGGCGGGGTTACGTGCATCACCTTGTCCCTGTCCGCATCTGGCACCTCCATATCCTCGGGTGCTTCGGCGAAGGTGGAAAGTACCGTGAACTCCGTGCCGAACAAGGATCGATAAACTCGAAGGCCTCACGGCAGTTGCCGTCGAAAGTAAGATAGGTACTCATGGACATGAATCCTCCTGGGACGTCCGCGCCGCTGGGCAAGCTGTCGGTTCCGTATCTGCCGTCGGCCAGAACTGTAGCGCAAATGTCCCGGTTGGCAGCTTGGCTGATCGCTCCGACACAGGAATCTGGCACTCTGTTTCGCGTGGAGTACGGCGGCTCGGGCGTGCAGAACGGCCGTCGAGCGAGTCGGTGAAAGACGGCGGGCATGAGGGCGACGTCGACGTGCCGATGTCCGACGTGCGGCCCTTGAGAGTCGTCGGGGCGTTTCTGGTCGTTTGGGCTTGGACTGCCGGAGTGTGGATCCTCTTCACATCTGGCGGGGGAATCGGGGCAGTGGTCGTAGTGGCCGTGGCGACGCTGGCGTATCTCGCGCTATTCGGGATCCCGGTGGCATGTGCCATGTACAAGATGCAGAAGCGCTCGCTTCCCGCTTACTTCCTCGCTGCGTTGGTGGTTGCCCTCCCGATGGCTTCGCTCAGCCTTTACCCACTAGGTTCGCCGTTCCTGGCGTGTCTTGCGATGGCAACCGCTGCGGTCGGCGCGTTGGTTGGGTACGGCATCGTCGAACGGGGCTAGCAACCTGGACAAGCTCTATTCCGTCTGGAGCGCCGCCACCGGATTTAGCCGCGCGGCGGACATCGCCGGGTAGACGCCGAAGCCGACCGCGATGGCCATGCACACGACGACCGCCAGGGCGATGCCAGGCGGCGACCAGGCGACGGCCCAGCCGGCGAAGGCGGCGATCACGTAGGCGATGACCACGCCGAGAACCACGCCCGCTGCGGCACCGAACAGTGCGATCAGGGTGGCTTCGACGAGGAACTGCCGGACGATGTCCTTCTCCCGGGCGCCGACCGCGCGCAGCAGGCCGATCTCGGAGCGGCGTTCCATCACGCTCGCCATCATGATGTTCATGATGCCGATGCCGCCGACGACAAGAGAGATGCCGGCAACCACCGACATCACGATAGTGAAGATGCGCTGGGTCTGCTGGTGCTGGGCAAGGAGCCGGATCGGCACGGTCAACCGCGTGTCCTTCTGCCCGCCGTGGCCCGGGAACACGCGTTGGCCCTGGGTCAGCTTCTCGCCCCAGGGTGTTCGTGCGTAGACAAAGGTGCCGTCGGCGACTGGTCAGCTCCATGACCGCGAGCGCGGATTCCTGTTTGTCGAGTTGGGCCCGGCTGGTGTCACGGAAGGCGATGAGTCGATGCAGTTCGGCGTTGGTTCGCCTGCCGGTCGAGCAGGCCGCCGACGTTGAACGTCGCCTAGTAGCGCTGTGGCGCGACCACGACATCGCGACAGTCGCGTTTCCGTCGCGTCGGACGTGTCCCGCTGCTCGGTCGCCTCGACGGCCACCATGTCGCCGGTGACTGTCGCCCCGGAAAGCGTCGGCACCATCAGCCCCCTGGACACGTCGCCGGAAACGGTGGTGCCCGAAGCGTCGCGGATCGGCACTCCGACGGCGACGAACCCCGACGCCGCCTACGAAACGTGCTCCGGGGACGGTCCTGTCCCCGGAACCAAGTACCCGCCCTTTGCGTCGGTCCCGACCGTGAAGTCGCGGGTGTGGACTGCTCCGGGGGCGGGCTCGGCCCCGGCCCGGCGCTTCGCGATCTTCGAGGCCTTCGTCTCGCGGTAGCGCTCGCGACGCCACCTGTTCCTGGCTTCCGTGCTCTTGAACGCCATGCCCCGATTTTGCCGCACGGCCCCCAAGGTAACGAAAGGGTGACGACGAAACTAGGCGAGCCGTTTGCCCCGCGCCACCTGCATTGGTCTGCCCGAAAAGAACCTACCCCGGGCGAAGCTTCCAAGCACCCCTACTTCGACAGGTCCTCGACAATCATGGCGATTGCCATGCGCACGAACTCATCGCGCTCCTCGCCTTCCAGCTTCTTTTCCACCCCGACCTCGTATCGATACCAGCCGTCGAAGGCGCTCACGGCGGTCACCCACACGCCGTCGGCGTGCTTGGTGGTCGATACCTTCGCATCGTAGCCCGGGAATACGTGCAGGTTGGGATCGACCATCGCGACGTGATCGAACTGGTTTTTCTTGGCATACAGTACGCCGCCGTACTTCGTATCCGAGACGACATCCAGCCGGGAACCGTAGCTCCCTCCGTCAAACGAGTAGCTGGCGACTGTTTCGGGGATGTACTCGGCGTAAGCCCCCGACGCCGAAAGCGACGACCCGGCGAAGTGTTCCTCGCCCGCAGCGGTCGTCGTCAGCCGCGTCAGTTCCCGCAGGATCTGTGACCCGGGCGCTGGCGTGTCCAATTCGTACCACCCCCGTCCCTCTGCCTGCCGGGCCTCCTCCGTCATTTCGGGCGACATCCGGGGTGGTTCAGACTTGGTCATCTTGGTCAGGAACTCCCTGACCGCCGAGTGCTCCAAACCCTCAAGGCAATCGAGCGAGTCGATCAGCTTCCACCTGTCGTCAAGCAGGTGGCGGTGTTTGGCCAGCGCTTCGACGTGCTCCGGTCTCATGCGGGCCAGTATCTCGTCGTTTGTGTACCTCTCGGGCATGTCGTAGAAGACCCCCTTCTCGCCGTGGTGCAGCGGGTGGCCATCGCCGTGGCTTGGCGGCAGCTTCACCTCCCGGCCGGCGATAGCCGACAAGACCTCTTGCAGCCGGTCGTCGCCGGATCCGAGAGCATCCAGAAGGCGTTCCACGTCGGATCCCGGCGGCAAGGCCACGGTGGCCCCCCAGTTTTCATGATGCTCGGCTATTCTTTTCAAAACGGCTTCTTTCGATCCCAGCTCTCTAAGCTCGTCCAGTGACAAGCTCAGGCCGGGGACTATCTCGTCCACGAGACCAGCCGCATGGGCTTCCTCGGGGGTCATGACGACGTAGCCTTCGTTCCCCTCCTGCGCAAGAGCAAGGGGCGGCAACAGCAGGCAACAGGCAGCGGGCAGTAGAATCTTCATGTTTCCAGTCATCCCATCGGGTTGTATGTGTCTTCCCAGTTGCAGCCCCTAGCCCAAGTACTTCGGGTTAGAAGTTCGCCTTTGTGGTTTTCGTAGTGCGTCCCAGACACGGCCCATGGTGCCATATCGATAATTACGCGTAGAACTGGTCTTGGTATCGGTATCGGTAGTCCGAATGTCCAATCGTCCCACCGGATCACAATGCCAAAGCCTATTGTGATCGAGACGTAGGGGAAGGCTTCCGGTTTTGGGAAGGACCCTGCATGGGAACGCCATTCATTCACCATGCCGGGCGAAGATTCGTGATAATGGTCCTTATTCTGGACGTATCTGTGGTAGTGGCTGCTCGTGGTCCTCCTCGGGGCCGGAATGCCGTGGACTCCTAGCCATTCTGGTGGAATGACATGGGACAGTACCGTCGCCGGAATGGTAGTTAACCGAATGATTCCATATATCTTTTGGATTGGAAAACTTGCTGGTAGATCTTTCGCAATTTCGCAATTCCCGCGCTAGGCACCACGACTGGTGCAAACCCTTAGCCATTCCGGGATGGATTCTCCAATGACCAAAAGAACAACTGCTGGGGCTCTCGTCGCCGCCGCCGTCGCGGTCGTCGTCTACTTGGGGCTGAACGTCGGCGAACGACGTCTCGGTCCGCACGACGACGCGACGCCGCTCAACGAAACCGAGAAGGAACGAATCGCCAGTACCGAGGCGAGGTCGCAGATCGCCGCCGAGAGCAAAGCCATCGACGCGCTCGCATCGCCGGCCGGGAACACGGCGGCGGTGGATGACCATCCGACCAGTGCACCGCCGGGTTTCGTTCCGGCACCGCCGGTCGACCACGACCCAACGCCCCCGGTGGGCTATTCGTTCACCGCCTTCCACGAGGTTGCGCGGGGACCGATGACCGCCGATGATTTCGACCGGGATCAGGCACCGGCCGATCCACCCGAGTGGATGGCCCTTGGGGAGGACGCGCTCGCCAAATTGGCCGCGGCGTCCGGGCGCGACTGGTCGTTCGGGTGGGTCAAGCTGGCCGAGGGGGCGGATCTCGATGCCCTCGACGCAATGCTCGCGGCACACGGCGGGGAAGTCCTCGGCCGCGCGGGCGATCTGGTTCGCGCCCGCCTGCCGGGCGACGCTTCCAGCCTGCAGGCAATCGCCGCGGCCGAATCGGTAGCCGGGGTGGGGGCCGTCCCGCCCGATCGCAAGGTCACCGAAACAGCTTCATGAACGCGCCGCAACGAATGTCCATGAAGAGGTGCCGGTGTGGATCACGCTGATGTCCGACGACCCCGATGGCCAGTGGCGTCGGGCGCTCAAGCGGCTCGGGGCGGAAGTCGGCCGGTTCGATCCCGCGATCCGGACCTATCCGGCTACCATACCGCTGGCCGCTCTCGGGCCGATTTCGGCGGCCGATTTCGTGCTGGCCGTGGAGTCCATCGGCCGGGTCGTGCCGACGCTGGAGATCGCGGCACCGTCCATGGGTGCCGATGCGCTGCGCAGCTACGATGCCGCGACCGGGACGTTCGTGGGCACTGGCGGCGCATCCGTCACCGTCGGCGTCATGGATACCGGGCTCAACGTCGACCACCCGGACATCTCGTCGAACCGTCGCAGCATCTGCGGCACCAATCTCACGGACTTCTTCAACACGCGGGAGGAAGACCAGGATCTCTGGTTCGATGCCTTCGGACACGGCTCGCACGTCACGGGAATCGTGCTCGGCAACGGTGCCGACGAACGCGACCGTGTCGGTATGGCACCGATGGTCCAGGACATCCGCTTCGCCAAGGTGCTCAACACCTACGGCGGCGGAACGGCGTTGGGCTGGAACCGCGCCATGGATTGGTTCGCCAAGCCGACGGAGTGCGGCGACGGTGTAGCGCGCAAAGCGCTCGTTATGAACGCAAGCTTGTCGGTCCGCGCAGACATCTGGGAGGGCCGGTCCGTCGTCGAACGCAAGATTGACGCCTCCATCTGGGCGGCCCGACAGTTGTTCGTGACCTCGGCCGCCAACGCCAGCGACATCGCGTTCTCGAACATGGCAAGCGCGAAGAACACCCTCTCGGTCGGGGCGGCACAGAACATCGGCGACATCGCCAGCTTCAGCAGCCACGGGCCGACCAACGACGGCAGGCTGTTGCCGATGATCGTCGGCACAGGCGTGGCGGTCGCCTCGGCCCGTGGCGGCGGCGCAAGAGGCGGGTACGCCGTGTTCTCCGGCACCAGCATGTCGTCGCCGTCGGTGGTTGGCGTGGCGGCACTGGTCATGGACGCCGTACCACACCTCAAGGAGGAACCCGCAGCAGTGCGTGCGCGGTTGCTGGCGAGCGCCATCAAGCCCGATGCCTTCCTCGGGACCCCCGCCGCGTTCCCGCTCGACAACACGAACGGGCCAGGAGCGTTCAACAACGTCTACGGCATGGGCAAGGTATCGGCCCGCACCGCGGTCTTGACACGTGACACCGACGACGGCTGGACCGGCGGCAGCGCGGCGTTCGATATCGACGCAGGGGGCCATGCCTACCACGACATCGTCGTCCCCGAAGGGGCCAGCCGATTGGATGTCGTCATGACTTGGGATGATCCTCCTGCCGACACCATTTCGAACCCCGTTCTGCACGACCTGGACCTCTGGGTAGACCGGGGCGCGTCCTGCGGGGACATCGCCGCCTGCGGGCACTACAACTCCC
>JAPPND010000192.1:2811-8746 GCA_028818795.1 Gammaproteobacteria bacterium | reverse complement strand
TCTTCAACGACATGGTCGACATCGGCCATGACCGGGAGCACCCATCGAAGCGGTATCGCCCACTGGCTGCCGGAAGGGTCCGCTTGGTGCCGCTGGCGGGAGCGGGCGTGCTGCTGGCCGTGGCCGGCATCGGTGCTTCGTTCCTGTTGTCGACGGGTTTGGGAGTGTGCGCGTTACTCTACCTCGCGCTGACGGTCACCTATTCGCTGTGGCTGAAACGCTTGATCGTGATCGACGTGATCGTGCTGGCCTCGCTCTACGTCGTTCGGGTGGTGGCCGGCGGTGCTGCGGTCGGGGTCCCCGTGTCCCCCTGGTTGCTCGCCTTCTCCATGTTCGTATTCCTGGCGTTGGCCGTGGTGAAGCGTCGCAAGGAACTCGCCAACCTGGCGGAACGGCGACAGCGGGCGATCCACGGTCGCGGCTACGTCGCCGAGGACGCCAGCGCGATGACGATGCTCGGGGCGGCGAGCGCGGTCGGGGCCGTCATCGTGCTGGCCATGTACGTCCAGGCACCGGAGGTGGCTAAGCGATACGGTCGACCCGAGCTGCTTTGGCTGGCCTGTCCCCTTTTCCTCTATTGGCTTGGTCGTTTGCTCCTCCTTGCCCAACGAGGTGCCGTCGACGACGATCCCGTGATGTTCGCGTTGCGCGATAGGGCAAGCTGGGTCACGGGATTACTCTTGGTGATCGTCGCGGTGATGGCCCTTTGAGAACCGTGTTTCGCGCGTGCTCGCGGCCGGGGCTGAACGCGGGCTTCGCCTGATGGGAACGACCGAGCTCGCAGGTTGGGGGCGGTACCCTCGAGTCGGCTGCGAACTGGCGACGCTTCGTCGGGAAGACGAACTGTGCCAACGGTTGGGTGCCAGCACGCTCATCGCGCGCGGCAATGGCCGGTCCTACGGGGATGCGGCGCTCAATCCGGAACTGACGCTGTCGATGCTGGCGATGGACCGCTTGCTTTCCTTCGACGCGGAGCAGGGGCTGCTCGAGTGCGAGGCGGGGGTTCTGCTCCGCGATCTGCTCGCGTTGTACGCGCCACGCGGGTGGTTCCCGCCGGTCGTGCCGGGTACTGCGGAGGTGACGGTCGGGGGCATGGTCGCGGCGGACGTCCACGGCAAGAACCATCACGGGGACGGTTCGTTCGGAAGCCATGTGGAGTCGTTTCGGTTGGCGACGGGCAGTGGCGACATCCTGACCTGTAGCCGGGACCGAAATCCGGATCTCTTCCGGGCTACGGTCGGCGGCATGGGGTTGACGGGCGTGGTGCTGTCGGTGCGCTTTCGACTGTGCAGGATCGAGTCCGAGTATGTCCGAGCCGAGACCCTCGGCACGGCCGATCTCGATGCGACCATGGCGACGCTGGCCGCATCGAACGACTGGCGTTACAGCGTCGCGTGGATCGATCCCAGCGCCAAGGGGAGTATCTTGGGCCGCGGCCTGGTGACCCGGGGTGACTTCGCGACGGACGCCACGGCTGCTTCCCGTCCGACGCCCGCCTCGCGGCGGCAGTTGCCGAGCCCGGCTCTGCTGTCCGTCGGGCTCAACCAGGCCTCGATCCGAATGTTTGACGCACTCTACCACCGCGTTGGGCGCTTCCGCAGTGGTCTGCGACCGGTTCACTATCGGTCGTTCTTCTTCCCCTTGGACCGTGTGCGCGGATGGAACCGGCTATACGGTCGGCGGGGTTTCGTTCAGTACCAGTGCGTTCTCCCCGTCGCGCAGAGTTCGCGCGGGCTTCGGGCCATTCTCGAGCATGTCGCGTCGTCCGGCCACCTTGCCTACCTCGGGGTGCTCAAGTTTTTTGGACGCCAGGGCGAGGGGCTGCTGTCGTTCCCCATGTCGGGCTATACGCTCGCCTTGGACTTCCCCATGCGTTCAGGCACGGTGGACTTGCTGGATTCCTTGGACGAGATCACGGCGTCTCACGGCGGCCGGGTCTATCTCGCGAAGGACGCGTGCTGCCGCCCGGATCACCTGCGCGAAGGATATGCGAACCTGGAATCGTTCGCCGAGGTGCGACGAGCCGCAATGAACGGCTGCGAGTTCTCATCGGTCATGTCGCGACGGCTGGGACTTTGATCGGAAAAGAAGGCAGGACGGTGCCGGGGCGAAATGCGCAACAGGTGGGGATGGCGTTGGTGTTGGGAGCAACCGGCGACATCGGTCGAGCGGTGGCGCGAAGGCTCGGTCGCGACGGCTGGCAACTCCAACTCGCGGCCCGGGACGGCCAGAGGCTCGAAGCCGAAGCGCGGGATCTCCGCCTTCGGGGTATCTCGGTCGAAACCCACCCATGTGACGTGTTGAGCGAGGATGCGGGCGTTTCGCTGCTCGACGCGTTGTCGGCGACGCCTGATGTCGCCGTCTGCACCGTGGGCGTGCTCGGCGACCAATCCGCGGCGTCGGACGACTGGAGAACCGCCGAGCGCCTCATGAGGACGAACTACAACGGGCCGGCCCTGTTGATGGGGGAACTGGCGAACCGGTTCGAGCAACGCGGGAGCGGTGTCCTGGTCGGAATCAGTTCGATCGCAGGGGAACGCGGGAGGGGGACCAACTACACGTACGGATCCGCCAAGAGCGGTTTTACGGCGTTCCTCTCGGGGCTTCGCAACCGCCTGTGGCGTTCCGGCGTCCATGTCGTCACCGTCAAGCCCGGATACGTTAGAACGCGGATGACCGATCACCTGGACCTCCCCGGGCTGCTCACGGTCGACCCGGATCAAGTGGCGGATCGCATCGCAGTCGCGATCCGAAGGTCGCAGGATGTCGTCCACGTCGGCAGGCTTTGGCGTGGCGTGTCATTGGTTCTACGGACGATTCCCGAGCGCTTGTTCAAGCGCATGTCGCTGCCGTAAGCCCGTCCCGAGCGAGACTGTCTAAGGTGATGGGAGGATCGAGTACGTGAGCGTCCCGACGGCGACGCGCTTCCGATTTGACTCGGCGGTCTCCCGAGGCGTTGCGGCGGTCGTCTTGCTCTACATGCTGAACGCCTTCGTGCAGTCGTGGGACTGGCTCACCTTGGCCGAACTGGTTGCCGGCGCGATTTGGGTTTGCGGATGTGTCGTGATCTGCCGGTGGGTGAACGTCTGGGGTCTGATCGGACTGAGCTTCGCCGCGTCGGTGGTATGGGCGTTCATCGTGGACAGTCAACCGATGAGCGACTTTCTCACCTTTCACAAACAGGCCGCTAGCTTGGCCGATGGCGATGTCGCAGCTTTGCTCGGATCCAAGTCGCCGGCGACGGTCGCCTATTACGGGGCGTTCCATGCGGTCTTCGGCAGTTCCTATGTGACCAACTACCTGGCCGGCGCGCTCGCGTGGTCTGCCGGGGCGTTGGGGCTCTACAAGGCCGTGATGGCGTGGGCCATGGACGAGCGATCTGCCCGGGTTGTCTGCGCGTACGTTGCGCTCTATCCGTCGTTCGTCGCCTTTGCCGTTGTACCGAGTTCCGAGGCGATCATGTTCCTGCTCACCGGGCTCGGAGTTTGGTTCGTCGCGCTGGGGGTTCGCAGTTCGGGGTGGCGAAGGGCGCGTTTCGCCGCGTTGGTCGGTCTGACCATTGGCCTGATGTATACCGCGCGCATGAACAGCCTGCTCTTGCTCCTGCCCTGCGGCGTCGTCCTCGCGACGGTGGGGTTGCCCGAGTTCCGGCGTGGCGCGGGGCGGCAACTATTGCCAACGATAGCTACGATAACCGCCTTGGTGGCAGCGTTCGTGATCGTGGTGACGATCTTCGGAAGTCTGTGTGCCTTCAAGGAGGGGCAGTTCCGGATTCGCCCCTCGCCGTGGAGCGAAGGCTTGCTGCTCATGGGCACGAACACGGAGACGCTCGGCGGATACAACCGGGCGGACCTTGTCCTCGCCGGGTACGACTCGCAGGATCCGGATGTTCGAGCACGGGCACCGGCCGTCGCCCGTGAAATGGCCTTCGACCGAGTCACCCGAGATATCCCGCGGTTCCTGTCGTTCGCGCTCACGACAAAGACCGAACGGCTGTGGGACAAGGAGCGGTCGCTCAGCCACTGGTCGATCGGCGATACCGAACAACGCGAGAAGGTCAGCTACCCATTGAGGGGAGCCGCGATCTTCGCCGGCGACAGCGCCTACCGGATCGTGTTTCTGCTCTTCCTAGGCTTCCTGATCCTCCAGGTTCGGCGGCCGACCACCGCCGTCATGCTGGGTGGTGTCGTGTTGCTGCTCTCGTTGCCCCACATCTTCATCGAAGTGCAGCCGCGCTACCACGTCCCGATGATTCCCTTCATGATCGTTGCGCTCGCCATCCTGCTTGACCGGTTTATGACCCCCTCCGGACCCGGACACACGCGACTCCGGGCTCACATGGAGTAGGAGATCTCGCACACTCGGCACGCCTATTGCCGCTCAGATCCGATTTGCGGCGAATTCGCGGGCTTCGCGGTGACCGAATTGCCCAAGGGCGGCAGGCGAACCGGTCCGGTGCCAAAGAAAGGGTCGCGGTTTCAGCTTCCGTTCAGCCTCCCGAGACTACGGTCGCGTCCCATCTAAACCTGACAGGAGACTCACCATGAGAGCTTCCAGCATCATTTTGGCCTTGGCACTTGCGACGACCGCGACCGCCCAGGGCGCGCTCCCCGACATCACCTACAACGGCGTTGCGGCCGGCCATACGCGGACCGACCTCGACCACGCCGGCGAGGACGCAAACTCCCTCACGTGGAGCGCCACCTCGGAGGTCGGCGATCACGTCCACCTGTGGGGCTCGATCGACCGCACGAGGTTCGAGGAGACCATCCCGGTCGCCGAGATCGTCCAGCCTGGCTTCGAGATCCCGCTGCTCGACATCGCGCCGTTCGAGGTGTCCGTGCGCACGGTGACCGTCGCGGCAGGTGCCGGGGTTCACCACGACCTATCGGACCGGTTGAGCGGACACGCCCGCATTGGATTCGCGTACTCCGACAGCGAGATAAGAACGAGCGGCTTCGAACTGACCCTTCCGCCCGGAGCGGATCCATTCGGCGTCGGGCAAGTCCCGCTGATCGAGAGCCCCGACGTGGACGAGACGAGCACTGACCTCGTGGTGTCGGCAGGCCTGCGGTTCGCCGCCGCCGACCGCGTGGAACTCTTCGGCGGGGTCTCGCAGGTAGGCGGCGAGGACACTGCGGCGCACGCAGGGGTCGAGTTCCGCCTCGGCGGCCGCTGGGGCGTCCAGCTCGCCGGCGTCAGGGGCGAGAACTCGCAAGGCGTATCGGCCCGCGTCGTGTGGCGCTTCTGAACGCCGTCGGTGACAGACCCAGACACACGCGAGCGTCGGGGATCCCGACAAAAAATCCGGTAGTTTGAACGAACCCTAGCGGATGGCGGTTGCAGCCCGACCTATAGGTGGGAATACTTACGCGGTCGCAGTTCCGCATCGGGTCGTTCCGGCGGTGTGAGAAAGCGGCGGACCGCCCGTCAAGAGGCCACGCCGAGCGATGTAATCACAAGTTGGTGCAGACACCGACAAGCAGTACCGCCCCCATGGGTCGGAGTCGGTGTCGGCATTTTCCTCATCCGCCACCCCGTTCGACCGCCTAGTGGGCAGGGGGCCGCAAGACCGATGCCCCGTAGGGGACGGGCTTGTCCCGTCCCGCCGGTCAGTCTGGCGCAATGCCGACGGCCGGTGTAGGGTAGGGGCACTTCGAACCGCGTTGGGCGTCGAGGTTGGCTGCCGCCGGCTTGTCCCGCGAGCCGCACATCCAATCTTGTCGACGTGGAGTAGCAGTCATGGAGTTTCAGGAATTCGTCCCGAGCGCCCCGTACGTTGCCTCGGTGCTGGTCGTAGGTCTCTTTCTCTGGCGCGTTTTTGTCAGGCTGCTTGCAGGCATGGAAGCGAGGTTCGACGACCGGTTCGGACAGATCGAGAGCCGGTTCAAGGAAATGAACAGCCGGTCCGAGGACCGGTTCAAGGAAATGAACA
>JAPPND010000192.1:0-2711 GCA_028818795.1 Gammaproteobacteria bacterium | reverse complement strand
CCGGTTCAAGGAAATGAACAGCCGGTCCGAGGACCGGTTCAAGGAAATGAACAACCGGTTCGACGACCGGTTCGCGCACATGGAGAAGCGGTTCGACGACCGGTTCGCGCACATGGAGAATCGGTTCGACGACCGGTTTGTGGACATGGAGAAGCGGTTCGACGACCGGTCCGTGCAGATCGACCACCAATTCGACGAGATGAACGGCCGGTTCGTTTCCTTGGAGAAGAAGGTGGACGGCCTAGCGGACGACCACCTCAGCCTTTCGTGCGAACTGTCCGAGTTCCGTGGCGAGATGCGCGGTCGTCTGTCGGTGCTCGTTCCGCAGGCCGCTGGCCACACGTAGGGCCAGGAGGCCGCCGGCCGGCGCTGGGATGTCCCACGCGATTTTCAGTCAATTCGCACAGGGTCATTGGCCATTGGCGGGCATCACCAACGCCACCCGTAGTGGAGAATCGCCGCAGAAGGCATATGGCGATTGCGGACCGGTCCAACAGCGGTGTCGGTCGAACCCCGCCCACCGGATGGATCGGGTGTATAGTGGGGCCACACCCAGCGAGCCAAGGTTCAAGGTCGCCGCCCCGGGGTCGGAAGATCGCGGGGTCTTGGTTCGACGCAGGAGCAGTAGACAATGGGTAGTGATGTGATCCAAGGCGCCACGTTCGTGGCGGTCCTGGCAATGGCGGGTTTCCTCTGGCGCGTCTTCGACAAACGGTTCGACTCCCTCACCAACGAGGTGAACGGTCGGTTCGACCGGTTCGCCGCCGACGTGAACGTCAGGTTCGACAAGGTCGACGCGAAGTTCGACAGGGTCGACGCCAGGTTCGACAAGGTGCACGAGAGGCTGGGCACCCTCGAAAGGCGGTTCGACGGTCTCGAAGGGCGGTTCGACGGTCTCGAAGGGCGGTTCGTTTCCTTGGAGGCCAGGGTCGATGGCCTGGCCACGGACCATCAGAGGCTGTCGGAGCAGATCGCCGAGTTTCGCGGCGAAGTGCGCGCCCGTTTTCCTTTGTCACCGATCGGTGAGACGTAGCGAGGCCTGGGGAGCCGCAAGTCACTAGGCCAGCCGACGCGCAACGTGCATCGCTTTTCCACCTATCACATTGACGGATTCCGCGGAACGAGAATGGTCGGGCGGCTCCTCGAGACCCGAACCAGCCAAGCCACCAAAGCAACGGCGGCGACGGCCAGTCCGACCACGAGACCCCACCACAGGCCGTAGACGCCGATGGGCGCGCCGAAGGCACTCGACAACAACCCGTTCAGAGTTGGGATACCCCCGACGCCGAAGCACAGCGCCGCACCGACGGGTAGACCCACGAGCCAATACGCCACCACGGCGATCCACATGGGTGCCACGGTTTCCTTGTAGCCCCGCAGTGCGCCCATCGTGGTGGCTTGGGCGGAGTCGAAGACCTGAAACAACGCGCCGATCGCGAGTAGTGCGGCGGCCACATTGATCACCTCGGCGTTGTTGGTGTAGAGCCCCACGATCGGGAAGCGTGCGGTTAGCATGACCGTCGCAACGCATATCCCCCAGACCAGCGTCGTCGTCACTGCGACCCAGGCGGACAACCGCGCCGCAGCCCGGTCGCCGGCACCGACGTTGAAGCCGACGCGAATCGTCGCCGCCATGCCCAGCGCCAGGGGAACCATGAACGCGATGCCAGCGACGTTGAAGGCAATCTGGTGGGAGGCCACGGCTTCGACGCCCAGCCGACCGATCAGAAGGCCGGCGACGGAGAAGAATCCCACCTCGACCAGCAGGGCAAGACCAATGGGTACCCCGACCACGAGCAGGTCCCGAATGGCACCGAGTCTCGGCCACGAGAACGCGGTGAACAGGTTCGAAGCCCGCATTCTGGACGTCGACACCACCAGGAGCATCGCCAGGAACGTATAGCTCATCACCACGGCGGTCGACCAGCCGCAGCCCACGCCGCCCATCGCGGCGATGCCGAGCGCGGGCGAACCGTACATGAACAGCCAGTTGAGCAGAATCTTCAATGGCAGGGCGCTCAGGCTGATGCACATCGCCGGCGTCGTCCACGACATTCCCTCGGCCAGACAACGCAACGCGGTGTAGCTGAGCAGGGGCACCAAGGCGAGGCTCGCCGCGGACAGATAGCCGACGGCCACGGGAATCGCCTGTTCGTCGACGCCGAAGAACCGGTAGGCGGGCTCGGCGTTGCGCAACAACAGCGTCAACATCAAACCGCCGACGAGGGCGATCCACAGCGCCTGCCGGACCACCGCCCCGGCATCGCCGATGCGACCGGCGCCGTTCAACTGCGAGACCGACGGCGTCACGGCCATGACGATGCCCGACATCAACAGCATCGTCGGCCAGAAGAAGTTGCCGCCGAGCGTCACCCCGGCGAGATCCGTGGCGCTCACCCGGCCGGCCATCACCGCGTCCGCAACGCCCATGCCCATCTGCGAGAGCTGGGCGACGATGATCGGCGTCGCAAGGACGCCGAGCTGACGGAACTCCGTCAGCGCAGACCGGGGAGTCATGGATCGAGACGGCTAGGGCAAGGGCGGCGAATTGTACACGCCACTCGGACACACGCGGCTTCGGGTGAGATCGCGATGACATCACCCCCACCGTGGTCGACGGAACCACGCGACCTGGGACAAGACGCGGTTCTCAAGACCGCCCCGCTGTCCAATAAGAAAGTGAGGGTGAAATCGACCGATCGCGACGCGGT
>JAPPND010000001.1 GCA_028818795.1 Gammaproteobacteria bacterium | reverse complement strand
CGTTAGCGTCGCCCCTACGGTAGGGTCCTCAGGAAATCCAGTGCCGGCATGGCCCTGATGTCCAGCGGAGACACGTAGTCGCGTTGTCCCGACAGGGCAATCTGGTATGCATCCACGTTGGGAAACCGGGTCTTGAGATAGCGCAGGCCACGGTCGATGTCGCGATCCCCGAGCTTGCATTCCACGAGCATCGCCGGTTGTCGATCCTCTAGGACCACGAAGTCGACTTCGCGACCGTCGATGTCGCGGAAGAAGCGAAGTTCGAGGTCGCGTCCTTGTGTGTCCTGCTGGTAGTGGACCCACTTCAACAAGTGGCACGCAACCAGGTTTTCGAATCGGGCAGCCGGTTCGGCAACCAGGGACCAGTCGAAGTGATAGTGCTTGCGCTCCTGCTTCACTGCCCGAATGCGTGGTGCGCCGAAAGGCGGGAGCCGAAAGAGGGCGAACAGACGTTCCAGCGTATCGAGCCACGCCGCGACTGTCTTGTGGGCGACCTGCAGATCCTCGCGCAGCGCGTTTATGGACAACGGCGAGCCGACGAGGTCGGGTAGCCGGAGCATCATTTCCTCCAACCGCCCGAGGTCGCGAATGCTGGTCATCACCGTCACGTCCTCCTCGATCAGACGTGTACGGTTCTGTCTCGACCAGCGCCGCGCTTCGGCCTCGTTGCCGCCCAGGTACGGCTCGGGGAACCCGCCGAGGCGTAACAGGTCCGCCAGACCCCCGGCATCGTCGATGCCCGCTTCGGCGACGGAAAACGGATGCAGGCGGAGTAGGTGGTATCGGCCCTGAAGCGAATCGCCTCCGAACGAGAAGAGCTCCAGCCTGCCGCTTCCCGTCACCAATATCCGCTGGCCTTCCCGCCTTGCATCGTAGAGACCCTTGAGGAAGTTCCGCCACGGCCGGTACTTGTGGAGTTCGTCGAAGACCCAAAACCTGCTTGCGGGCAACTCCCTGCGCAGGATGCGTTCCCGGTCTTCGGCCACATCCCAGTTGAGGTATCCAGCACGCGCGCCCGGCAGATCAAGCGCCAGCGTCGTCTTGCCGACCTGCCGCGGCCCGGCAACGAACACCATCTTGGTCGCCAAGTCGTCTTGAACTTGGGATGCCAGGTATCGCGTCGAGAGAGCCACGGAGCAACGCTACGAGCATTTTGAATGAATGTCAAAATTACTCGCGTGTATTTTTGACCCCGCTACAATACACTCGCGTGGTTCAATTCGAGGAGAGATAGCGCCGTGCCAACACAAGGTAACGCCGAGAACGGGGAAACCGCGCTGATCGTCGGTGGCGGTCCCGGTATCAGCGCAAGCTGCGCGCGTTTGTTGACCGGGAACGGGATGCGTGTGGCAATCGCGGCGCGCACGCCGGATAAACCCGTGCTCCTCGACTTAGCCGCGCGGTTCGGCGTCGGGAACTACGCCTGCGATGCCGTGGATCCGTCAGCGGTCAGAGGTTTGTTCGAATCGGTTACGGCGGAACTCGGCAGCCCGACGCTTGTGGTGCACAACATCGACGGGAGGATGGCGGGCATCTTCCGCAAAGGCATCACCGAGGCGGACCCGGGCCTTGTTCGCGATACCGTGATGAACTCCGCCTACAGCGCCTTTCTCGTCGCGCAGCAAGCAGCGAGACAGATGCTCGACGGACCGCCCGACGCCGCCAATGCCGGGCATAGGGGCACGATCATCTTCACCAACGCCAGCGCCGCAATGAAGGGCTACCCCAGAAGCGGCGCCTTCGCGATGGCTTGCCAGGCCAAGGCGGGGCTCGCGCAAAGCATGGCGCGGGAACTCATGGGACAAGGCATCCACGTCGCCCAGGTGCCGATCGACGCCGCGATCGGGTGGACGCAACCGGATGGCACCCGGGCCCACCGCATGGCCGGCACCTCGGTCGACGACAACATGGCCGATCCTGACTGCATCGCGGAGACGTACCTGCACCTGCATCGGCAGCACCGTTCGACCTGGGCGTTCGAGGTGGTACTGCGCCCCTGGGTGGAGAACTGGTAGCGCCGAGTGCGGGTCAACTCCAGATCAGCGCGCCCGTGCTCTGACCGAAGGACTCCGCCTCTACGCCCACGGAGCGCAGCATCGTCACGAACAGGTTGCACAGCGGGGCGTTGTGCTCGCCTTCGTGGACGATGTGCTTGCCGTGGCTGAAGCCGCCGCCGGCGAGGAGGATCGGCAGGTTCACCGCGACGTGGGAGTTGGCGTTGCCGAGGTTGCTCCCGAACAGCAACGTGGTGTGGTCGAGGACCGATCCGTCACCGTCGCCCTGCTCGCGCAGCGCGGTCAGCAACTCACCGAAGCGCCGCACGATCTCGGTCTCGACGATCTTCAACTGGTCGATCTTGCCCTGGTCCCGACCGTGGTGGGACAGGTTGTGCTGGTCCGCCGTGACGCCTTCGACCTTGGGCACGGTCTGGTGATCCTGGATCATGACGCTGACCACCCGTGACGAGTCGGTGGCGAGAATGAGCGGGATCAGGTCGAACAGGAGTCTCACGCGGCCGATGATGTCGGTGTTGTCGCCGATGTCCGTCGGCGGCTCTGCGTCGACAACCGGTTTGGGACGCTGGGTCCACGCCTGCACCTCGACGAGATCGCGTTCGGCAATGCGTACGGCGTCGAAGTAGGCAGCCAGCACCTCGCGGTCGGTGCTGCTCACGCGCTTGCCCAATGCCGTCGTCTGCGCGGAGAGGGTGTCGAGGATGCTGCGACCGTCGCTCAGGC
This sequence comes from Gammaproteobacteria bacterium, assembly GCA_028818795.1. Classification (GTDB taxonomy): domain Bacteria; phylum Pseudomonadota; class Gammaproteobacteria; order Pseudomonadales; family Azotimanducaceae; genus VXYL01. The sequence continues at coordinate 6,041 of JAPPND010000001.1, read as the reverse complement.
GCCGGGTCTCCCGCTCGACCTCCTCCGGCTTGCCCTGCAGGAACAGCTTGGCGAAGAGCCGGGCCGGGCTGGTCTCGGCGGGAACCATCACGCCGTTCGAGGTATACGACTGGCTCTGGGGCGAGTACGTGCCGAGGACGATCGACGGGAACCGCGTTACGTAGCCGTAGTGGTTCGACACGACCTGATCGACGGAGATGGTGTTCTGGAACCCGTCCAAACCCGGGTGACGCGCCGAGGTCAGCCAGGTGATCTCGGAGTTGTGCGCTTGGCGACCGGTCTGCTCCTCGTGGCAGAGACCCGAGAACAGCGTGTAGTGGTCCCGGTGCTCGTCGATGAGCGCGAGGTAGTCGGAGGCCTCGTAGCCCGCCCCCGCTGTCTTCGGAAACCAGTAGTCCGAGTACAGCCCCAAGGTGGCGCAGATATTCACCATGCGCCGGGGCGGCTTCGCAACCGTGCCAGCGAATGCCGGTCGCATCGACTCCAGGAACGGCAACGCCAGCGCCACGCCGGTTGCACGCAGGAAAGTGCGGCGGTCAATCGGTCGTGAAATGGCCATTCCTCAAAGACTCCGGAACAGGTCGCTTTGCACGACCTCGTGAATGATGGATCGCACCGGATAGTCGCGATCCGCGACCGAGGTCACGACGCGATGGACTTCATCCCGGTCCGCGAACTCGACCTGGGCACCCGTCGCCAGCGTGATCAGTTGCGCGGCGAAGTGACGCGCGATCTGGTCGAGTTCCTTGTCGAGCAGGATCGCCTTGTACTCCTCGATGTCGGCAAACGCTTCGCCCGTCGGCGTGACGCCGCTGGGATCGACGACCGGACCCTTGCCGTACGGGCGGGGCACCGAGAAGTCGCCGTACTTCGTCTCGCCGCGGGAGGCCCGGTAGTTCACGCGGAAGCCGCCGATGGGATCGAACGACTCCAGCGCAAAGCCCGGTGGGTCGATGGACTGGTGGCAACTGTTGCACACGGCATTGGCGCGGTGCGCCGTCAACTGTTCGCGGATCGTCGTGGTACCGCGGATATCCGGCTCCAGTCCTTCAACACCCGGCGGGGGCGGCGGGGCCGGCCGGCCGAGGATGTTGGCCAGGACGAAGTTGCCTCGGGGAACCGGGGAGGTCACCGTCCCGTTGGCGGTGATCTTGTGGATGCTGGCGTGGGTCAGAAGTCCGCCACGCGGGCTATCCACCGCCAATTCGACGCGGCGCATTTGCTGCCCCTTGATGCCCGGGATCCCGTAGTGCTCTGCCAGCCGGCGGTTGACGTAGGTGAAGTCCGCATCGATCAGACCGCCGACGCCGTGGTTCTCGTCGATGAGTTCCTCAAGGAAGAGTTCAGTCTCCGCCGCCATCGCCTTGCCCAGGCGGTCGTCGTATTCCGGATAAAGCCCGCCGTCCGGCGTGGTCTGGTTCATTTCATAGAGCCGGAACGCTTGGCCGGCGAAATCCTTTACGAAGCGCTTCGACCGGTCGTCGTCGAGCATCCGGTCGACCTGAATCGCCAGCACAACCGGTTCCGAGAGTTGCCCGCGGCTGGCGAGTTCGAACAGTTCGTCGTCCGGCATGCTGCGCCACAGGAAATAGGAGAGCCTTGCCGCCAGCGCGAAGTCGTCCAAGGGACCGGCGGAAGCCGTCTGATAGAGGAACGGCGGTGCGCTCAGGATCGCCCGCATCGGGACGCGGACCGCCTCGACGAGCGGAGCGCCGGCGGCCAACGACGGCTCCGCCAAGCTGGCATAGGCCTCCGCCTCGCCATCCCTGAGCGGTCGCCGAAAGGCGCGCGTTGCGAATGCCCGGACGATGTCGAGGACGTGCTCCTCGGACGTCTTTGTCGAAGAAACCTGTCCCGTCTCGTCGAAATCGAGCCCCGGTAGCAAACGTCGCGTGCTCCGGGGTGGCCATTCGTCGATCAGAGGACCCTCAACGGTCAGGGATTTGATCGCAACGCCCTCGCCCTGGTAGTTCGCGACGGTCTTGTCGGGGGCGAAATAGTTGACATAGTCACCGGGCGGACGGTCGAGTTCGGCCACCGAAGGCGCCAGCAGATCGCCCGGGCGCATGAACGTGGTCACCTCCACGGTCCTCGGCGTGTCGTCCAAGAGATCGAACGTCCCGATCAGGTCATCGAGCGATGCCACCGTTCCCTGCTTAACGCCCTGGTAGAGGGTCAGCACCACCGGCGTGTCCGCCTGGTAGGGCATTGCGTCCATGGTGACGCGGTAGCGGCCGGGATACGGTACGGCGTAGCCCTCGGCTTCCGTGTGCAGCATGTACGTCGAGCCGGTGTCGTAGAACATGACAACGCGGTCGTCGACCCGTTTCGTGATGCCGCCACCGAGGATCTTTGCCGTGTGCATGAAGTTCATGTAGCCGGATTTGGCGTATTGGATATCACGCCGTGTGGTCTTCGGCCGGGCGCCCAGCGCAAGTGCCGCATCCAGCGCCCTGTCCGCCGCCTCGAGATAGCTGCGCACGTGCAGCGCCGAGATCCCTTGTTTCGCCGCAACCGTGTCGAAACCGCCGGTATCGGCTTCCGCAGGCAGGTTCTGGATGAGATCCATGCCCTGGGCTTCGTCGAGCCCGAGGAGGTCCTGGATCGTGTAGGCGTATTCGAGCCGGGTCAGGCGTCGAAGGGGTGTGCGCTGGCCGTTCCGAGCCGCGAGATTCGCTTCGAGCAGCGATTCCTTCATCGACGCGAGCGCCGTCGCCAGTTCATCGGGTTCGGGCATCAGCGCACCCACCGGGGGCATCTCACCGTTGTCGAGGCGTTCGTAGACCCTTGCCCAAGCGCCGAAAGTCGCCGGATCGGTAAGATCGTAGCCAAGCCCTGCCAAATCCAGCGGGGCCAAGATCGTGCCGGTGTGGCAAGCGATGCAGTGTCTTTGGACGAGCGGTGCGACTTCGGCTTCAAAGGCGTGGACCGGCGCGGTCAACGCCAGCGCGACGAGAGTGGTGGCCAAGCGGACCGGCCCGATCTCCGTCCCCCGTCTAGAACCCACGTCGACCTCCCTCGCAACCCAGCTTCGGCGGACCAACATTCCGACTCTCAAGAGTGCCACCAGCCGATTCGCAATGCCAATCTCGATTCGCCGCTACGAGTCCTTGTCGCGGAACCCTTCGTTGCCCTTGTAGGGCGCGTCCCGGGTGGTGAAGGCGTGCTTAAGGCCACCTTCGCGGATCGACTCGCCGAAGCTGTAGGTCCACTCGGTCATCTGCGCCAACGCGTCCTGCTCCGTGGCGCTGCGCACCGACGAGTAGATGCCCATGTTCTCGTAGAAGCGGTTCATGGTGAGCTTCAGCACCGCCAGGTGGTCCGCGGAACCGTTGGCGATGCGTTCGGCGAACTCGATGGTGTTGGCGTCGAGTTCTTCCTTCGGCCAGGCGTAGTTGATCATCTCCACTTCCGCCGCCTCGGCACCGGTCATGTTGTCACCGGTGTAGTAGTACTCCTTGGCCTTGCGCATGCTGAGCACCAGCGGCCAGATGCAGCCGTTGCGTGCGGTGCCGAGGCCGCGAAGGCCCGGGTGGCCGATCTGCGTGTCTTCGGCCGCGACAACGAGGTCCGCCATCATCGCCAGTTCGCAACCGCCCGCGAGCGCGTAGCCGTGCAGTTGCGTGATGGTGATCTTCGCCATGTTCCACAGGTACATCTGCACGTCGGTGATCTGCTGCATGGACGTGCGAACGTTCATCATCAGCGTGCGACGCTTGGCGTCGACCGTCTGATAGCTGCGCTCGCCCGGACGGCGTTCGCGACCGGGTGTCAGGTCATAGCCGGCACTGAAGCAGCGTCCGGCACCCCGGATGATGATGACCCGGCAGCCTTGGTCCGCTTCCAGGTCGTGCAGGCAGTCGTTGAGTTCGGCGAAGAGTTCGCCCGTCAAGGCGTTCATCTTCTCCGGCCGGTTCAAGGTGATCCGCGCCAACCGGTCTTCGGTGCCGAGGCGCTCCAGGATGAGCGTGTTGTAGTCCGCCATGCGGTCCTCCCCAGTTCTATGTCCCCGGGACAGCCCTCGGTGGGTGTCCCCTTGTGGAAAAGCATAAGCGGGTGGCTCCAATAGGTCACGAGCCGGCGCGGTTGGTACGCTAGGCCAACTTCACGACGGGGTCACCATGCGTCACAAGGTCATTCTCGATCCAGCGTTCCGGCGCATGGAGGAGATCTTCCATCCCGATGACCTGGCACGCCTGCACGCGGTGTGCGACGTCGTCTGGGGCAAGGACGAGCCGATGCCACCCGAGTTGATCGACCGCGAATGTCTTGACGCCTTCGCCATCGTCACCACGCGGTGGCGGTACGGCGAACTCGCCGGTCTCCCGAAGCTACGGGCGATCCTGGAGGTCGGCGGTCGGCACCCGAGTTCCGCCGTCATCGACTACGACTATTGCCGAGCAAACGGCATCCGCGTGTTGAGCTGCGCACCGGCGTTCGGGCCGATGGTCGCCGAGATGGCACTCGGAATGGCCATTGACGCCGCCCGCGAGATCAGCGCCGGTCACGATGCATTCCGCGCCGGCAGCGAGAAGTATCTCTGGGACGGCAACGTGGACACGTTCACGCTCTATGGCGAAACGGTCGGCTTCATCGGATTCGGCGGCTTGGCGCAATGCCTCAAACCGCCGATCGCGCCGTTCGGTTGCCACCTGCTCGCCTACGACCCGTGGCGCACCGACCAGTTCTTGAAGGACCAAGGCGCGGACCCCGTTGGTCTCGACGACCTGCTGTCGCGGGCCCGGGTGATCTTCGTGTTGGCGATTCCCTCCACCGAGAACAGGGCGCAGATCGGTATCCGGGAACTGGCGCTGATCCGTCGAGACGCCGTGTTCGTATTGATGAGCCGTTCACACGTCGTCGACTTCGAAGCGCTCACAACGGCCCTGGTGGAAGGTCGGTTCAGGGCCGCGATCGGCGTGTTTCCGCAGGAACCCATGCCCGCCGACCACCCGATCCGGCGGGCACCGAATGTCGTGCTCTCCGCCCACCGGGCCGGCAGCATCGTCGGCGACTCGAACCTCATCGGCCGCATGGTCGTGGACGATCTCGAAGCCATGGCACAGGACCTGCCGCCTTGGCATATGCAGGTGGCCGAGCCGGAAATCGTGGCGCGGTTGCCTTAGGGTTGTCTGCAGACTGGTCGTCATTTGGTAGCAACTCGTCCCCCGGCATGGGTGGGACGTCGGGTGCATCGTTGAAATGACGCTCCAAGGCTCCGGGCTTTGCCTTGGCAGACCGCTGGCCTAGGACCTCGCTCGCAACTTCCGCTGCACGGTCAGCATTGCTACAGATTGCCCGACCATTCGCGGGCTTGGACAGTGGGTGCGTGTCGATGCAGTCCGCCATGCGATCCTCTCAAGTCCCAAGACAGCTCCGATTGGGGGCACCCATCCGCGACAAGCACTCGCCGGAGGTGCTAACAGGCCACAGCCCGGAGGGCAGTTGTTACGCTACTAGTTCGATCACCATCCAATCAAGGAGCAAACATGAAGAAGGCGCTGATGGTCCTAGGTGTGGTCATCGGTGTCGGCGCAGGGCTGTACGGAGCGGACTGGGCCGAAGAAAAAGCCGAATGGCGGCAGCATCTCCCGATCACGGAAATCACCGTCAACAGCGTAGAGAGGCAATACCACCTCTTCGTGCCGACAAGCCCGCGTGAAGGCTCCATGTCGCTCGTGGTGATGCTAATGGGTGGTGACGCGGGAAGCTGGAAGTTCCCGCAACAAGACAAGTGGGAAGAACTGGCGGAGCTAGAGGGGATCATCATCGCCTTCCCCGTCGGCAAAGTCATGCCGCCCAACGAAAGTGCGTGGCAGCTGAATACCGATGCCCAGTCGCGCCATGACATCGACTTCATGGGGGCCATGATCGATGACATCTCGTCCAGCCACGCGGCCGATGCAGCGCGGGTCTTCGCAGTTGGCTACTCGCTGAATGACGACGCCACGAGTCCGTGCTCGATCAGAATCTTCCTACGCGACGCCCGTCCCGACGGCATCCGGTCGGCGGAGAAGACCATGTCGACCACTCAAGCGATA
>JAPPND010000127.1:42140-69354 GCA_028818795.1 Gammaproteobacteria bacterium | reverse complement strand
CGCGCATCTAGACTAGACCCTGTTGCCGTATTCGCGAACGACTAGCACGAATCGAACCGCTTAGCAGACTACGCTCCCGGCAAGAACTGGCGGGACGGTCAGTGCCGTGAAGCGCGGGGCAAGGCCGGTGCTACCGGGGATCATCGCAGCTGCTAGCAACCAACATACATAGCCGATGGTGCGTTAGCCATGCGTAGCGTTCCTGCGTAGTAGTATCGGTCCAGGTCGCCCATCAGGTCAGCCAACGAGTATTCGGCCTCGTCCTTCTCCAATCCATGGACGATGCACTCTCGGATTTCTGATCTATTGTTCTCCATCTGAGCAACCAGATCGTCGTACTCTTCCTCGTCCGTATCGAGAATGGCCCTCAGCCCTTGGATGCCCGTGGACGTCAACGCGAGGGTGGTGAGCATCCCGGTGAGATCAATGCGTTCGTCGGTGGCTTCTGCTGTTGAACCCGTCTCGTCTTGCAAGCTGTCGCTGATGTAGGCGGTGCCTAGGGCTATGGCAAGAAGCAGGTAGTCAAAAATTCGCTCTCTTGCTTTCCTGCCTGCATCGTGTCTTGGGTCAAGCAGTTCATCTCGGAATACGTAGAAGTTGTGGTCTATTCGACCCATGAGTCCGGTTGCCAGATCACGGCGGCACGATTTAGGGTCTGATTGGTCCGTGGCGGAGCCGTCAATGCCATCGGTGCTACCACCACCATGGCTGGTGACCCGTTGGTCATCTGTTTGATCTTGTTCCTTGGCCTTTTCCAGCCAGGCTGCCATGTCGGCATCCGACAGTCCCGATTCCATACACTTTTCAAGGAGCGCTTTGTCGGGCCAATTCGGCGCTGCAGGTACGGCCCGCTCGTCGCGAGCATTGAATATTCCACCGCTTGCTGCTCTCCCGACCTTGACGGTCTTATCGATGGTCGCGCAGCCTGCATTGCCGATGATGGCGACGGATGCGGCAACGACGGCAACTATCCGGTGCCTCACGGTGTCATTTACTCCTTGTCGCAGAATCCGTTCTGGGTTCATCTATCCAGACCCCAATCTAATCGGTTCTGCCATCATTGGCATCCGAAATCACTGACTAAGGGTCAGCTATGGGGATTGGACGTGGACGCCAAGTGAATTCCAGGTGTAGTTTCCGCTACGCTTTAGCCGTCCAGCTCGGGAGGCGCGGCCGCAAACGATTTGCCGTCAGGCGTTCGTCAGGCTTTGGCCTGTCCGAGACCGCCCGGCTGTCCGAGCGCCAAGGGCGCAGAACGCGCGGTTATTCTCCTAGGTCAAATACTGACTGGCAGTCAGCGATTTCGCTTGAGGTGCTACAAACGCTGGTGCTATTTGCGGACGTCGATCGCACGCTGCGAGTGGAACGCGCAATGCGAGCGGAAATGACCAGGCAATTGGTGTTTCTGCCCGGAATCGGACGACGATTCACCCTGTTTCAACGTCGGATGCCCCGTTGTGCACGTTCCGGCGAGGGGCGGTTAGCTTCAACCGATCGGCGGTAGAGGCGGCAGACAAGCGCAGAGACCAGCCAACCGTGGCGCATGGCGCATTCACGGGGTTGACCGTTGGAGCAGCATATGGTTCATGAGCAGGTCAGGCGGGTGCTGCCGCAACCATGCGGCGTTCAGGGCTACGTACGCTGGCGACGAGGGCTTGCTGACGTCGAGTCCACATCAAAACTGAACCGGATGGGACCATCATCTACCCGAACTAGGTTCACAAGGCGTTGCGGTGCCACATCGGCCGGAAGAACTCCGTCGCAGTTCTACCCGTTCCGGGGCGTGCCGGAAATGGCGTTCTTTGAGGTGTAGCAGACGGTGCAAAGCACGGAATGGCCGTCATTCGCCAAGGCGGTCATCACCTAAGAAATCGCAACACAGATTGAGACGATTGTTCATTGACCCGTGTACGACGAATGTAGACGGTGTCGCACAACCGTGGGTTAAGCGGTGCACGGAGGTCAGATTGATGCTGAAGGAACGCACATGAACGCCATTCGGAGTCCATCAGGTTGAAGGACGGGGAGCCGGATCGGCGGCTCAGGCTCGGGACTTGACTATTGATGGAGTGAACGAGGTAGCGGGAGGGGTTCTGCCTCTTGTCGACGTAGTCGCGATGGTGTTGCGTAGGCGTCCGCAAAGAGCGGCACGCCAACAGGCATTTTGAAGGAGAACGCATATGAACGCATTCGGGGCTCGGGAGTTTGATGCACGGGGTTGACCTTCCTAAGTTGAAGACGAAGCACCCGACTCTCGATGCCGCGTTGCACCTGTTCGCGCGACGGGGTTTCCAAGAGACGTCGGTTCAGGACATCGCAAAGCGGGCGAACGTGGACGAAGCGTCGGTAGTCCGACATTTCGGAGACAAACAACGGCTTTACGCTGAGGTCGTCCAACTGGCCGGGGATCGATTCCTGTGTGCGATGCACGGACACCTGGAGTCCAAATCCGCGATCTTGGCGGAGAACCTTGAGCAGTGGGTCCGGGGTCTCGCGCATGGTGGAGAGACCGCCGCACTGATTCGCACCGGCACACTCGCGCAGGGAGATTCTGCCCCCCGCGCGGTTGTCGAGTCGCTGCAACGGCGACTCGTGGACTTTTGGCAGCGGCGGCTCAGTTCGATAAGCGAGCCGGTTGAACGTCGGTTGCGGCATCGAGAACTCGCCCAGTTCATCGTGGCCGTGGCCCCGGTGTTCGCAGCAGCGAGAGAGGCTGGGGCTTGCAGGGCGGCGACACCAGCACTGGCAGACTTCGTGGCGGCCGTGGCGCACATGGCCACGGACAGCGAAGCGTACACTATGTACCGGTCAGCGCCCCCGGTTAGCGATGCCATTTGTCGCTCGACGCCGAGTCTGTTTCCGCGGGAGGAAAGCGACGAGCCGGTTGTTTCGCTCAGCCCCCGGGAACTTCAAGTGTTGTTCGAGGTCGAGGGCGGTGCATCCAACAAGGGTGTCGCTCGCGTACTCGGCGTGACCGAAACCACCGTCAAGTTTCATCTGAGACGAATCTATAGAAAATTCGGGGTGCAGCGAAGAACCGAAGCATTGAAGGCAGCTAGAAGACGGGGCCTGATCTAGCGGTGCCGGAGTGATCCTTCCCGTCGCATCCAACGTTCTTCCCGCGACGTCGATACGACGATCAGCGCCGGTTCAGGACCCGTCCGTGGACAACGCCGCCTGCAGCAACTCGCTGACCCGTTTGGGATTGGCTTTCCCGCCACTGGCTTTCATCGCTTGGCCGACCAGGAAGCCGAGCACGCGGATTTTGCCGGATCGCACCTGTTCGACTTGGGCGGGATTCGCGTCGATCACTTCACGGACGATGGCGGCGATCTCGTCGCTGTCGCTCACTTGCCTGAGCCCCTGGCTGTCGATCAGTTCGTCGACCTCGCCGCCGTCGTCCCAGAGCGTCTTGAACAAGGATTTCGCGATCTTTCCGGATATGGAGCCGTCTTCGATGCGTTCGATGAGCTTGCCGAGTTGCGACGCTGACACGGGAACCTCGGTCCAGGCGGCGTCTTCCCGGCGTACCGCGGCGGCGACATCGCCCATGATCCAGTTGGCGGCCGCCTTGGGCCGGCCGCATGCGGTCGCGGCGGCGTCGAAGTAGGCGGCGGTATCGGGGTCCACCGTGAGCCAGCGGGCGTCGTAGTCGGTGAGGCCGAGTTCGTCGACGTAGCGTCGGCGTTTGGCTGCTGGCAGTTCGGGGATTGTGGCGCGTGCTTGGGCGAGCATGGATTGGGTGACCACCACCGGCAGCAGGTCGGGGTCGGGGAAGTAGCGGTAGTCGTCGGACAGTTCCTTGCCGCGCATCGGCCGGGTTTCGTCCCGCTCGGCGTCGTAGAGGAGCGTCTGACGCTCGACCGAGCCGCCGGATTCGAGCACATCGATCTGCCGTTGGATCTCGAAGGCGAGTGCCTTGTCGAGGAAACGGAACGAGTTCAGGTTCTTGATCTCGGTTCTCTCGCCCAAGTCCGTCGAACCTCGCGGGCGCACCGAGACGTTGGCATCGCAACGCATGGAGCCCTCGTTGAGGTTGCCGTCGCAGATGCCCAGAGTCCGAACGAGCGTGTGCAGGGCCCTGAAGTAGCGTCCGGCTTCCTCCGGGGAGGCGAGTTCCGGTTCGCTGACCACTTCGAGCAGTGGTGTGCCGGCGCGGTTCAGATCGATGCCGGTCTTGCCTTGGTAGTCTTCGTGGAGCGACTTCCCGGCGTCCTCTTCGAGATGCGCCCGCGTGAGGCGGACACGCTTCGCCGCGCCGTCGTCGGTTTCTATGTCCAGGTGACCGCCGCGCACGATCGGCTCGTCGAGTTGGCTGATCTGGTAGCCCTTCGGAAGGTCCGGATAGAAGTAGCTCTTGCGGTCGAAGCGGCAACGCTCGGCGATCTCGCCCTCGACCGCGAGCCCGAACACGATCGCCATGCGTACCGCTTCGGCGTTCAGAACGGGCAGCACCCCGGGCAGGGCCAGGTCCACGGCACAGGCTTGGGTATTGGGTGGCGCGCCGAACGCGGTGGGGGCTCCGGAGAAGATCTTGGAGCGGGTCTGCAGTTGGACGTGGACCTCGAGCCCGATGACGCTTTCCCATTGGCTCATGGGGGCGGTGTCCGTTCGTGCCAGTCGGTCTCCCGCTGAAAGGACTCGGCGAGGCCGAGCAACCGGTCTTCGCCGAAGTGCGGAGCGATGAGCTGCATTCCCACGGGCAGGCCGCCGACGTTGCCGCAGGGGATGCTCAGTGCCGGGAGACCCGCCAGGCTTGCGGGCACTGTGTAGATGTCCTGCTCGTACATGACGGTAGGATCCTTGGTCTCGTCCGGCGCGAGGAGCGCGCCCTTCTCGAACGCCGTGGAAGGTGTCGAGGGTGCGAGTATCAGGTCGACGGTCGCGAACGCGTCGAGAAAGTCCTGGCGGACCAGCCGGCGTAGCCGCTGGGCCTTGCGGTAGTAGGCATCGTAGTAGCCGATCGACAGCGCGTAGGTGCCCGTCAGTATGCGCCGCTTCACTTCCGCGCCGAATCCCTCGCTGCGGGACCGGGCGTACAGATCGTCGAGGTCAGCGGGCGACTCGGCGCGATGTCCATAGCGGACGCCGTCGTACCGGGACAGGTTGGTGGACGCCTCCGCGCTCGCTACGACGTAGTACGCGGCCGTGGCGTATGCGGTATGCGGCAAGGAGACGTCCTGGCGCTCGTGCCCGAGCCCCTCGAAGACCGCGGCGGCTTCGTCCACGGTCGCGGCGAGACGCGCGTCCAGATCCCGTCCGTATTCCCGGGGGATTCCAATCCTCAAGCCGGTCCCGCCTGCGCCGCGCGGCGTGGGGCCGACATCCGCGCTGGTGGAGTCCAACGGGTCGTGACCCTCCATGTGATGCAGCAGTAGGCGCAGGTCATGGGCGGTACGCGCCATCGGACCGCCTTGGTCGAGGCTGGAGGCGAACGCCACCATCCCGTAGCGCGACACCCGGCCGTAGGTGGGTTTCAGGCCGCTGATCCCGCACAGCGCGGCGGGTTGCCGGATCGACCCGCCCGTATCGGTGGCGGTTGCCGCGGGAACCAGTCCGGCAGCCACGGCCGCGGCGGATCCGCCGGACGATCCACCGGGTACGCGCGTGGCATCCCACGGATTGGACACGGGTCCGAAGTGGCTGTTCTCGTTCGACGATCCCATGGCGAACTCGTCCATGTTCGTCTTGCCGAGCATGATCGCGCCGGCGTCGCGCAACTTGGTGACCACGGTGGCGTCGTAGGGTGGCACGAACTCGGCGAGCATCCTGGATGCGCAGGTGGTGCGCACGCCCGCCGTGCAGAACACGTCCTTGTGCGCGATCGGGATTCCCAGGAGGCCCGACTGGCCCTGCCGGGCGATCTGCCTGTCCGCCTCCCGGGCGGTTGCGAGGGCGTCGTCTTCGGAGACGGTGACGAAGCTGTTCAGTTCGCTCCGGGCGATGCGGTTTAAGTGCTCCCGGGCGAGTTCCTCGGCACTGGTCGTCTTGGACCTGAGCGCGGTGCGGATATCCGCGATCGTCGCGAACTGCCCGGCACTCATTCCACTACCCGCGGCACCAGGTAGAGACCGTCTCGGACCTCGGGCGCGTCTTGCTGGAACCGGTCCCGGTCGACGGTCTCCGTCACGCGATCGGGCCTTAGGGACTGCACGCCGTCCAGGGGATGATCGAGGGGCTCGACCCCCTCCGTGTCGGCGGATTGCATCGTGTCGATCAGCTGCACGATCTTTAGGAGATTGTCCTTCAGGAGTTCCCGTTCCCGGGCCTCGAGCCGCAGCGCGGCAAGGTGCATGAGCTTGTCGATGAGGTCTGCGTCCAAGTCGGTCCTGTCGTGTTGCTGACTGCGCGCGATGTTACGACAACCGCATCCTGTTTCTCTTGTGCGCGGCAAAAGGCAAAAGGCTCCCAATCGAGTCAAGGTTCGATGCCGATTGTCACCATCGCTCGGCGCGCCGTATGCCTCCGCTAGGATGGTTCCAGGCGATGCGCTTGAGCGCTGCGGGCATCTCCACATTGTCTCCCGACTTGAATATGCCGGGTCGCTTACCGCCGTGTTAGAGTGGCGTATTGCCGCAATTCGCCGCCCAATGCTAAGAAACCTGCGCGGGTTGTTTTCGCGGGACCTGTCCATCGACCTCGGTACCGCCAACACGCTGATCTACGCGAAGGAGAAGGGGATCATCCTCGACGAACCGTCGGTCGTGGCCATCCGCGAAGACCGGCGGGAGCGGCGTGTCCTGGCCGTTGGATCGGATGCCAAGCGGATGCTCGGCCGGACGCCGATCAATATCAAGGCCATCCGCCCCCTGAAGGACGGGGTCATCGCGGACGACACCTATACCAAGGAGATGCTGCGACGGTTCATCGGCAAGGTCCAGGAGAATGCGATCATCCGTCCGAGTCCGCGGGTGATCGTCAGTGTGCCGTGCCGTTCGACGCTCCTCGAGCGCAAGGCCATACGCGATTCGGCGCTGTCGGCGGGCTCCCGGGACGTGCGGCTCATCGAGGAACCCATGGCGGCGGCCATCGGGGCGGGACTGCCGGTACACGAGGCGGTCGGCACGATGGTCGTGGACATCGGCGGCGGCACCACGGAGATCGCGGTCGTGTCGTTGAGCGGCATCGTCTATTCCGACACGATCCGGGTCGGGGGCGACCGGTTCGACGAGAACATTCTCAACTATGTCCGCCGCGCCCAGGGCACGCTGATCGGCGAGGCGATGGCGGAACACATCAAGTACGAAATCGGCGTGGCCTATCCGCAGCAGGACATCCGCGAGATCAGCGTACGCGGACGGAACCTCTCCCTGGGCGTGCCGCGCAAGGTCACCCTGAACAGCAACGACGTCCTGGAAGCCCTCCAGGAGCCGTTAGCGACGATCGTGCAGGAGGTCAAGAACGCCCTGGAGCACACTCCGCCGGAACTCGCTGCGGACATCGCCGAGACCGGCATCGTGCTGACGGGCGGCGGGGCGTTGCTCAAGGATCTCGATGTATTGCTCGCCGAGGAAACGGGCTTGCCCGTAGTCATCGCCGAGGACCCACTGACCTGCGTCGCGAGGGGTGCGGGAAAGGCCGTCGAGGACTTCGCCGGCTACCTCGACCTGCTCTGGACGGAGTAGCCAGCCGCGGCACCCCGGCCCGGTTGAGGGTGTGACATGGAATCGTTGTTCGGAGTGCGTCAAGGCCAGATTCGCCCGCTACTGCTCGCGCTGACCCTGGCATCCTGTGTCCTCTTGGGCATCGAAAAGGCGGGGGTCGGCTGGTTGCAGCCGGCGCGATCCGTCCTGGCGACGGCCGTGGTTCCGGTGCAGTACGTCGCGGAGTCGCCGTACCTGGTGATCGGCCACCTGGTGGAGTTCTTTTCGACGCGCGACCGGCTGATGCGCCGAAACGCCGCTCTCGAGCGCGAGTTGCTGCTGATGAAGGCCCAAACCGCGCGCACCGACGCCATCTCCGCCGAGAACGACCGCCTGCGCGAACTGTTCAACTCTCGGGCACGACTTCCGGACGACGTGCTCATTGCCGAACTCATCGAGGTCGTACCCGACGCGACACGCCGGGAGATCGTCGTCGACAAGGGCGGCGCTCACGGTGTCGCTGTCGGTCAGGCCGTCATCGACTCGACGGGCGTGTTCGGCCAGGTCGTGGAGACCACGCCTCTCACCAGCCGGGTTCTATTGGTCACCGATCCTTCCCACGCCATTCCCGTGCAGGTCATCCGATCCAAGGTGTTCGCCATTGCCTCGGGAGGCGGCAGAGGTCCCAACCTGCTGGACGATGCGTCGATCACCACAGACATAGTGGAGGGCGACGAACTCGTCAGCTCTGGGCTTGGCCGTCGATTCCCGCGCGATTACCCGGTGGGTGTCGTCACGGACGTGGTGACGGATCCGACGCTTACGTATGCCCAGGTGATGTGGGAACCCAGCGCGGCACTCACCCGATCACGACACGTACTCGTGGTGCTGGGCGAATCCCAGGAGGAACCGCCCGAAACCCGACCGGCGGAGGCGGAGGGTTGAGTCCACTGCATGGTGGCTGGCTGATCCTCGTCAGTCTCGTCGCTGCCATGGTCCTGGCCGTCGCCCGGGTGGAAGGAGGGCCGGACTGGCTGGCCTGGCTGAGGCCGGATTGGGCGGTGGCGGTGCTGTTCTTCTGGGGTGTCGCCGCACCGAGCCGCGTCGGCCCCATGTCCGCGTGGGTCGTTGGCTTGTTCTTCGATGTGCTCGTCGCCGGTCCGCTCGGATTGACGGGCATCTGCCTCGCTTTCGCGACCTACATCGCCAAGCGCTTCGAAGAACGACTTAGCCTCTACACCGTCTGGCAGCAGGTGGCGGTCGTGTTCGGGATCGCTGCGGTCATTCAGTTGATCAAGCGGACGGCACTGTTTTTGCTGGACATCGAGTGGTCAACCTGGGCGGTGCTCGGGCCGACACTCACCACGGCCTTGGTCTACCCCCTGGTCGCCCTCCTGCTGTCCTTTGCCGCGCAACGCGTCCACGTCGAGGGCCTGACCGGGCAACTAGGCCGGGCGCCGTAGGGGGACGCTGTCGCGCGCGCAGGGCGCGCTTACCGCAGACTCCCAACTCGAATCGGCGGTATGATCGGCCCTGACGGCGGTCGAAGGTCGGTCGACTTCGCGGCTGTTGAACCCGAAGGTTGGCGCGGTAGGCATGACCGAAGAGATCCTTGTCGACGTAAACCCTTTCGAGACACGAGTCGCCTTGGTCGTCGACGGCACGCTGCGCGAGATCCACATCGAGCGTCCCGCCGGGCGCAGCCTGCGGGGCAATCTCTACCGGGGCAGGGTGGACAGGGTGGTCGGCGGCGTCCAGGCGGCGTTCGTTGACATCGGCATGGGCCGACCGGGGTTTCTCCACGTTCGGGACCTTCGCGGTGGACGTGTCGAGCCGGGAACCACCCCACCGGACATTTCGAAGTTGGTGCGGCCCGGGCAGAGCCTGTTGGTGCAGGTCGCCAAGGATCCCCTGAACGGCAAGGGGGTGCGCCTGACCACGAACCTTGCCCTGGCGGCGCGTACCGTCGTATTGCTCCCGTTCGACACCCGTATTGCGGTCGCCGCGCGCATCGTGGACGAGGACGAGCGGGAGCGTCTCAAGGATCTCGTGGCGCGGGTGCGTACCGAGGCCGGAACGGCCCATGGCTACATCGCCCGCACGGCCTGCCAATCGGCGACCGAGAATCGGGTGCGGGCCGATATCGAGTACTTGGAGGGACTCTGGAAACGGGTCTCGCGGCGATACGGCGAGCTCGCCGGGGCGATGGACGCCTCGGGGACGGGTGCCGAGCGCTTCGCCAACGCCTCCCTGGTGCACGAGGAACTGCCCGTCCCGACGCGCATCGTACGTGACTTGGCCGGGAGGAACACCCGCGCGATCGTGGTGAATCACACGGACACCTTCCATCGGATCACGGACTACATCGCCCGATGTCTCCCGGAGCTTCCAGACCCGGTCACGCACTACGAAGGACGGACACCGTTGTTTGAAGCGCGCGGCTTGGAGGCGGCCCTCGACCGAGCTCTCGACAAGCGTGTGCCCTTGCCGTCGGGCGGCTTCCTGGTGATCGAGCAAACCGAGGCCATGACCACCGTCGACGTCAACAGCGGGCGATTCGTTGACTCGTCCGATCTGGAGTCCACGGCGTTCACCACCAACCTCGAGGCCGCGCGCGAGATCCCCGGGCAGCTCCGCCTACGCAACATCGGCGGCATCATCGTCGTGGACTTCATCGACATGCAGGGCGAAGACCATCGGCAGGAGGTCCTGGACGCGCTCGTCGGGGCCGCGTCGGGGGACCTCGCACGTTTCCACGCGTCGGGCTTTTCTGAGCTCGGCTTGGTGGAGATCAGCCGCCGCCGCACCCGCGAGAGCCTGGAGCGACAGCTCTGCGATAGCTGCGAGGCCTGTTCGGGCCGCGCCGTCGCGAAATCCCCGCAGAGCGCCTGCTACGACGTCTTCCGCGGTCTCTTGAAGCACGCCGCCTCGGGTACCGACGGAGTCTCGGAGTACCTGGTAAGGGCGAGTCAGCGGGTCGTGGACCGCCTTCTCGACGAGGAGGCCCCCTATCTCGCCGCGCTGGAACGAGACGTGCTGCGGCCGATCCGACTTGAGGTAGAGCCGGGTTACGCTTCCGATCAGTTCGATCTGGTGCTGCGTTGAGATCCTAGCGGTGGCAAAGGATCCGCCGAGTGACGGCGACAATACGGCCTCGAGCGTTGCCTCGGGTGAGAGCCCCGTGCCGCGGTCGTGGGGGCTGGCGCGGGCAACGCTCGTGGTGGCGACCGTCATCGCGGTGTGTTTCGCCATGCTGCAGGTCGGCGGCCGGACGTTGTTCTACCAGTTGCATCGTTTCGAGGGCACGCTCAACGCGTGGCTGGGTCCCGAGGTGCGCCTACAGGGGCTCGAAGGACGCTGGCGGGGTCTCAACCCGGGGTTGTTCGCTGAACACGTACGCTTTCCCGGCGGCGAATTGATCGGTTTCGACTTCGAACTCGACTTGATGGAGAGCCTGGGGCGGAATCGCGTCGTGGCGCGCCGAATGACCGTCGCCGACGGTCGGCTCGTATTCCAGAAGAGCGGCGCGGGCTGGCGACTCGGAGGGGGTCCGGACGGTCCTGGCCTGGATGCGTTGGCGCTGTTCACGTACAGCGACGAGGTCTGGGTTCGGGGCAGGATCTTCGCGCGAGAGGGCCGTCGAACCGCAGCGCTGTACGTCGAGTCTTGGCTCATCAACGTCGGCGGGCGGCACCGGTTTTCGGTCAGGATGCAGTCGGAACCGAATTGCACGGACTGTGCGCTCGCCATCGACGGGGACGTCACCGAGGGCGGCCCGGGAATCGTGAAGGTGTCCGCCTCGTCGTTTTCTCTCGGCAGCGAATTGGATGACATGCTCGGTCTGCCCGACTTCGAGATGGCTGTCGCCGGGGATTGGCGCCGTCGCGGCGTCGGCACCGGGCGGGCCCGACTCGACATCGAGTTGACCCGCATCCAAACCCCGGCCTCGGAAAGCACGCTTGCGGCGAGACTCGGCGCGTGGGCTGAGGGCGGCGGATACCGCGGCCGCATCGACAGGTTGTTGACGACGAGCGGCGGTCGTTCGCTGGAGTTCGACGGGGCCGGGTTCCTCTTGCCGGGCGACGTCGGCGAGTACTTCGCCGATCTGTGGCTGCCCGCGTTTTCCGCCGAAGACTTAGCGTCGTTCGCGGCGGCTGCTTTCGGAGCCGACCATCCGGTTGGCCGATGGCTGCACAACCTGGCGCCCCGCGGCCGGATCGACGGATTTCGGGCGCGCATCGATGCCGAAGGGGCCGCGTTCGTGTGCCGCGGACGCGATGCGGCGTTCACTTCCTATCGGGGGGTGCCCAAAGTGGAAAACGCGGCGTTCGTGGCGAGCGGGCACAAGCGTGCGATCCGCGTGGACGTGGACGGCTACGACCTCGCCTTGGCCTTGCCGCGCTTTGTGCCGGCGGACGAGACCTACCTCCAGGGCGGCGGTTCGATCACGTTCTCCTTCGGCTCGGGACACTTTGGATTGCGAGGCGATCGGCTATGGCTGGATCGCGATGGAACGCGCGCCGTCGCCGACATCGCCTTGTCTCGGCCATGGGGGTCGCGCCAGGCCCGGATGGCGGTCGATGCCCGGGTCGACCGAATCGCCGTTGCGGACGCCGAAGGCTACCTCCCACTGACCATGTCGCCGAAACTCCGGGATTGGCTCGAGAACAGCGTGCGCTCCGGTTACCTCGAGGACGGCCGAATCCTCTTTCAGGGCGACGTCGGTGCAACTGACGGCTTGCCACGCCGACACTTCGAGTTGGCGGCCAGGCTCGTCGATGGCGTGGTCGACTATCACGTGGATTGGCCGACGGCCAGCCGAATCCGGGCCAACCTGGTCGTCGGTGGGAAGGGGACCTCTCTCCGCGGCAGTGCCAGGGTCTTGGACACGGACATCAGTGAAATCGACCTCAGCGTCCCACCTTCGGGCGAGAGGGTTTCCCTGCATTTGAGAACCCGCGCGGATGCCGGCCAACTGCTCCAGTTCGTGCGCCTGAGCCCCGTTCGTAACACGATGCCGTTCCTGTCGGACGCCTGGACGGGTGACGGACCGGTGGTTGTCGATGCCGAGATGGTCGTGCCGCTGGCGGCGGCAGGCGACGAGGTTCTGCGACCGGAGGATTTGCGCCTCGAATTCGATCTGGAGGGAACCGATATCGACTTGGCCGATCTCGGTCTGCGATTCGAGGGCATGACCGACCGGGTGAGCTACCAGTGGCCGATGAGCCTGTCCAGCGAACGCCTGAGGGGAAGGTTGTTCGATGCCCCGGTTGAACTGGGGATCGAGTCCGACGACGCGACGATACGATTCTCCCTCACGGGCTCCGCGGGAGTCGCCCACGCCTACGGCATATTGGACCTCGCGGACCCCGGCATCGCCGAGGGTCGGTTCGATTTCGACGCGGTATTCGAGGTCTTTCCCGGGTCCGAGCATCCGGCGGAACTGCGGATCGATACCGACCTCGTGGGGGTCGCTGCGGCGCTGCCGGTCCCGCTCGACAAACGCACGGGTGAGACCAGCACGCTGGCTGTCTCGCTGCAATTCCTCACCGACTACGTGGCGGTGTCGACACGCTACAACGACATGAGCGGCTGGTTGCATGTCGGCGACAGCGGCATTCTTGCGGCCGCGTTGGGGCTCGGGGTGCCGGTTCCCATGACCGACGCCGGTCAGGGCCGCGTGGTGATCGCGGGTGGTTTGGACTCCGTCGATGTGTCGTCGGTCGTCTCGGCATTGGGTTCCACGACGAGGCAGGCGGGTCCGGGTTTCTCCTGGGAACTGCGCGACTTCCGCGTCGGACGGATGGAATTCGACGCGCTGGAACTCGCCGATCTGCGTATCGACGGGTATGCCGACGATGGCGAGATTCGTCTGACCCTGGCCGGCCCGGAGTTGCACGGCACCTTGGAAAGATCCGGAAACGGGCCTTGGCGCCTCGATCTCCCGGAACTCAAGGTGCCCGCTTCGCCAACCGGCGAGGACATCGCCTTGGATTCCGGCGTGATCGATCAGCTCATCGCCGCCGATGTGGTGCTCGGCCAGGTCTCCGTCGGAGACGACGACTACGGCACATGGCGGTTCGGCGTGAGACCGGTTCCCGGGGGTGTTGAGTTGCACGATGTCGTCGCCGAACTCCGGGGGTTGAGCATTGAGGCCACGACGCCGATGCTTTGGAGCCGCGACGGCACGACCCGTTTCGAAGGCACGGTAAACGCCGGCGATCTCCGGGACGTGCTGCCGCAGTGGGATTTCGTGGCCAGCGTGGAGTCGGAGAGTTTCGCTGCCGAGGGAAGCGTCCATTGGCCGGGCTCGCCCCTCGAGTTCGACTTGGCCAAGCTGTCCGGCGCCGCATCGCTGGATCTGGTCAAGGGGCGTTTTCTGGACGTCGAGCAGGGCGCGGGCGCGGCCCGGATCATGAGCCTCATCAACTTCTCCACCATCGTCAAGCGGATCAGTCTCGACTTCACGGACGTCTTCGGACGGGGCGTCAGCTTCGACCGTGCGCTCGCGAACCTGGCGGTAACCGACGGTCGCGCGCGATTCGACGGCCCGGCCAAGATCACCGGCACCGGTTTGCGGTTCGATATCGACGGTGCCGTCGACTTCGCGAGTGGCTAAGTCGACTACGCCATGGTCGTCACGCCGGCGTTGCACGCCAGCCTGCCTTGGTATGCCGCCTTTCTCGCCACGACGAACCCGCTCGCGGCGGCGGGGGTTCTGTTCGGCCAACAGGTGCTGAAGGACCCCATCAAGCGCCTTGCTAGCTTCGATGTCGTCGTTCGGGGACCCTACGACGACCCGGAGGTGGTCGTGGTGGGCAATGCGGCGGCGCTGGCGGCGGCCTCGGGCGACGAGGCGACAACCGGCGACGCGGAACAGGATCGGGGACGGGCGGAAACCGCCAGTGCGGAACAAGGGGGGACCGAGGAGTGACTTCGACCGACGTGATCGTGTCGGCGCGGCAAGCGTTGTGGGAACCCGACGAGATCGGCGAGCCCGAGGTGACCGGCCTGCTTGGTCGCCTGTCGGCGAAGGACATCGACACGGGGGAGTTGTTCTTCCAGCTTGTTCGCCACGAGGCTTGGGGACTGGAGGACGGCAAGGTCAAAAACGGTGCCTTCAGCGTCGACCGCGGTGTTGGCGTGCGGGCGATCAGTGGCGAGAAGACCGGCTTCGCATACGCCGACAACATAGCCTTGCCCGCGCTTAGAGAGGCCACGGAAGCCGCGCGGAGCATTGCGCGGACGGGCCATGGCGGTGGGACAGGCGTGCTCACCGGAACCACGGCGCCGGTGCGCTACGCGGATGTCGACCCCATCGCTTCGGCATCCGAACAAGACAAGGTCGATCTGCTGCGCCGCATCGACGCCTTCGCGCGCAGTCTCGACCCCCGGGTCAGCGAGGTCGTCGTGCGGATTTCGCTGGATTGCGAGACCAACCTGGTCGTAGCCACGGACGGCTTGATGAGTGGCGACGCGCGACCGATGGCCAGGTTCGACGTCATGGTCCTCGCGGAGCAGAAGGGTCGCCGTGAACGCGGGGTCAGCGGCGGCGGCGGCCGCTTCGACGCGCAGTGGCTGTTCAACACGGACGCCGCGGAGCAATACGCCCGGGACGCCGTGCGGATGGCGCTCGTCAATCTCGACGCTGTCGATGCACCGGCCGGTGCGATGCCCGTGGTACTTGGCCCGGGTTGGCCGGGTGTGCTCCTGCACGAGGCCGTGGGCCACGGCTTGGAGGGCGACTTCAACCGCAAGGGGACGTCGGCATTCGCAGGCCGAATTGGCGAGGTCGTCGCCTCGAAGCTGTGCACGGTGATCGACGACGCAACACTGACCGACCGACGGGGTTCGCTCTCCGTGGACGACGAAGGCACACCGGGGCAGCGCACCACCCTGATCGAGAACGGCGTGCTCGTCGGCTACATGCAGGACAAGCACAACGCGCGTCTCATGGGAACGGCAAGCACGGGTAACGGACGTCGCCAGTCCTATTCCTATCTGCCCATGCCGCGCATGACCAATACGTTCCTTACACCTGGCGAGCACGCCCCCGAAGAGATCATTGCCAGTGTCGACAAGGGCGTCTACGCGGTGAGCTTCGGGGGCGGCCAGGTGGACATCACCTCGGGCAAGTTCGTGTTCTCGGCCACCGAGGCCTATCTCATCGAGGCAGGCAAAGTCGGGCCTGCCCTTCGCGGTGCCACGCTGATCGGCAACGGCCCGGAGGTCATGCAACGTGTCTCCATGGTCGGCAACGATTTCCAACTCGACCGGGGTGTGGGCATCTGCGGCAAGGACGGCCAGACCGTCCCGGTCGGCGTTGGTCAGCCGAGCCTGAAGATCGACGAGATCACGGTCGGCGGAACGGCGTCGTGAAGTCCATCGAGCCTAGCCCGGCACCGGTCGATTCCGAAACGCTTGCCGCATCCCTGAAGGACATGGCGGCGAGGATACTGGCGGAAGCGAAACGTCAAGGCGCCACGGCGGCGGAGGTGGCCGCGGGCGACAGCAGCGGCTTGGTGGTGTCCGTCCGCAAGGGGGAACTCGAGACCGTCGAGTTCACCAACGACCGGGGCTTCGGCGTCACCGTCTACGTCGGGGATCGCAAGGGCAATGCCAGCACCTCCGACGCCGGCCCGGATGCGATCCGGGAGACCGTTCGAGCGGCCGTGAACATCGCCAGGTACACGGAGGAGGATCCGTGCAACGGCCTCGCCGACGCGGAGGCGATGGCCCGGCGCGTTCCCCACCTCGACCTGCATCATCCGTGGGACATCGACGTCCCGCGCGCCACCGAACGCGCGACGGAAACGGAGGCTGCGGGACTCGCCTACGACGATCGAATCGTCAACTCCGAAGGTGCCCGGGTGGCCACCGCGCGTGGCTGCCAGGCCTACGGCAACTCCCATGGTTTCCTCGAGGCGTCCTGGGGTACGCGCCACTCCACGAGCTGCCTGATGATCGCGGCCGACTCGAACGGCATGCAGCCGGAGGACTGGTACATCGTCGGCCGGGATCCGGCGGACCTC
Source organism: Gammaproteobacteria bacterium (assembly GCA_028818795.1). GTDB lineage: Bacteria > Pseudomonadota > Gammaproteobacteria > Pseudomonadales > Azotimanducaceae > VXYL01. Next base: position 52,739 of record JAPPND010000127.1, on the reverse strand, counting down.
GAGGATCACGTGGAAGTCGGCCGCGAGGCCGCTCGGCGAGCGGTGGGCCGGCTCGGCTGCCGCCCGGTCAAGACCGGATCCTATCCCGTGATGTTCGCCGCGCCGGTCGCGGCGGGACTCGTCTCGCACCTGTTGTCGGCGATCAGCGGTCGCGCGCTGTATCGCCGGGAGTCGTATCTGCTCGACTCCCTCGGCCGGAAGGTCGCAACCGAAGGCATTACCCTGCGCGAGGAACCGCATCGACCGAAGGGCCTCGCCAGTGCCGGCTACGACGGCGACGGGGTGGCAACCCGCGCCAAGACGTTCATCGACCAGGGCGTGGTCACGAGCTACATCCTGGACAGCTATTCGGCCCGGCGCCTGGGAATGGCGACCACCGGCAACGCGGGTGGCTATTTCAATCTCGATGTCGTTGCCGAGACGCGGCCTGTCGAAGAACTGATGAGGGACATGGACACGGGACTCCTCGTCACGAGCCTGATGGGGCAGGGCGTGAACCTTGTCACCGGCGACTATTCCCGTGGGGCGGGCGGTGTGTGGATCGCGGGCGGCGAACCGCGCCATCCCGTTGACGAAGTCACGATCGCCGCCAACCTGGACGACGTCTACAAGGGCATCCTGGGTTGCGGCGACGACATCGACCGACGCGGCAACATCCAGACCGGATCGCTCCTGGTCCGGGAGATGACCGTCGCGAACTGAGTGTCTTAGCCGGGAGGGCGCTGGCTAGAGGGCAATCGGTACGGGTGGCGCCACGACGAACCGTCCCCTGGTCGCCGGCGACGGCTCCGGCAGATCCTTTCCCTCCCGCATCGTAGCGGCGATCAACTCCCGAAGCAGATCCCGGGCTTCACCCAACGCTTCGTCCCGGGTTGCGCCATCCGTAGCTCCCCACCCGAAATCCGGGAACGTGACGACATAGCGACCGTCCTCGTCTCGCTCGATTTCAGCCGGATAGTTGCAAATGTCAGACATCGATCCAATACCTCCAGCACTAACGCCGTCTAGAAGTCGCCCTTCTCTATCCCGAGGTCGTCAAGCATCTTAGCAAGCAGCCCCTTGCCAATCTCCTTCTTTCGATCCTTTACCGTTGTTTTGCGCTCGCCCGCATGGAGAGTCCCGTGCGATCCCGGCCCCTCCGATGCCACGAAACGCACTTCAAGATCTCTTGCCTTCGCCCATCTGCGGACCCTCGCAATGAATTGCCGACAGTTCATACGGACGTCGCGGCAAGTCGAGACCAGCGAGGCGCAAGCAAAGTTTGGCGCACGTATGACCGCAAATGTGGAGCCGATTGCCGGCGCAAGACGCTCGCGTCTGGCCTGTACCAATCACGTCCGGTCGCAGGGCGGCCGTTCGCGTTGTTCCAAGCCAGACGCTCGCCTCCGTCATTCGCCGGAGGACGCCTTCTGCTTTTCGGCAGGCATCTCGCTGACGACGATCTTGTCCGCGTTCTTCTCGACGATGGATTCGCCGATGCCTTTGACGGCGGTCAGGTCGGCAGCGCTGTCGAAACGGCCGTGGGTCTCGCGATGCTGAACGATGGCCTCGGCTTTCTTCAAGCCGACACCGTTCAACACGCGGGCCATCGTCTCGGCATCCGCCGTGTTGATGTTGACCGTCTCCATTTCCGCGGCCGCGACCAAACCCGTCCAGACCATCGCGAGTACTGCGAACCAGGTACGTATTGAAGCCATGGTTAACTCCTCAAGTTTTCGTGTGAAAGGGACGTTCGAAGATACGGGGCGCGCGGCCCGTTGGATGCCAGACGATTGCCATGTGGCTTGTAGGAAATCACCGCCGCGGCGCGTCGGCAATCGCCCATTAGTCGTGTCGGAGATCGCTCAGCCGGTCGATTTCGAGCTATTTCATGCGAGGGGCAAGCCCCTCGCGCTCCCCGGCTGAGGGCTCTTTCATGCGAGGGGCAAGCCCCTCGCGCTCCCCGGCTGAGGGCTCTCTCTGTTGCAGGGATCGCCGCAGCAGTCGCTGGTTGAATCGACTGCGCACCAGGCTTGCGGCACACAGCGTCACGCCAAGTAGCAGCCCGGCGCCGAACGCGGCGCACAGCCACCAGAACGCGGGCCACTCCGGGCTTGCCCGGTCGAGGAAGTGCACCGAAATGGGTGTCTGGTTGTCGAGCCCCAAGATCACGGCCACCGTGACCACGACCAACAGCAAGATGGCCAGCGCGACGTTCCGCACCCTCCGATAGATCTTCCCCGGGCCCCTACGGCGCCCAACGGGAGGTTGCGTGTCTCGATGGCCGGCTGGGCGCTCGCGGCCAGGCGCCGAAGGCGTCGAGAGCGCCTGCGGGCGAGGGCCGAAGGCGCCGGGAAGGGAGGTCGTCGAGTCCTGGTTCCGGTTTGGGGCGCTCACCGGGATCCGGCCGGCATCCGTACCGCATCGCCGAGTTCTCGTTGACGGCCCTCGTTCACGCGGTCGCGCAGTCGTTTGCCGGGCTTGAAGTGCGGCGCGTATTTTCCGGCCAGACTCACCGATTCGCCGGTCTTCGGGTTGCGGCCCATCCGCGGAGGTCGGTAGTGCAACGAGAAACTGCCGAAGCCCCGAATTTCGATCCGGCCACCCTCGGCGAGGGAATTGGACATCTGATCGATGATGTTCTTGACGGCCAATTCGACATCATCGACCGTGAGCAGGTCCTTGTGGCGTAGCGCCATCTGTTCGATGAGTTCGGACCTGGTCATCCGCCGCCCGTTCCGAGGTGGCAAGTCAGGGGTCGAAAACTACCACAGCGGCCCGCCCTGTAGAAACTCGTGGAAGCGCGTAGCACGGCTGGGCCGCCACTGAACGCGTCGGCAACGACGCGCCTTCGCCCCGTCGTTGCGCCGGGACGGGACTAGCCCGTCCCCTACGAGTCTTCGTCCGAGTCCGGTTTGTCCTTGCCCCCCATCTGGGCCTTGATGAGGTCGCCGAGGGTCGTGGGGCCGGGCCGGTCGGTCTGGGTCTTCTGGTATTCGCGGTGGGCCTGTTTCTCGTCGTCCTTCTCGCGGGCCTTGATCGATAGGCTGATGCCACGGTTCTTTCGATCGATGCTGATGATCTTGGCGGTGACGTCGTCGCCCACCGACAGGGCCGTTCGGGCATCCTCGACGCGGTCCGCGAGGATTTCGGATGCCTTGAGCACCGCGTCGACCTCGGGAGCGAGTCTGACCAGCACTTCCTTCGGCTCGACGGCGACAACCACGCCGTCGACGATGCTGTTGCGGTCGTACTTTTCGACGTAGTCGTTGAACGGGTCGTCGTCGAGCTGCTTGATGCCAAGCGCGATGCGCTCGCGTTCGGAGTCGATGGACAGGATGACCGTGTCGATTTCCTCGCCCCGGCTGTAGCGGCGCACGGCCGTTTCCCCGGGCTCCTTCCAGGAGATGTCCGACAGGTAGACGAGGCCGTCGATGCCGCCGTCGAGACCCACGAAGATGCCGAAGTCGGTGATCGACTTGATGCGCCCGCGGATGCGGTCGCCGCCCGAATGCGAGGCGGCGAACTCGTCCCAGGGATTGGTGCGGCACTGCTTGATGCCAAGCGAAATGCGGCGCCGGTCTTCGTCGATGGACAGGATCATGACTTCGACCTCGTCGCCCACCGCGACCACCTTCGACGGATGTACGTTGCGGTTCGTCCAGTCCATCTCTGAGACGTGCACGAGGCCTTCCACGCCTTCCTCGATCTCCGCGAAGCAGCCGTAGTCCGTCAAGTTGGTCACGCGTGCGACGACGCGCATGCCCTGAGGATAGCGACGCGCGATATCCACCCAGGGATCGTCGCCGAGTTGCTTCATGCCGAGGGAGACTTTCCTGTTCTCGCGGTCGAATCGGAGGATCTTCACCGGCACTTCGTCGCCGACGTTGACCATCTCGCTGGGGTGGCGGACCCGCCGCCAGGCCATGTCGGTGATGTGCAGCAGCCCGTCGAGGCCACCGAGATCGACGAAAGCGCCGTAGTCGGTGAGATTCTTGACGATGCCCTTGATTTCCTGGCCCTCGTGGAGCGAGGCGAGCAGCGCTTCCCGTTCGGCGCTGCTCTCTTCCTCGAGTACCGCCCGCCGGGACACCACCACGTTGTTGCGCCGCTGATCCAGCTTGATGACCTTGAATTCCAGGGACCGACCTTCGAGGTGGGCGGTCTCGCGCAGCGGTCGGATGTCCACCAGGGAGCCGGGCAGAAAAGCCCGGATATCGTTGATGTCGACGGTGAAGCCGCCCTTGACCTTGCCGTTAAGAATTCCCTTGATGACATCGCCGGTCGAGAAGGCATGCTCGAGCATCTGCCATGATTCGGCGCGCCGGGCCTTCTCCCGTGACAGCCGGGTTTCGCCCCAGCCGTCGTCGACGGTTTCCATGGCGACCTGCACCTGGTCGCCGACTTCTAGGCTGAACTCGCCGTCTTCGTTCAGGAACTGGCTGCGCGGGATGACGCCTTCCGACTTCAGTCCGGCATGGACGAGCACGAATTCCTTGTCGATCTCCACGACGGTGCCCGTGACGATAGAACCGGGCTCCATCTCCAGTGTCGACAGACTCTCTTCGAACAACGCCTCGAAGCTCTCGACGGTGACATCCCCGTCCGGCAGCGGCGGGAGTGTCGCCGACAAGTCGGCAACACCTTCTTCAGTCAGTTCTTCAGCCATATCATCCTTATGTCAGTCGCTCATGTCTTCGCGCACGCCGCCTTGCTAGCGGCCCAACCCTCGTTCCTGGACGAGGGCCATCACCGCCGCCATGACGTCGTCGATCGACATCTCCGTGGAATCGATCGTCACCGCGTCGGGTGCCGGCAGCAGAGGCGAGACCGGGCGCGTCCGGTCCCTCTCGTCGCGTGCTTCGGTGCTCGCGCGAATCGCCCTAAGCTCAGCGTCCAGAGACCCAGCGGGGTTTTCGTGCTCGCTGTCCGAAGGGGCGCGCAGGCTACCACTCGCCTCGCGATCCTTCAACTGCTCGAAACGTCGCTGGGCACGGGCTTCGACGCTGGCGGTGAGGAAGATTTTCAGGCGCGCGTCGGGAAACACCACCGTGCCCATGTCCCGTCCGTCGGCTACCAGCCCGGGCGGTCGGCGAAACGACTGCTGCGTCACAAAGAGCGCCTCGCGCACGGCGGGAACGGCTGCCACTCGCGAGGCGGGTTGTTCGACCTCGGCGCTTCGTATGGCATCGGTTTCGTCGATGCCGCCCACGAATACGCGGATCGGCGACGCGTCGGGCAAGGTGCCCGCTGAGTCCTTGAAGGCGATGTCGGCATTGCGAGCGGCTTCGGCCACCGATTCGGCATCGTCGAAGTCGATCCCGCGCCGTTGGGCGATTAGGCCGACGACGCGGTACAGCGCGCCGCTGTCCAGGAGGTGCCAGCCCAGCGCCGCCGCCAGACGGCTGGCCAAGGTGCCCTTGCCCGAGGCCCCGGGACCGTCGATGGCGATGACATCGGCCAAGGAGCTAACGGCGACCCCCCGCGAAACCCGGGTTTCGTTCACCGGCGAACGTCCGTCGCTGAAGCTCGTTCATTGGCGGGGTTTCTTGGACTGCGGAGATCGGTCCATCATGCGCGATGGCGGGCTGCGATGAAACGGGTCGTCAATTCCGTTCCGAACACGATCAACATCGGGACCACGACTGCCCACATCCCGAAACGCGCAAACGGAGTTGTACCCGCCGTGCGGCTGACACGTCCCTCCAATACGTCCGCGACGTGGCGCGGCAGCGATGCCGTCAGGTCACCCGTTGGGTCGATGATCGCCGTCACGCCATCGTTGGTTGCGCGGACTACGTACCGACCCGTCTCCAAGGCGCGCATTCGCGCAATCTGCAAGTGCTGCCACGGCCCGGTCGAATCCCCTAGCCAGGAGTCCTCGCTCAGCGTCGCGATGAGATCGGCATCGGTCGCTTGCGAGTTTATAAGCTGCGGGAACGCGATTTCGTAGCAGATTGCCACCGCCAGCCGCAGCTCGCCTACTCTCAGCAGACCACCCCCGTTCGCTGCGGACAGGGACGACATCGGGAAACCGATCGGATCAAGCACGCCGCCGAACAACCACCTCAACGGGGTGTATTCGGCGAACGGCACGAGTTGCCGCTTGCGATAGGTCGATTTCGAGCTGCCATCGATGCCAACTATCGCATTGAAAAGCGCTTCTTCTCCCGGTCTGCCGGACCGCTCGAACACGCCGGCCACCAGCGGGATTCCCGTTTCCTCGACGGTGTCGGCAAGGCGTTGGGTCACGACGGCAAGCGTGGTGGGCACGGCCGTCTCCGGCCAAACGACGAGATCGGCGGTACCGATCGACCGGGTCATGGTGCGGTACTTGGACAGGATGCCGTCGACGGATCCGTGCGCCCATTTGTCCGCCAGCGGCACGTTGCCCTGCACGAGGGCAACCCGAATGGTCGCCTCTTCGGTCGTCCAGAGGCCTGCGGGGATGGCCCAGCCGACGATCCAGACGGCCAAGGCGGTGGCGGCTGGCACGAACCTTCGTCGCCACGCCTGACGCAGAGCCACTGCGGAGAATGCGCCGAGCAGCGAAACGAGCCAGACGCCGCCCAATGGTGCATAGGAAGCCAGAGGGAGATCGACGAGCGCATACCCCAGATGCAGCCAGGGAAAGCTCCACGCCCAGGGAAGGGTCAGCACCAGTTCGACCAGGCACATCCCTGCGGCGAACACCGCGCAGTCGAGCGTCGCGGAACGGGTTCTGACCGCGAACACGGACACGAAAGCGAAGAGCGTTGATACGACCACGAGGAATGCCGCGAACAGCATGCCGGCAACGGCGGCGTCCACATCCGCGTAGTCGTGGAGGCTGAGGTAGATCCAATAGGCACCGACGCCGTACTTGCCGAGCGCGAACGCGAAGCATCGGCAGAACGCCGCGGGCAGGCTCGCGAGGCCGTAGATCGACCAGTAGAGTACGAGAACGCCGAGTAGCGCCGCCGGCCACAGATCCAGCGGCGAGAACGACGTCGAGAATGCCGCTCCCGCCAGCATAGCGACCGCCACGCCAAGGACGTGGCGCCATGTCGGCGAATCGGTCTCGCCGAACAGGGCGCGTGGCCGCATCGGCCTATTCCGGCGGCTCGGCGATCCCCTCCGCCCGCTGCAGCACCTGCAACGAATCGATGTATTCGTCCACCAGGACGTAGTTGAGACTACCCGTGCCACCCTTCGCAACGATACGGGATGCGGCCACAGGCGTCGTCGGAAGCGCGTTCCGGAACCGGTCCGCCTGATCGGCCCCGAACCAGTCGGATACGTAGAGCTCCTCGGCTTCCCCGTCCCAGCTCACCGAGAAGAACTGGTCGTCGCAGACGATGTCTGCCGCTGTCGAGCCGCCGTGTGCAGCCAATGCCGTGCAGGCGCCGGCGGACGAGGGCAACGCCACATGGCTGAAGAACGTCGGGCCGTAGCTGTAGTCACCAGGATCGAAGTAGTAGGCCTCGACGACGCCCACCACGGTGGGTTCGGCCGGGTTGTATTCCAGCGACTCGCCGATCCCGAACAAGGCCACAAGGGGAGACTTGGCACCGACGAGGAACACATGGTCGCCCGAGCCACCGAGGACCACGGAGGCGTCCTCCCAATCCGAGGAGTAGGAATTCTCGGCCCAGCGCCAGGAGTCCAGCTCGGAGGCGGACGACAGCTCGCCCGTGTCGGCGTCCCTGGCGAGCGTCACCAGCGCACCGTCCGCAGCGACGTAGATGTGTCCGTCCCCGGGTCCCATCGCCATGCTGCGGGCATCCCCCAGGCCATACCGCTGAACCTGGCTGAAATCGCACTTCTCGTCGCGACGGTACACCTCGAGATCGTAGTCGCCGAGCACGTACAGGTACTCCCCGCCGGAGTCGATCAGTAGATCATTGGGCGCCGTGACGCTTTCCGAGACGGCGCAGGCGGTCGCGTCCCGACTGCCTTCGTCGAGCCCGCCGAGGAGGTGGATGCCGTTTTCGGCGACGAGGACCATCTCCGCGTTCGCCGCGTTCCAGATCAACCCCCAGCGCGACGAGTGTCCAATCGCTTCGCCGTCCGCGGTGCGAAGCGCGATCACGTCCGAAACGGACGGCACCTCGGCATCCTGGTGTTCCAGGACGAGCAGGTTGCGTTCGGTCGCCACGACCAGCCGGTTGTTCGCGGTCTCCATCGCGACGCCGCGCGGGTTCTCCAGGTCGTCGGCGGTCGCCGCTGCGGGATCCCCCGCCTCGACGACGCTGCCGACGTAGCGTTGCCACGCGGGCGGGTCGACCGGTGCGTAGGTGAACGTTGTCTCCCGGGACCATGATCCGAGATTCGTCGCTCGAAGGGCGACCCGGACGACGTAGGACACGCCCTCGTCGGCCAGGAAAACCGCTTCGGCGCGGCCGTTGGCGACGTAGGAATGGTCGCTGGTGGTTACAAGGTCGAGTATGCCCTCGTCGGTCGTCGTGTACACGGCGATGATCGCCTGCTGCTCGGCGTAGTCGAGGCCCATCGACCTCCAGTCGTCGAGCGCGAACCGTTGCCACCCCGCCGCCGGCGCCTGCCATTCCCACCAGAGCGAGGAATGGCCCATGATGTCGTTCGGCTCGCCCGCGGCGGTCGCGAACGAGTGGTCGGACGTGACCGTTCCTTCCGCGTCGGCGAGCGGGGTTGCCGATGAGGGCATGTCGTTGCCGGGCACGGGTCCCCAACTGAATCCGTTGCTCGGAACATAGTCCGTCAGGTCGGCGTAGGTGGAATCCGGCCTGAATCCGACGCTCATCCAATAGGTCGTGTCGGCCTCGGCGGCCAGGGTGACCGCGTGTCCGCTTCGGAGCAGTTCGAAGTCCTCGAAGCCCGTTCCCGTGAACGCCGCCAACGATTCGTGCAGCCGCTGGTCGAGACGGAAGAGGTACGTTCCGGCTTCGCCTGCCTGCCACTGCCACCACTGCGTTCCGGTTCCGGTCTCCGGCGGTTCGTCCGGTTCGACCGTACTGCCCGACCAGCGTGCGACGCTTGCCGAACCCTTCGAGCCCTCGATCTCCTCGGCGTCGGCCAGCATGTCGTTGTCCGCGAGCCAGACGAAGCCGGCCTTTCGCCAGTGCAGGTCGTAGATGGGTGTCGGCGTGTCGGTGCCGGTGTTGAGTATCGCGAACTGGTACTGCTTCCCCTCCTTCGCCAGAAAGACTGCCTCCCGCGAGTCGGCCGGCATGTCGGAGACGCGCCGCAGCCCCTCGGGTGTCGACCCCTCGAAGACCAACACGTGGAAACCCGATGGATAGCTCACCTCCCACCATCCGTACTCCTCGGCCGTCCAGCTGTACCAGGTCGAGACGGCGTCCGTTTCGCCGTAGTACTCGAACGACTCCAGCGTGCCCCGGTAGTTCGAGCCGTCCACCGTGCCGCTGGCGCCGACCAGTTCGATGCGGTCTGCGAAGTCGTCGTTCGACGGGGCGACGTCCGGCGTCCTGCCCACAGCCAGGAATCCGGCGGGGGAATCGAACGAAGTGGTCCAGAGCTGGACGAGGTAGGTGGTTTCGGCCTCGGCCACGAAGTCCACCCTCGGGCGGTCTTCCCACTGGGCGTCGGCGATGCGCCCCCAGTCGGTGGGCGCGTCCCCTTCGTAGACCGACAGGTGCGCTTCGGGGTCGCTCCAGAAACCCTCGAAGCCCCACGAAAGATGCACCGGGCCGGCGGCCGTTGCGTGGATGGTGTACCAGACGCTCTTGTGGGTGGCGTAGCGGTGCGGCTCCGGGTGGTGGTAGTCGTTGGGACCGTATTCGGAGAAAAACTTCTTGATGCTCGTCGCGCCGCGATCGGGGCGCACCATCGGCTCGCCCGGATCCCTTGTCGCCAGCGAGAGATCGAACTCGACGCGGTCCCCGTCGGCGATCTCGAGGGCATCGCCGATCTCGTCATTCGCCGGTCTCGCCCCCGCCGGTTCGGGATCGGTCGAGTCCACGACGACTTCCACCGACTCTACGTCGGCGAGGGCGTTCCACGAGGAAGCGACAAAGTGGAGCACGTGACTCTCGGTCGCGACGCGCTTCGGGACAGTGAGCGCAACGCGCTGCTCTTCCCCGCTCCAGACCTCGCCGACCGAGATGGCGTTGGCAATGCTGCCCTCGATCCGCGCCTTGGTGCCGTCTTCGCGGTCCGCCTCGCTGACGGGCCACCACCCCGCGTCGGCGTACCCCGAGCAGACCTCGAAGCCGCCCTCGCAGGCCACATGGATCGTGGTGCCCGCGGCGACGTAGCGGTCGGCGCCGAGGCGAAGCTCGATCTCGAACGCGCTCCCGGCGTCGACCTCGACCGTCGGCTGCTCCGTGGACAGTGCAAGCGTCGGCGTGTCTGCATCGCGGATCACGGTCCAGGCGACCCCCGCGCGGGCCGAACCGGCATAGTCGCTCGCGGGGACGACCTTCAGCCGGTGGGTCCCCGCAGGCGGTTCCTTCACGATCAGCCATTCGACATTGTCGATGGGCGATGTCGAGGCGTATTCGCCGCAGGCGTGGGGGGGGGGGGGGGGGGGCGGCGCGGGGGCGCGGGCGGGGGGGGGCCGCGCGCCCCCGGGGGGGGGGGGGGGGGGGGGGGGGGGGGGGGGGGGGAGCGCCCGGGGGGGGGGGGGGGCCAGGCCCGGGG
>JAPPND010000127.1:37775-42130 GCA_028818795.1 Gammaproteobacteria bacterium | reverse complement strand
GGCCCCGCTGGCGGTTCCTTCACGATCAGCAATTCTACTTTGTCTTTGGGCTTTGTCGAGGCTTATTCGCCGCTGGCGTCGGCGGCGCTGGCGGCGCCGACGTCCAGATAGAGGTCGAGATCCGCCTGCACGGTCTGCGAGGCGATGGACTCGGTCGGCGGTTCGATCCAGCTCAGCGCGATGTCCAGTCGCACCGCGTCCTCGGGTACGTCGATGTCCACGTAGTAGGACTCGTCGGCAGCGACGCTCAGGTAGTCGCCGTCGTTGGTCCACCCCTGGTCGTCGCCGCCCGCCACCGCGGTCCGGGCCGACACCAGCCCCAAGCCGTACTCGTGTTGCCATTCGCCGGGGCCTTCCGAGTTGTCGAGGTTGATTCCGAGTTCCGCACCGAGCACAGCGGAAGGCTTCACGGCACTGGCCATCAGCCGGGCACGCGCATACTCCGGACGGCCCCGGAAGTCCGGGTGCCGGTCCATCAATAACGCCGCGACGCCGGCCACGGACGGCGCGGCCATGCTCGTACCGCTGGCGGTAACGTAGCCCTTGCCCTTGCCGCCCCCGTCCGCCGACGTCACGTCGAAGCCGGCCCCTACCACGTGCGGCGCGAGCCGTCCGTCGGCCGTCGGGCCGTGGCTGCTGAAACTCGCGACGACGCCCGGATCCGTAACGGCGCCCACCGACAGCACGTTCTTGGATGCCGACTCCGGCGAAACGCCGGACGACCCGGCGTTGCCCGCCGCGAGAACGAGAAGCTGCGCGGAGTTCCACGCGGCGGCATCCAGCTTGCGGCTCGCGGCGCCCCGTCCGTTGGATTCCCCTTGGCTGCCGAGGCTGAGGTTCACGACGAGGGGTTTGACGGGTGCCGACTCGTCCCCCTCCCAATCGCATGTCGACTCGGACTGAAGGTATCCAATGGCGTTGGCGACGGTCGTCGTGTCGCCGAATCCGGAACGGTTGAGGGCCTTCGCCGCGCGGATGTGGCCCACGCCCGGGGCGATGCCCGACTTGCTGCTGTCGCCGGCCCCGGCACCCGCGAGAATGCCGGCGACGTGGGTGCCGTGGCCGTAGTAGTCGAACCACATGTCCACGTCCTCGTCCCCCTCCTCGGCATCCCGGAAGAAGCTGCGGCCGCAGACGCTCGCCCTGCCGACGGACACATCCCGGTGGTTGGCGTTCAATCCGGTGTCTACGATGCCGACCGCCACGGAATCGCCGGTGGTTCCCGAGAATTCGCCCGTGGCTTCGTCGAACCGACGCAACCCGTCGGCGCCCATCACGGCGACCGACGACTCCAGCGTGGCGTGCATCACCTCGATGGGCTCGATGGCCGCGACGAAGTCCAGAGCCGCCACTGTTCGGAGCATGCCGGCACCGATGTTCGCCGCGTACGTGCGGATGTCGCCGTGCCAGTCGCCAACGACGACGCCTTTGGCCTCGAGGTTCTTCCGCCAGATGCCTTCGTCGTCTTCGGTCACCAAGGCGATCATCACGGGCAGTTCGCCGTCTAACTCGCCCCTCGACGCCATGGCTCTCAGGCGATCGGAGATCTTGCGTTCCGGTTGTGGGGCGCCGAAGTCAGCGATCCCGGCGAGATCTGAAACGGCCTCCAAGACGTCCCGGGCGTGCGGCGTGCGGACGAGCAGATACTCCCCGGAAGCACGCAGGACCTCTACGTCGAGCCGGCGCAGTTCTGGTTGGAGCGCCGCGGCGTTCGCACCGGGATCCCGCCGTATCCACGCGAACGACCAATCCCGTCCGTCCGCCGCATCGGTACCGAGTCCGTCCGTCGACAACGACGTTGCCGACGACCGTTCCCTCGCCTTCGGCGCTCGATCCGATGCGGGCATCTTCTGGAAGCGGCCCCCGTTGAGCTGGCGGGAGGAACTGGAGACGGTTTCTTCCGGAGGGGCGTTCGGGGCAACGGCGGCAGCCCTTGTTCGGGGTCCTTGCGCGGACAAGCGCTTCTCGCTTGCGGCTTGGTTCCGGGCGAGGGCGGCTGTTAGCGCTTCGGTGTCGGCATCTGCCGCCTTGGCGGGGTCAGCCTTCGCATTGGACGTCCGGCCGATGCCACCGCCGACGACGAGTACCAACAGCAGGGCGGCGATGATCGTCGCCAAGTAGATTCGTGTCCACATGATCCACTTCTCCAGGGTGCGCTTGCCGGGTGCGGCATCCCGAAACGACTCGGCAAGCCGCTGTCGGCATTGCCGCAACGCCGCGTCATTCCGACCGGATGCTAATCCAGATTCTCAGATGGCCCTTGTTATTTTTTCGGTAGTCCGACGGCTAGCGATCCGCCTTGTCGAATGCCCGCTTGGCGTCGACAGCGGACCCGATTCGGCCGCGCAGCGACTCGCCGCCCCGCTCCATGGCTGTGCCGAAATCGCCCAGGGCCCGCACGAGTTGGTCGAGACGTGGTCGGATCCGGCCGGCATTGGCGTGCAATATGTCGGACCAAACTTCGACGTCGGCACCCGCGATGCGCACGAAGTCGCGAAACCCGTTGCCGGCGTGGTCCAGCGGCCCCGCGTCCGCTGCGGCGTCCATGAACGCGAAGGCCACGAGGTGGGGCAGGTGGCTGACCAAGGCGAAGCGCTCGTCGTGGAACGCAGGCGTCTGCACCACGACCCGGGCACCGACCGCCTCCCAATATCCTCGCACGGCCTTCGCCGCGCCGTCGTCTGTTTCGGCAACGGGTGTCATGACCACGGTTTGGTCCTCGAACAAATCGGCTCGAGCAGCAGCCGGTCCCTGCAGGTCGGATCCGGCGATGGGGTGGCAGGGCACGAAGTTGGGAGGGACCGGATCGAGGGCATCGATCACGGCGCCTTTGACGCTGCCGACATCGAACACGGGGCCGTCGCAGTAGGCAACGGCCTCGCGCACATGCTTGGCGATGGCACCCACCGGAACCGCGACGCAGACCGCATCGCAGTCGCTGCCGGCACCGTCTGCCGCCTCGTCGATGATCCCGAGCGCCAGGGCTCGGTCGAGCGCGCCCCCATCCCGGTCGATGCCGACGATCCGATCGAATACGGCGCGGGTCTTCGCGGCCTTGGCGAATGAACCGCCGACAAGGCCGGTGCCGATGAGCAGGAGCGATCTCACCCGGTTCGTTCGAGGGCCCGGGCGAGGGCGGCGAGGAAACGTTCGTTTTCTTCGGGGAGTCCGACCGTGACCCGGAGGTGCTCGGGCATGCCGTAGTTGGCCACCGGGCGAACGATGACGCCGTCGTCGAGCAGCGCATCGTAGACCCTGGCGGCGTCGTGGTCGGGCCCGAGGCGCACCGTGACGAAGTTGCCGGCGGAAGGAATCCATTCGAGGGACAGCGCGGTGAAGCCGTCGGCAAGTCGCGCCATGCCTTCGCTGTTCAAGCGCCGGCTCTCGGCGACGTGTTCGGTGTCCGCAAGAGCCGCCTCGGCGGCAGCCAACGCCAGGCTGTTGGCATTGAACGGCTGGCGAACCCGGTTCAGCAGGTCGGCGAATTCCGGAGAACTCACGCTGTAGCCGATGCGCAACGCCGCGAGGGCGTGGACCTTGGAGAACGTCCGGGTGACGATCAGGTTCGGATGCCGCTCGATGAGGCGAAGGCCGTCGGGATAGGAGGGTTCGACAACGTATTCGGCGTAGGCCTCGTCCAACACCACCCACACGTCCCGGGGCACGGCGGCCAGGAAGGCGTCGAGCATCGCATCGTCGAACCAGGTGCCGGTCGGGTTGTTGGGGTTGGCCAGGTAGACGATGCGGGTGCGTTCGTCCACCGCTGCGGCCAAGGCGGCGAGGTCGTGGCCCCATTCCCTTGACGGCACCCTTGCCACGTCGCCGTTGGCGGCGGTGATGGCCAGCGGATAGACGACGAAGCAGTGCTGGTCGATGACGCCCCGCGTACCGGGCGAGAGGGCGACCCGGGCCGAAAGGTCGAGCACGTCGTTGGAGCCGTTGCCGAGGGTGATGCACGAGGTGTCCACACCAAGATGCTCCGACAACGCGGCCTTGAGGCGAAAGCCGGTGCCGTCGGGGTAGCGGGAGAGATCCGCTTGGGCCATTGCCTTCTGGACAAGCGGTCCGGGTCCCCGGGGGTTTTCGTTGCTCGCCAGTTTCACGGCGTCGGCAACGCCGCGTTCGCGCATCAGTTCTTCGACGGGCTTGCCGGGTTGGTAGGGGCTGAGTCCGGTGATCCGGGCGTTGACGTTGGACGGCAGGTTCAAGGACACCCCCCGCCCACGGCTCGGCATACGGGTGGCACCCCGTAGGGGCGGCCCGTGTGGTGGCCCCCGCCCCCAGGGTAGCGGCCGGCCTGGACGGGCCCCGGCCCCAAGATAGGGTGCGAGTGCGGGCACTAGCAAATACAGCGC
>JAPPND010000127.1:23185-37765 GCA_028818795.1 Gammaproteobacteria bacterium | reverse complement strand
TGGGGGGGGGCGGCGGGTCCGGGGGGGTTTCCCGTGGCCCGCCTGTCCCACCCCCCCCCCCCCCCCCCGGCGCGCATCCGGGGCGCCCCCCTTTCGGGGCCCCCGTTGGGGCCCCCCGCGCCAGCAGTCTCGAGACGGGACTGGACGAGCCCGTCCCCCATGATCGGTTCCATGTCCGGAAACTCGCTAATCCAGCGCCTGCGGATAGGAACCGAGGTTCTTCACGGCGGTTGCGACTTCGTTCAGTTCGGCCAGCACTTCGCCGACGGTGCCGTCGTCGCGGTGTCCTTCGAAGTCGATGAAGAACACGTAGTCCCAGGCCGATGTCTGGGACGGCCGGGATTCGATTCGCGACAGGCTGATGTCGTGGCGCTTGAACGGCGCGAGCACCTTGTAGAGTGCGCCCGGTTCGTTGCGTGTCGAGACGATGACGGAGGTGCGGTCTCGACCGGTTGGCTCGACCTGTTGATCGCCGACCACGAAGAAACGGGTCTTGTTTCCCGGCTGGTCCTCGATATTGGCGTGCACGGTGTCGAGTCCGTAGCGGTCGGCGGCGGTTTCGCCTGCGATGGCGGCCACGCCGTCGGTTTCGGCGGCGATTCGTGCCGCCTCGGCGTTGCTCGAGACGGGACGGCGGGACTGCGTGGGGTAACGGACATCCAAGTAGTGCCGGCATTGGGCGAGGGACTGCTCGTGCGAACAGATCTCGACGATCTTCTCGGGATCGCCGTCGCGCCGGATGAGCAGTGCGTGGTGGATTGGCAGTTCCACCTCCGCGCAGATGCTCAAGGTCGACGTCGTGAAGCAGTCGAGCGTGTGCTTCACCATGCCGTCGGTGCTGTTCTCCACGGCCACCACCCCGTATTGCGCGGCCCCGGACTCCACTTCGCGAAACACGTCGGCGACCGACGACAACGTCCGCATCTTCGCGAAGTGGCCGAACTGCTTGATCGCCGCGGCCTCGGTGTATGTGCCGGTGGGCCCGAGACAGGCGATGGTGAGCGGCTGTTCGAGCGACAGGCAGCACGAGATGATCTCCCGGAACAGTCGTTCGATGTGCGCGTCGGGCAACGGGCCCTCGTTCTCCTCGCGAAGCCGGGCGAGGATCTCGGCCTCGCGGTCCGGGCGGTAGTAGGCTGGGGAGTCGGCGTCCAAGCGGGCCTTGATCTGGGCGACTTGCTCGGCGCAGGCGGCGCGGCTGTTGAGCAGCGTCCGTAGTTGGCGGTCGATGGTGTCGATGCGATCGCGCAGCCCTTGCAGCTCGCTGTTCGATGAACTTGCCTTCGTCACTCCACTCACCCGTGCTCGGCTTCGAAACTCGCCATGTAGTCGACTAGGGCATCGACCGCCTCTTCGCTGACGGCATTGTAGAGACTTGCACGCATGCCCCCAACGCTGCGATGTCCCTTTAGGTTCAGCAGGCGCCTTGCCTCGGCGCCGGCGAGGAACGCGCCGTCGAGTGCCGCATCGGCCAAGGTGAACGGCACGTTCATGACTGATCGGTCGTGCCGCGCAACGGGAGAGTGGTAGAAGTTGCTGGCGTCGAGCAGGGCGTATAGCTTCGTTGCTTTCCTGCGATTGATCTCCGCCATCTTCGCGACGCCGCCCGCCGCCTTGAGCCAACGGAGCACGAGCGCGGCGAGATAGATCGCGAAGGTGGGCGGGGTATTGAACATCGAACCGTGTTCGGCCTGTATGCCGTAGTCGAGCGGCCGCGGCGTGCCCGGACGGGCGCGCCCGGCGAGATCCCGGTGAACGATCACGACGGCGAACCCGGCCGGGCCGAGGTTCTTCTGGGCACCGGCGTAGACGAGGCCGAACCGGGACACGTCGATCGGCCGCGACAGCAGCTCCGAAGACATGTCGGCGACAAGCGGCGCGGGCGTCGCCGGGAAGTCGTGGAACTGGACGCCGTGGATCGTCTCGTTGGTGACGATGTGGCAATACGCGGCGTCCGGGCTGAGACGCCAGGACGAGCGCGGAGGTATGCGATCGAAGTTGGTGGCCTCGGAAGTCGCCGCCACGTTGACGCTGGCCAATCGCTCGGCTTCGGCGATGGCTTTGCTGCCCCAGGATCCCGTGTGGACGTAGTCGACGGTGTCGTCGGGGCCGCACAGGTTGAACGGCACCGCGGCGAACTGCATCGACGCGCCACCGTGCAGGAAGAGTACGTGGTAGTCGTCGCCGATGCCGAGCAGTTCTCGGAGATCCGCTTCCGCGCCCTCCGCGATCTCCATGAACTCCTTGGACCGGTGGCTCATCTCCATGACGGACAAGCCCTTGCCCCGGTAGTCGAGAAGCTCGTCCCGGGCCTGTTCGAGCACGCTGTCCGGCAAGGCCGCCGGTCCTGGCGAGAAGTTGAACGCGCGCATGTTGCTCAGGCGTCGAGTTCGTCCGGGTCGTCGCCCGCCGGGGTCTCGTCGCCCTCGCCGGTGTCGCCGTTGACGGACTCGACGATGCGTTCGACGCCCACGAGCTTGGCGTCATCGGCCAACTTGATGAGGCGGACGCCCTGGGTATTGCGGCCTGTCTGCGAGACGTCCGCCGCGTGCGTGCGGACCAGCGTGCCCTGGTCGCTGATCAGCATGATCTCGTCGTCGGCGAAGACCTGGACGGCACCGATGAGGTCGCCGTTGCGTACGCCGGTGCGCATGGCGATTACCCCTTGGACACCGCGGCCCTTGACCGGAAACTCGTCGATCGAAGTACGCTTGCCGTAGCCGCGCTCGCTGGCCGTGAGCAGGAATCCATCCGGCTTGGGAACGATCAACGCGATCAGGCGATGGTCCCCGGTCAGCCGAATGCCCCGCACGCCACGGGCTGCCCGCCCCATCGCACGCACCGCCGATGCTTGGAAGCGTGCCGCCTTGCCCGAACTCGACACGAGTAGGACATCGCTCGCCGCGTCGATTATCGCGGCGCTGACCAGCGTGTTGCCGGGCTCCAGTCGAAGCGCGATCAGGCCGGCCGTACGCGGCCGCGAAAACCGCTCCAGGGGCGTTTTCTTGACGGTGCCGTTGGCGGTGGCCATGAATACGAAATCGCCCTCGTCCGGCAGATCCGCGTCGTCGTTGTCCTCCAGTTCATCCGCGTCGTCGGCATCTGCGGACTCCCTCGGCAGCGGCAGAATCGCGGTAATGCGTTCGCCGTCGTCCAGGGGAAGCATGTTGACCAGGGGCCGGCCCTGGGCGTTGCGCGAACCCTGGGGAATGTGGAACACGCGCAGCCAGTAGACCTTGCCGGCGTTGGAGAAGCACAACAGCGTGTCGTGGCTGTTGGCGATCAGCAGGTGCTCCACGAAGTCCTCGTCGCGCAGCCCCGTCGCCGCCCGTCCCATGCCGCCCCGGCGCTGCGCCTGGTAGACCGACAACGGCTGGGTCTTGGCGTAGCCCCGGTGGGAGACCGTCACCACCACGTCCTCCTCGGCGATGAGATCCTCGTCGGTGAGGTCGAGGTGAGAGCTCAGGATCTCCGTTCTTCGCTCGTCGCCGTAGCGGTCGCGGATGTCCTCGAGTTCTTCGCGGATGATCGTCCGTTGGCGCTCCTCGGAACCCAGGATGCCGAGCAGTTCCTGGATCTCCGCGAGGATCTTCTCGTAGTCCTCGATCAGCTTGTCCTTTTCGAGCGCGGTGAGACGGTTGAGCGTCATCTGCAGGATGGCCTGCGCCTGATCGTCGGACAGGTGATAGAAACCGTGCTCGTCGAGGCCGAATTCTCCGCCGAGATCCTCTGGCCGACAGGCGTCGACGTCGGTCCTCGCCAGCAGCTCCTTGATCGACTCCGCCTTCCAGCCCCTGCCCACTAGCCCCTGCCGGGCTTCGGCGGAGGATACGGAGGCCCGGATCAACTCGACGACCTCGTCGATGTTCTCCAGGGCCACCGCCTGGCCTTCCAGGAGATGGCCCTGCCGCCTGGCTCTTCCCAACAGGAAGGTCGTACGCCGCACAACCACCTCGCGGCGGTGGCGGAGGAAGTGGTCGAGCATCTCGCGCAGGTTCACGGTACGCGGCTGGCCTTCCACGAGGGCGACGCAGTTGATGCCGAACACCGACTGCAACTGCGTGAGCGCGTAGAGATTGTTGAGCACGACGTCGCCGGATTCGCCGCGGCGGAGTTCGATGACGATGCGCACGCCATCCTTGTCGGACTCGTCGCGCAGTTCGCTTACTCCCGCGATGCGCTTGTCCTTCACCAGCTCCGCGATCTTCTCGACCAACCCCGCCTTGTTGACCTGGTAGGGCATCTCGGTGACCACGATGGTCTCCTTGCCGCTACCGGCATCCTCGACGCGGGCCCTGGCGCGCACGTAGATGCGTCCCCGGCCGAAGCGGTACGCGCGCACGATGCCGGCCCGGCCGTTGATGATGGCCCCGGTCGGGAAGTCCGGCCCCTGGATGTGCCCCATCAGGTCTTCCACCGAAGAGCCGGGGTCGTCGAGTAGCGCGAGGCAGCCGTTGATCACCTCGGTCATGTTGTGCGGCGGGATGTTCGTGGCCATCCCCACGGCGATGCCGGAAGAGCCGTTGACGAGAAGATTCGGTACCCGGGTCGGCAGCACCTCGGGGATGGTGAGCGTCTCGTCGTAGTTGGGGACGACGTCGACCGTCTCCTTGTCGAGATCGACCAGCATGTCGCCCGTGATTCGCGCCATCCGCACCTCGGTGTAGCGCTGCGCCGCGGGCGGATCGCGATCCATCGAGCCGAAGTTGCCGTGGCCGTCGGCCAGGGGGTAGCGCATCATCCAATCCTGGGCCAGCCGCACGATGGTCTCGTAGATCGCGCTGTCGCCGTGCGGGTGGTACTTGCCCATGACTTCACCGACCACGTAGGCCGACTTCCGGTACGGCCGGTTGTACGTGATTCCGAGCTCACTCATCGCAAAAAGCACGCGGCGATGCACCGGCTTCAGGCCATCGCGCACGTCCGGCAACGCGCGGCTGATGATGACGCTCATCGCGTACGCCAGGTAGGACTCGCGAAGCTCGTCCTCGATGCTTCTGGCAAGAATTCCGCCCTGCGCTCCAGGCGAATCGGGGCCGGAATCGATGTCGGACATGGGTTCGGAAACGCAGGAGATTTAGACCGCCAATTCTACCACGGCCGTATAATCAGCCGATGCCCGACCCCTCCTCTGATTCGTCCTCGCGGGAGGCCGCCGAAGGGGCTGACTTGATCGTTTCGCCGCGTCTGCTGCTGCCCGTCGCCCCTCGCAACGAAGCCCTCGAAGGCATGAGCGTGGCGATCCGCGGCGGCGCCATCGTCGGACTCGGCGCCCGCCGTGAAATCCTCGCCCGCCACCCGGCGGCACACCACCTGGAACTCGGCCACCAGGCGCTGATGCCAGGCCTCGTAAACGCCCACGGCCACTTGGCGATGACGCTGCTGCGCGGCTTGGGCGAGTCCGAATCGTTGGACGAGTGGCTGAACAACACCATCTGGCCGCTGGAGGCGCGTTGGATGGACGAGGACTTCGTCCGCGACGGCACCCGGCTCGCGGTCGCCGAGATGGTGGCGACGGGAACGACGACCGCCTCGGACATGTACTACTTCCCGGAGACGGCGGCATTGGCCTGTCGCGACGCCGGCTTCCGGCTCCAGGCGGCCTTCCCGCTTATCGAGATCCCCAACGCCTATTCCGCGGACTTCGACGAGTGCCTCACCAAGGGACTGGCGCTCCACGACCGGTTTCGCGATGACGACCTCGTCACCACCTGTTTCGGTCCCCACTCTGCCTACACCGTCGAACCCGAACGGCTTCGAAGGGTGGCGGTGCTGGCCGACGAGATCGACGCGGACGTGCACATCCACCTCCACGAGACCGCGGACGAAGTCGCGGGCGCCCTGCGATCCCAGGGCGGCACCTGGATCCGGATCCTCGACGAGGTGGGGCTGTTTACCGAACGACTCCAGGCCGTACACATGACCGCCGTGAGCAATGACGAGATCGACCTGGTGTCCGAACGCGGCGTACGCGTCGTGCACTGCCCCCACTCCAACATGAAACTGGCCAGCGGAATCTGCCCGGTGACCAAGTTCCTCGCCGCAGGAGCCACGGTGGGCATCGGCACCGACGGCGCGGCCTCCAACAACGCCCTCGACATGTTCGTCGAAGCGCGTCTCGCGGCCCTTCTCGCAAAGAGCGCGAACGCCGACCCGACCGTGCTGCCCGCCGCCGACATCGTCGCCATGGCCACCCTGGGCAGCGCCCGCGCCATCGGCCTGGACGATCGAATCGGCTCCATCGAGGTGGGCAAGCGCGCCGACCTCGTTGCCGTCGACCTCGACCATCCCGCCATGCAGCCGGTGAACGACCCCCACGCCGCCCTCGTCCACTCGAATGCCGGTGCGCGGGTGACGCACACGTTCATCGACGGGCAATGCGTCTACGAAAGCGGCACTTGGAAGACGCTGGACATCGCCGAAGTCCTTGCACGGGCGCGAGAGTGGCGAGCTAGGTTGAACGGGGACTAATCGCCCGCCAGATTCGGGCGCTGGCGCATCTCGGTGTGACACCCACGGCGACTTCAAGCTGCTGTACGATCGGCGGAGGACGGCAAAGGGCACTCAAGGTCGGCTTGAGCGCGGCGGGGGAGACCATGATGCTCGGGAACATGCGCCGCGCGGTCGGCAGGGCAGGCTGCTTGGGGCCGTTGTTGGCACTCTCGGGATGCATGACGACGGATTCGGGCGGGCCGATGAGCCCTGCGGAGGAGCGCGAACTGATCGACGAAGTCCAGGCTGTAGTCGACCGCGCCGGGAAGATCCACGAGTTGACGTTTCCCATCCTGACGGCAAACGTCGACGTGTGCGGTGAGAGGGTCAGACCGACTATCGGTGCCACTTGGATCACCGAAGCGGATCTGGACGGTTGGCCAACGCGGCGCCGGGTAGTCGCCAAGGCTCACTTCGGGATTGGGCAGAGGCCGGTCTTGGACGATGTGGTCGATGGCGGCCCTGCGGCGGCGGCCGGTTTGCGGCGTTGGGACACCATCTCCTCCATCGACGGCAATGCGGTGCCTCAAGGGGGGAGACGAAGCGAGGTCGCGGAGATCCTGGAGTCGGCGGCGGGCGACGGCCGCATCGAGTTCGCCTACGAGCGGGACGGCGAGACCGCCTTGGCGGAAGTGACGCCGGTGATGGCGTGCGACGTCCGCGTCGTTCTGGTCGATGACGGCGAGCCGACCGCCTTCGTCGACGGCCACGACATCTATGTGACGACCGGTTTGTACCTGACCGAAGCCGAGGCCGCCCTGCAGGCGGTGGTGGCCCACCAGCTCGCGCACATCGTGGCAGGACACGTCCGGGCACAAAAGGCCCGCCGCGCCGTCGGCGCATCGGTAGACGTCGGTGTGACCGTGGCGGTCAACGTGTTGATGATGTTGGGGGCGGCTGCGGCAGCGGCTGGCGGGGACGACATTGGCAGTGACCTGCCGTTCTTTAGCACAGGCGGGTTCTTCAGCGAGATGGCGGGGCGCATGTTCACGCATCGCAACGAGCGCGAGGCGGATGACCTGTCCTTGCCGATGCTGGAGCGGGCGGGGGTCTCCGTGTCGGACGCCGTCGGCTTCTGGCGGGACCTCGCGGCGGAACCTGGCGATCTTGCCGCGTTCGTGGAGAAGCACCCCGTCAACGACGAGAGGCTCGACCATCTCGATGCAACGCTCGCAAGGATCGAGGACGGCCCCGTGTCCATCGAACCGCCCGTCGCCGAAAAGTAGCTGCACCCCTGCCGCCTTGCGCCGGACCAGGTGTGACAGATCGCTGAGGGTCCCGCCGCCCACCCGCCAAACCGGCGGTGGTATCGTTGCGGACGACACCGTCAAGGCCGCTGCAATGATCAACGCCGATGCGGACGAGATCGCCAAGTTCGAGGCGCTGGCGCATCGCTGGTGGGACACGGACGGCGACTTCAAGCCGCTGCACGATGTCAACGGTCCGCGCCTGGACTACATCAAGCGGCGTGCGGATGTCGTGTTCGAGGAGTCGCGGGTGCTCGATGTCGGCTGCGGCGGGGGGTTGGTGACCGAGGCGTTCGCCGACCTCGGTGCCGCGGTTACGGGGATCGATGCTGGCGAGGCGCCCCTGGCCGTCGCCCGACTTCATGCTGCTGAACGGGGCGTCGAAGGAATCGACTACATTAGAGGAACCGCAGAGACCTATCTCGAGACCGAGCCCGGGCAGTTCGACCTCGTGACATGTCTCGAGACCCTGGAACACGTACCTGACATTGATTCGACCGTCCGAGCATTGGCGACACTCGCGGCACCAGGCGGCGATGTCTTTTTGGCCACTATCAACCGGACGCTCAAGGCCTTCGTCCTGGCCATCGTGGGCGCGGAACACATGCTCAACATCCTGCCGAAGGGAACCCATCACTACGAGAAGCTGATTCGTCCCTCGGAGTTGGCGCGGGCTTGCCGGGATGCCGCCTTGGAAGTGCTGGACATCACCGGGGTTGCGTACAACCCGTTCACGCGCCGTTGCCGATTCGTCAACGACGTCGGCGTCAACTACATGCTGCATGCTCGAAAGAGCTGACCGGACGTACGAGCCCCGCGCTGATCTTCTCGCCGGTCGGGTGGTCCTGGTCACAGGTGCCGGCGACGGTATCGGTCGCGCAGCGGCGCTGGCCTATGCCGAGCACGGTGCGGACGTCGTGCTCCTCGGGCGAACCGAACGCAAGCTCGAGGCCGTGTTCGACCTCATCGAGGCGAACACCGAGACGCGTCCCGTGGTCGTCCCCGCCGACCTCGAGCACGCCAGCGAGGACGCGGCGACGATTCTCTACCACGCCATACGTCGCGAATACGGGCGACTGGACGGCATTCTCCACAGTGCGGGGCTGCTGGGTCCGCAGGCGTCGATTGCGGAATACCCCGTGGCGGACTGGCTCGAGGTGGTGCACGTCAACGTCAACGCCGCGTTCATCGTCACCCGCGCCATGATGCCGTTGCTTGAGGAATCCGACGATGCGTCGGTCGTGTTCACCTCCTCCGGCGTCGGTCGGCGGGGACGGGCGAAATGGGGCGCCTACGCGGTCTCGAAATTCGCCCTCGAAGGACTCATGGAGGTACTCGCCGACGAAACCGCGCGGGCGGGCCGCATTCGGGTCAACTCGTTGAATCCAGGGGCGACGCGAACCGCGATGCGCGCGGCTGCGTATCCTGACCAGGACCCGGAGACGCTGCCGCCGCCGGAGGACCACATGGGACTCTATCTCTACGTGATGGGCCCCGATTCGAAGGGTGTCACGGGCAAACGTTTCGACGCGGCTTCGTGGTCGAGTCCTCGCTGAATCGGTCCATTGCCTGCCGGTCGGACCGATTGCCAGTCTGGTCGACGCGCCTTCGTTTGTAGGACAAGACGCACACAGATTTCAGCCATCTGCTACAGACTCGGCGACGCGCGATCCGCCAACATCGCGGTGTGATACTGTTCATTCACGAACCTACGGAGACCGCCCATGGCCGAAGGTGCCTTGGCGTTGCCGATGCAGCCCGGTTCGACCTGCGATCCGCGTTGGCGTGCCCAGTTGGAAGCGCTCTTAGCCCTGGACGAGCGCAGTCTGCCGAGTTCGGACGACGAACCGATGGCTGACAGCGACACGCAGCTTTGGCCGTTGACCTACTCGATTCATTCCATCGCGGCGCGGTTCGCGGATCGGGAAGATGTCTACGTCAGCGGCGACCTGTTCGTCCACTACGTGGCTCGCACCGAAGCCGGCATGCCCGTCCACGGCCAGATCGCGCCGGATGTGCTGGCCGTGTTCGACGTCGAGGATCGGGTGCGGGACTCGTACGTGGTCTGGCGGGAGGGGAAGCCCCCCGACTTCGTGATGGAGATCTCCTCGAACCGGTCGTGGCGGCGGGACCGGATCGAAAAGCGCGCCATCTACGAGGCCATGGGGGTCACGGAGTACTTCATCTACGACCCCCGCGAGAAGTTCCGACCGCCGCGCCTCATCGGGCTACGGCTCCAGCACGGCCGGTATCGTGACATTCCCTTCGAGACCATGCCGAACGGCAAACGCGGCCTCCGGAGCGCTATGCTGAACTTGCACGCGCGCGTAGATGGCGGTGGCCGATTGCGTTGGTTCGACCCGACGAGTGGCCAATACCTGCGCACCTACCAGGAGCAGGTTCGGGAACGGCTCGAGGCAACGAAACGCCTTGCCGAAGCGGAGATCCGCCAGCAGGAAGCCGAGCAGCGTCAGCGGGCGGCCGAAACGGAATTGGCTCGGTTGCGCGAGGAACTGCGGCAGGGTCGGGACAGCGACTGAGCCGTCGGGAACGGACAAGCCCGTCCCGTACGGACCATGACAACCCTGAATGTTGTCGCCCCCGTCCAGCACGCATTCCTTCTGGCACAACTGCACCGCCCCTTCCGCAGCTTTGGCTTTCGAGAAGAACCTCGCGCCCCGCGTGGGCAGGTGCTGATGCCTCGCCGGCCGAGACGATCATCATACGCTGGTTCCCGCCGTCCTACTCTTACCCCCGTCCTCGCCGAAAACGAGCTTCCGTTGCTTGATGCACCGAGACGGATGCTAGTCCATTCCGGTTCGGGGATGGGCGCGAGTCGCGGTTCTCGAATCGAACGCGAATCGGCCGTGACGCCTACGCCAAGCTCGGATACGGAATCAGCATCGACCTCGACGGCTGCTTCCGCCGGGTGGGCTTGCCGGGCGGGAGGCCGATGGTGGCGCGCAACCGCGCGACGTCGTCGGCGCCCATCTCTTCCCAGGCCCCCCTCGGCAGCCACGCTGGCAGGATCACCGGCCCGTAGCGCACCCGCTTGAGGCGGTTCACACCAACGCCCTGGCTGGCAAACAGATCACGCACTTCGCGGTTGCGGCCCTCCATGAGCACCACGTGGTACCAGTGGTTGGAGCCCGATCCGTCGTAGTAGCGGATATCGCTGAAGGACTCGACCCGACCGTCCACCTCGACGCCGGTCCTGAGGCGTTCGAGTGCGTCGTCGTCGAGCACCCCGGCGACCCGCACCGCGTATTCCCGGTCGATGCCGGTGCTCGGGTGGCTCAGCCGATGCGCCAGTTCGCCGTCGTTGGTGAGCAGGAGAAGCCCCGTGGTCTGCAGATCCAACCGCCCGACGGAAATCCAGCGACCGGTCCTCAAGCCGGGCAGGTCCTCGAATACGGTCGGCCGACCCTCCGGGTCTCGGCGCGACACGATTACGCCGGCGCGCTTGTTGAGGGCGATGACACGGCAGCTTGCCGCGGACGCCTTGGCGACCTTGCGGCCGTCGACGACGATGTCGTCGGTGTCGTCCACGCGTGCGCCGATCGCGGCGACTCGTCCGTTCACCACCACCCGTCCGGCGGCTATCCACCGCTCCATCTGCCGACGCGAGCCGAAGCCGTGGTCGGCGAGAACTTTCTGGAGTTTCTCCGTCATGGATCCCAAGAGCCTTCAGGCGTTTGACCCTCGCAGGGATTTATTCTCAACTCATTGAATCAAATGATAAATATTGGTCCTAGGGACGGGACAAGCCCGTCCCCTACGGGCGCTCGCAAGAAGAACCGGCGGACGGACGCTTCTCACTGATCCGGCGGATCGGCCGGGCGGGGCATCTGGATGATCTCGGCCACCGGCCGGGGGCGTGGCGGTTCCCTCGGCTCCTCGACCGGATTCTCCTCGGTGTCCGGTTCCTCCGCGGGGGCGACGTTGTCGAGCGCCGGTTTCATCAAGGACTCGATCTCGTCCATCGGCGGGAGGTCGTCGAGACTTTTCAGGTTGAAGTAGTCGAGGAAGGCACGGGTCGTGCCGTAGAGGGCGGGCCGTCCGGGGGTTTCGCGTTCACCGACGACGCGAATCCAACCACGTTCGAGGAGTGTGCGCATGATGGACTGACTCACGGACACGCCGCGGATCTGCTCGATGTCGCCTCGGGTCACCGGCTGCCGATAGACGACCAACGCCAGCGTCTCGAACAACGCACGCGAGTATCGCGGCGGGCGTTCTTCGTACAGGCGGCTGACCCACGGGCTGAATTGCTGCCGAACCTGGAAGCGAAAGCCGCTCGCCACGCGGACAAGCTCGAATCCGCGGTCGGTGGTGGCCTCGCCGATGGCGTCGAGGGCAGCCCGAACCGCGCCCCGGGGATTCCCATCGGGCAGTTCGCTCGGCGCGAAGAGCTTGATCAGCCGGTCAATGCTCACCGGTTCGTCCGCCGCGAGGAGAGCCGCTTCGACGATGC
Source organism: Gammaproteobacteria bacterium (assembly GCA_028818795.1). Lineage (GTDB taxonomy): Bacteria > Pseudomonadota > Gammaproteobacteria > Pseudomonadales > Azotimanducaceae > VXYL01. The sequence continues at coordinate 25,552 of JAPPND010000127.1, read as the reverse complement.
GCTCGATCTGAGCGGCCTCCATCAGGCGTCTTCCCCCGTTTGGGTGTCCGCCACCGCCAGCTCCCCGGTCGGGTGGGCTTGTGGGGGGCCCACGAAGATGGGCGCGAAGGGCTCGCTTTGGACTAGGTCGATCAAGGCGTCGCGGAGCAGTTCCATGAGCGCGAGGAAGGTCACCACGACGCCGCTTCGTCCCTCGCTCACGTCGAACAGCGAGGCAAAGGGAACCAAGGCGGATTGACTGTTGACCCGCGCCAGCACGTCGGACATGCGTTCACGCACCGATAGTCCCCCGCGCGCAATCGTGTGGCCCTTGTGCAGTTCGGCTCGCTTGAGCACGTCCGCGAAGGCGACCAGAACCTCCTTCAAGTCGACGTTGGGGTGCGCGTGCCGCTTCACCGGGTCCGGCTTCGCGGCGTGGGCGGTGTGCAGGTCGCGTTCGAGTCTCGGCAGCTCGTCCAGCCGCCCTGCGGCCTCCTTGAGGCGTTCGTAGTCCCGCAAGCGTCGAATGAGCGTCTCGCGGGGATCCTCTTCCTCGTCGTCCTCTCCCCCGGGTTGCTTGAGGAGCATGCGCGATTTGATCTCCGCGAGCGTTGCCGCCATCACCAGGTACTCGCCAGCCAGTTCGAGCTTCAGCACCTTCATCAGTTCGATGTGGCGCATGTATTGCTCGGTGATTTCGGCGACCTGGATGTCCAGGATGTCGATGTTCTGGCGACGGATCAGGTACAGCAGCAGGTCCATGGGCCCCTCGAACGCCTCGAGGAAGACTTCGAGCGCATCCGGCGGGACATACAGGTCCGTCGGCAGGTCGCGGTACACCTTGCCCCCGACGAGGGCGACGATCTTGTCGTCCTGCTGCTTGGCGTCGCGCAGCCGGTTCGAGCCCGGTGGCACCCCCAAGGGCCCGAGGTCGCGCGCCGTATCGGGCCGTCGATCTTCTTCGTCGTCGCCCGGGGCGGTCATCGGTGTGCGATGCCCACGGCGGCCTTGACGTCCTCCAAGGTCTCCCGCGCCTCTTCGCGTGCCGCTTCGGACCCCTCGATGAGGACGGTTCGCACCAGGTCGGGGTTGTTCTCGAACTGTTCGGCTCGTTCGATGAACGGCGTCTGCTCGCGGTTGATGGCATCGATCAGCGGCCCCTTGCAGTCGATGCAGCCGATCGACGCGCGCCGGCAACCGTCAGCGGCCCAGGTCCTGGTGTCGTCGTCCGAGTAGATATCGTGCAGTTCGAAGACGGGACACTTTTCCGGATCGCCCGGGTCTTCGCGACGCACGCGGGCCGGGTCGGTGACCATTGTGCGCACCTTCTGCTCGACCACCTCGGGGCTCTCCCGCAGTCTGATCGTGTTGTTGTAGGACTTCGACATCTTGCGCCCGTCGATGCCGGGTACCTGGGGTGCCTCGGTCAAGAGCGCTTGCGGCTCGGGCAGGATGATGCGCCCGCCGCCTTCCAGGTAGCCGAACAGGCGCTCGCGGTTGCCGATGGAGAGGTTCTGCTGCTCGGCCAGCAAGGCCTGCGCGCGGGACAGGGCTTCCGTGTCGCCGCGCTCGAGGTAGTCCTTGCGGGCCTGTCGGTACAGGCGCGCCGGCTTCTTGCCCATCTGGGCGATCGCCCGTTCGGCATGCATCTCGAACTGCGGTTCCCGACCGAAGACGTGGTTGAAGCGCCGCGCGATCTCGCGCGACAGTTCCAGGTGTGCGACCTGGTCGCCGCCCACCGGCACGTGGCCCGCTCGGTACATCAGAATGTCGGCAGCCTGCAGCACGGGATAGCCCAGGAAGCCGTAGGTGCCGAGATCACGGTCGCCGAGATTCGCCAACTGATCCTTGTAGGTCGGCACGCGTTCGAGCCAGGACACCGGCGTGATCATCGATAGCAACAGGTGCAGTTCCGCGTGTTCCGGAACTTTGCTCTGCAGGAAGATGGTCGCCGCCCCGGGACTCAAGCCCACTGCCAGCCAGTCGACCACGGTGTCGAACGTGAACTGCTCGATGTTCTCGGTGTCCTGGTAGCCGGTGGTCAGGGCGTGGAAATCGGCCACGAAAAAAAAGCAGTCGTATTGGTGCTGAAGCTCCACCCAGTTCTTCAAGGCACCGTGGTAGTGGCCGATGTGCATGCGACCCGTAGGCCGCATCCCCGACAATACCCGCTGATCGGAGTCGCTGCTGCTCAAGGTTCTCTTTGCTTGCCTCTTCAACAACCACCGTAGGGGACGGGCTTGTCCCGTCCCGCGTGGGTATGGTCAGGCACGGCGCGGGGGGGGGGGGGCCCCCCCCCCACCCCACGGGGGGGGGGGGGCCGGGGAAAACCCCCCCCCCCACCCCCCCCCCGCCGGCCGGGGGAGTTTGTGGGGGATTTTGTGGTGG
>JAPPND010000127.1:0-23175 GCA_028818795.1 Gammaproteobacteria bacterium | reverse complement strand
TGGGGGCGGGGCTTGCCCCGCCCCGCGTGGTTATGGTCCGGCGCGGCGCGGGCGGGGACAAGCCCCGCCCCTACGATCCTGGTGCGACGGCCCGTGAATCCTGCCGACATCGACCCCTCGCCCGGCGGACTGGTCCATTTGCGGCAGTATAGCGTGGTCAGATGTCCAGCGTGCCGACGCCTTCGCGCACGATCTCGGCGTCGCCGGACGTGAGATCGACGACGGTGGTGGGCTGCACGCCACCGATGCCACCGTCGACGATGACGTCCACGGCGTGCTCGAGCCTGCCCCGTTCCATCTCCATGTCCGTAAGCGGCAAGCTGGCATCGGGCAGGAGTGCGGTGGTCGACATGATCGGTTCGCCAAGGGCGGTCAGGATGGCCTGCGCGATGACGTTGTCCGGCACGCGCAGGCCGATCGTCCGACGTTGTCGATGCACGAGCCGGCGGGGGACCTCGCGCGTGGCCGTCAATACGAACGTCATGGGACCGGGCAGGTGGCGCCTGATGATCCGGTAGCTGGTGTTGTCCACGCGGGCGTAGGTCGCCAGTTCGGAAAGGTCGCGGCACACCAGGGTCAGGTAGTGGTCCTTGGGCAACTGTCGAAGGGAACGAATCCGGTCCGCCGCATCCTTGTCCCCGAGTCGGCACCCGAGGGCGTAGGTGGAGTCGGTCGGGTAGACGATGATGCCGCCGCTCGCCACGATCTCGGCGGCGCGGTTGACCAGCCGCGGTTGCGGATGGGTGGGATGGACGACGAGATACTGGCTCACGGACGACGACGGTGCGGTATGATGGCGGCGCATGATACGACAGTGCGATGAGCCTTTGGCCGCGCCATCGACGTCCTTGGGCAGTACTTCCTTCAACCGCCGCCTCCCTACAACCAAACCTCCCTTGCCGTGCTTCAGTTCATCGACGTAGTGCTGCGCCGCGGCGAGAGGACGCTGTTCGACGGCCTCAGTCTCACCATCCACGCCGGCCACAAGGCGGGGGTTGTCGGGCGCAACGGGATCGGCAAGTCGACCCTGTTCGAGTTGGTGCGGCACCGGCTTCTCCCGGAGGAAGGCGAGGTCCTCTACCCGGAGTCCTGGCGACTCGCGTGCCTCGAACAGTCGATCGAGCCGTCTTCCCGTTCCGCCCTTGACTTCGTGCTCGACGGCGATAGCCGGTTGCGATCCGTCGAGAGAGCCATCGCGAAGGCCGAACGCGCGGCCGACGACGACGCCCTCGGCCACCTCTATTCCGACTTCGACGATGCCGGGGGCTACGATGCCCATGCCCGCGCCGGCGAGATCCTATCCGGACTCGGCTTCGAGGCGTCGGACTTCGAAAAGCCCCACGGCGCGTTCTCAGGCGGTTGGCGCATCAGCCTGAACCTCGCGCGGGCGTTGATGACTCCCTCGGAACTGCTGCTGCTCGACGAGCCGACCAACCATTTGGATCTCGACGCGACGCTGTGGCTCGAGAACTGGGTGCGCAAGTACGAGGGAACGCTGCTCTTGATCGCCCACGACCGGGACTTCCTGGACCGCAGCATGGGCGAGATCGTCCACTTGGACGACGGCACGGCCACGGCCTACTCGGGCAACTACAGCGCCTTCGAACGACAGCGTGCCGAGGCGCTGGAACGCCGCGCGGCGGTGTACAAGAAACAGCAACGCCGCGTCGCCGAGATCCACGCCTTCGTGGACCGGTTCCGCGCCAAGGCGAGCAAGGCGCGTCAGGCCCAGAGCCGGTTGAAGGAACTCGAACGGATGGACCTGGTCGCCCCCGTCCACGCCGAACTGCCGTATCGGTTCGACTTCACGCAGCCGAAGAAGATCTCCAACCCGACGCTCATGCTCGACGATGCGGGGATCGGCTACGACGGCAAGCCCGTGCTCGAAGATGTCACGTTGCGGGTCTATCCGAACGACCGCATCGGCGTGCTCGGTGCCAACGGCGCGGGCAAGACCACGCTGCTGCGCTGCGTTGCCGGCGAACTGGCCCCGCTTACCGGGTCGTCAACTCGCGGTCAACACGCCGCCGTGGGCTACTTCGCGCAACACCAACTGGAGTCCCTGGACCTCGACGCCTCGCCCCTCGACCATTTCGCCGAGTGCGAGAAAAACGGATTGCCGGCCTGGACTGACCAGCGGGTCCGGGACTACCTCGGCGGCTGGGGCTTCCGTGGCGACGACGTGGGCCGAAAAGCGAGGACGTTCTCCGGCGGCGAGAAGGCGCGGCTGGTGCTTGCGCTGCTCGCCTGTCGGCAGCCCGCCGTGCTGGTGCTCGACGAACCGACCAACCACCTCGATCTCGACATGCGCCAGGCACTCGCGATCGCCTTGCAGGAATACCGCGGCGCGGTGCTCCTGGTCTCCCACGACCGGCACCTGCTTAGGCAATGCGCCGACGACTTCTGGCTGGTCGCCGACGGCACCGTCAGCCGTTTCCGAGACGACCTCGACGCTTACACCGCGCTGCGACGAAAACGCACCGCGGACAAGCGCCCGGCAAGCGGCCGCTCGCGGCCCCGGGGCAATCGCAGTGCGCTCCGCCGTGAACAGGCGCGCCTCGAACGGCGGCTCGAGCAACTCAACGGACGCCTCGAGGACATCGATACGAGCCTCGGGGAAGGCGATGCGCATGAGAGGCCCGACGAACTGGCGCGGCTGGTGGCCGAACGTCGCCGCATCATGGAGGAGGTGGAACGGGAAGAGGCGGCCTGGCTAGCCGTGCAGGGGGAAATCGACCGGCTGGGTTGACTCGGCGTGTTGACTTGAGTGCCGTTACTGCCACGGGATTCGTAGGGGCGACCCTATCGCGCCCGACAGGGCGCGCGGTCGCCCGCGTCCTGATTCCCCACGGCTTCGGTTACACCCTACGAGAATGCGGCAGCATTCTCGATCGCGCCCGAAGGGCGCGCCGGGACGGGACAAGCCCGTCCCCTACGAGCCGTTCGTGCCCGGACTCCGGATCGGACAGCCAAGACCTTGGGACAGCTGGGCGTAGCTGGTTAGGGGGACCGCGCACATCCGGTCCCAGTCCGCCTTGTCGATGACCGATTGGTTCAGGAGGTCGATCATGTCGTCGAATTTCCGGAGCGCGTCGCAGTCCACCGCCTCGGGGTCGGCCGCCTTGCGGTGTTGCGGCCACGCTTGTTCGCGGGCGTAGCGCCAGAATTCGCTGTTGTACTTCGAGCCGCACGAGTAGTGCCAGCCCACGAACAGGCCGTAGCAGAGCATGTTGTTGATGAGAAACCGGTTGACCACCGGCGCATCCCGCTCAAGATGCTCGAGCGGTCGGTTCAGCCGTATCTGGAGAACCATGCCGATCTGCAACTGCGCGGACACGATCGCCGTCGCCTCCAACGGCTCCATGAAGGCCGCCGCGTTACCTACCCGGGCGACCGCGCCGTCGAAGATCCGGCGGTGGACGAAATTGGGAAACCGGAGCACGGCCCGTTGCTCGAATTCCGACACGCCATCGGCTTCAAGGAACGTATCGAAGTCTGATTCGACTTGTGCGAGGTCGGTCACTTCGCGGTTGAAGATGTAGCCGTAGGATGTGTGCGCCGTAAGGGGAATGACGAATACCCATCCGTGCGGGCGGGCAACGGCGCGGGTATAGGTATGTTGCACGACCGGCCCGTCCTGCGCCGCCTCGATGATTGCGGGGCAGCGCCGGATGACCGCGGAATTGGTGGGAATGAAGGAAATGTCGATGTGTTCGTTGGCGTCGAGCTCCCTGGGAAATCCGCGGGCATAGAAGACCAGGTCGTAGTGTTCCGGGGTCCGGCCTTCGAACTCCACCACCGCGCCGCCTTCCACCCTGGTGATGTTGAGCACGTTCGCGTCGACGTGTAGCGCCCGTGTGCTTTCGTGCAGCAATTCCCCCATCAGGTCGGCGGACAGGTGGTAGGCGTAGGACACCTGCTGCGGCGTGAAGTAGTGCGTGAAGTCTCGATTGCGCCGACCCCACCCCCCCTCGAAGGCGACGCCGTACTTGCGGGTTCCCTTCAAGCGTTGCAGGATGGTCTCGTGCGGCAAGTCCGTCAGTCTGTGCAACTCCTGAACGAGGCTCGGCCAATGCCTTCACCCACCCCGATGACCGGGATGCGGGAATCGTATATGTGGTGCAGGTCGTGGTCGCTGTCGGGGTGAAGACGCGAGACGCTCGCAGCCGCCAACGATCCGGCGGTTCCCCGTCCAACCACGGCGATCCTTCGTAGCGACTTGCTGCCTGGCTGAATCACCCGAGCCCTCCGATCAGAAGCTGAACGTGAAGTCCACGCCCAGGAAGCTGTCGCGTCGGCCGTCGTAGGTCAAGTCCCGCGGATCGGCGCGCAGGGTCGCGATCGCTTCAAGGCGCACCGACCAGCTATCGGACAGGCGGCGTTTCAGTTCCAGGTTCAACGCCCGATAGTCATGGCGGAGGTCGGCCAGGATGCCGGCTGCTAGCTCGGTACCGGGTACATCGTTGAATGCCAGGAAACCCGCGATGAACAGGTCGTTCTGCCAGACACTGGTCGCACGGCGTTTGCGCCCGTCGTAGTGCCATTCGGCGAGGAGGGTCAGGTCCGCGCGGGAACCGAACAGCGCGTCGACACCGCGTTCCACTCCGAAGACAACGGCACCGTAGTCCTCCTCTTGGCCCAGCAGATTGCGAGTTCCGCTGCGCCGAATGGCCTCCATCTTGTAGAGGAACAGCCCGGTCGTTAGCTGCGCGTCCGCGCCGATCTGCCGAATCTGCTCGTAGTACGGGATCAAGGTCTTGGCTGGCTCGGATTGACTGCCCGCAAGAAACAGGGGCTCGCGGCTGGTCCCGACGAAGGCGCTCAGGCCAAAGTCGAGCAGGCCCACGGTATTGCTGTACCGGAACGCGAGATCCACATGGCGCTCTTCGGCGCCGCTCTCGTAGATGGCGTCCTCGTCGATCAGGTGGCGCGCCCGGAGACGCCCGGAACGACCTGGAAACGACCGTTTGCGGTGGTACGGCAGGACGAACGATTCGGCGATGCCCCAGTCGCCGGATATCGTCAGGTGTGCCATGGGTTGGCCGAGCTTGGGTCGATCGCGCGGATGCTCGATCAGATCCAACTGGTTGACGATGTCGACGAGGTTGTGCAACTCGGCGACGCCCCAGAAGACCCGGTCGAGTCCCAGCCGAAGCTCCCAGGAATTTTCGCCCCAGTCGCCGTAAGTCAACAGGTAGGCCTCGCGGACGTCCGCATGCGTGCGCCGCGAGTCGGCGCTGTCGTACCGGTAGAGCGGGGTTAGGGTGAAGCTGGTTCCTTGTCCGATCTCTCCGTAGAGCGTCGGCTCAACGACCAGCCCAGCCGTGCTCGAACGCTGACCGGGGAAGGCGGGCGATTGCGGATACCATCGAGCCTGTAGGCTCGTCTCCCCGGCAATGTCGACCTCGGCGTCCGCAGCCGCCATCACCGCAAGGGACGCAATTGCGCCGACGAGTCGCATCAGCGAACGCGTCGAAGGGCCGTCTGGGTGAACTCGCTCTCGTCAAGGTTGGTGCGGAACTGAAAGTCCGTCCATCGAAGCACCGTGCTCGCGCCGGTCAGGTGATTCACCATCGTCTGTTCGTCCGCCCGCCAAAACCGATCCAGGTATTGCTGATAGTTCGAAAAAGTGAGCGTTTTGAGGTGCGAACCCCTCCGATCGTAGAGGTCCATTCTCCACGCTCGAAGTTCGTCAAGGTCCTGCCAAATGACCTTGCGGCTGTAACCGGATTTCTCGTCCAAGGGGAATTGCTCGGTCACCGTACACATGAGATCGCCGCAGGGCTCGTCGCGCAGGTACTTGTAGGTGTATTCGTCCACCTCCGGCGAGCTCATGTCCTCGTAGGAGAACTCGCTACCCATGAACGATCCGGAGCGGCGTGAAGCGCTGATGCGCTTGACCCGCTTCAGGGCGGGGAGATACAGCCACTGATCGTCCTGCGTATTGATGTGCGCGTGGGTCAGGAGCGCGGTTCCCTGTACGTCCCGCGGCTGGTCGAAGACGAACAGGCTCTTGTCGCCGTCGTCGGGCACCTCGAGCACCTTGAAGCGCATCTGACGGACGCTCTCCCGACCCTGCCGGTCTCGCAGCACCATGGCCATTGCGGCGGTGAAATCCCCGAAGCCGTCGTTGCGGGCGCTGGATTCGCGTGCGATGCGTAGGCCCTTGTCCTCGGGGGTCTCGTGCTGGGCGAGCGCACCCGTGGTCGACAGGCAGAGACAGGAAAGCCCCGAAACCAGGACGCCGAACGGGACACCTGGATGCTTTCTTGTCCAGCCTAGGACGTGAAGCTTTCCTTCTGCGCTTTCGTGGCCCGGGAACACTCGCACATGCCGGTGTTGGACACCTCGCATTGTACCTTGACTCGCGGTGAGACCGTGGCGATTCGGATCGAACCGAAATTTCAAATTGAGACACTAGACCCGGCGTTGTAGGCGCAGGCTCGCTGGTGCTAATGTCGAAAGCTACTTGGCGCGGCTGCTACGCAAAGGAGGTTTGTTATGAGAAGCGGCGATGAAATGCTGCAGCAGATTGTCGAGAAATCTGCTCTGGACACGGACTTCAGGGCACAGCTTCTCGCGGATCCGAAGACCACCATCAGCTCGGAATTGGGCATTACGATTCCCGAGTCGATGACGATCAAGGTCCACGAAAGCGACATGCAGACGGTGCATCTCGCCCTGCCACCGGATCCGAACATCACCGAGGAGCAGCTCGAAGCCATCTCGGCGGGCCTCTGCTGCTGCTGGTAGAGCTCTTCTGTGCGGGGGGCAAGCCCCTCGCGCTCCCGGGCTGAGGGCTCTTGCCGGCAAAAACCGGCGATCTGCCAGCATGAAATGACCCCACCATCCCCGTTTCGGGGGCGGTGGGTGTTTGCGTGACCGTGTGGGTCAGAGAGGGACCGCGCCGGAAAGCACCATGAACACGTAGGCTTTCGCACCTCGAAGCTCGTCTTCGGAAATGACCAGCTTGATGTGGTGAATGCCGCGTAGCAGCACGAAGCGGCCGGACTTCGCAAAGAGCGTTGTCGGTTTCGAAACCCAAGCGGCAAGTGCTGCAAGCTTCTTTGGCACGACTAGCTCCTCGTAGCCCAGGGCTTCGAGGAACGGATCCCAGTCGGTCAGGCCGTCGAGCCAATAGCGCGAATCCTTCGTATATCTCTGCTTGACGATCAGGGTAAGGCCGAGCGTCGGGCCGAGACCCTCTTCCTGCACGTCGATGTTCGCCCCCGTCCGGACGATGTCCGCGCGTTCCTTGAAGCGTGAGATCACGGCGTCGACCGCCGACGTCTCGCCGGGCCAACCCGTGTTCTTCAGATAGGAACAGATCTCCTGCTGGGACTTGAAGCCCATGACGGCCAAGCGAATCGACCGTGAGCGGGATGGAAAAACGCCGAACGAGTCCATGCGCGTGTCTTCCGGCTGCGCCAGGTAGGCTCGTTGGACGTTCTCCCGCTCAGCCTTGTTCATCTCCCAGCCCACGCAGGAGACGAGGGCGTCAACCACCGCAAATACGTCATCCCCCTGACCGCGCGCACCGAGAATCGGACGTTCGCCGGGACGGAGGAACAGACCCGGAAGTGAACTCATCCCGTCGCCCGCCGAGCCGATGTCGTATTCGAGCATCAACTTGCGGCCGACAATCTCACGCAGCGGCGAGCCGTCGGCATCCATTTCCTTGAACAGCCGCACGATCGCCCGCGCCGTCTGATCCGTCTTGTCGGTTCGTGCCCTGTCTTGGAAAAACGCGGCGGGTGGGGTTCCGCTGGCCAGCGATGCGCCGAAGTCCGCCACTGGCTCGGGTTCATGTAGCGGCAGTTCGAAGCCGAACGGCAGGGCAGCCATTGTGATCGGCAGCTTTCCGGCACATTCGAGTACGCGTTCCCATTCCGGCTCTCCGATGAGAACGGCGGAGACCCTATTGCGAAAGTTCCCAAGCAGGTCGCCCATCGTGCCGCCCTCGCCGGCGAGACGGTCTTGGGTAAGGGTGATTGCCTCGTCGATGTCCATCCAGTCTCCTCAGGCGATGACGGGCGCGGGATTCAGATCGGCTTCAGCGACGGGGTATTCGCGCAATCCCATGCCGACGGGCACGTCGTACAGACGCCCGGGCGCGAATCTCGCCCAGAAATGACGCATGCCGGGCACGATCACCCGAACCACCGGCATGCCGACGTCGGGCCGGGTCTGATCCAGCACCAGGAACTCCATGCCCCTGGCTTCGACGAGCCCGCGGCAGTATTCGACATCCTCGCGCGTGTCCGTCGACTCGATCGCCGGATAGTGTGAGGCATTCTTGAGCGGCCCGTCGGCCGCGGGCGCCAGCCAGGAACAATCGGCGAGCCGGGCGGTCCGCCACCACCACAGCGCCATCGGATCGTCGATCATCGGACGACCATCGGATTTGCCCGGACGCGGCAGCCACGTAAGGCACTGGTTCAGTTCGCAAATCGCACGCAGGGCCGCAATTCGCGGATCGGCGTGGGCACCGGCGCCATAGATGATGTCCTCCGTCGGAGCGTCCGGACGGCGGGACACGGCAACGAACGTCGGAATGCCGACATCGGCGGTGACGTCGAGCATCCAAAGATCCCGATCGTAGGCGGCGTAGTGGCCATGGGCCGATGCGAGGTACTCGTCGTCGAAGCTCGCAAGATCGACTGCGGGAACTTGCAGGCGGTTGTACCACCAGACGGCGAACGCATCGCGCTCGACGAGTTCGTAGAATCCCTGCAGGACGGCTTCTTCCATCGTGTTGCCCGCAGCGCAGCCGTTGGAATCGGCGATCAGGTCGCCGGCGCCGCGCTGTTCGGCCGCCATGCTGTAGAGCATCGACGTCGGCAGGTAGCGATGCCGCTCGTTTGTCAACGACCACACCGGTGTCCAGTCGATGTCGGCATCGGGGTCGAGACGCGGCGGGACGATATTGTAGGGGTGGCCCTTCGCATTGATGCTCGCGGCGTTGTCAAGCTGACTCTCGCTGAACAACTGCGCATCGTTTGGGTGGATTGCCTCCCCTTTCGGGAACTCGGCGAAGCGCTTTCGGATTCGGATCTCGTCGCCATGGAAAGCGCCCGAGTGGCGCTCGACGGCTTCGCAAAGCGCGCTGACCTCGGATTGCTCGCGGGTGCTGCCTTTGCCCGCACTCTTGCTGCGCAGGCTGCGCCGCAGGGAACTCAGGCTCCGGCTTCGCATGCCGAGATTGCTCCCGGCCCAATGGACGTGAAGCCAGGGGTCGTCCTCGTCGGTGGTGCGCCTGAGCCACGTCACGACCCCGCTGACCGGACTCACCAAGTGGCGGTATCTGGCCAGGGTGACCTCCGGTGCCACGCTGCGCGAGCCGCCGCTGTTGCGGTGGGCCTTGGGACTTTCACCCAGACACACGGGAACCGGCGGCCGGTCCGGGCGATGCAACGCTTCGTCGCCGCAGGCGCGGCATTGGGGCCGGCGCATCACGGCGTGCCGCGAACTGGCGAACGTGCCCACGTTCATGGTGATCGCATGGTCGTGGATCGGGGCCGTATCCCCGAGCACCACCCATTTGACGATCTCCGCCGCGATCAGGCCGTACAGTGCTTCCAGCACGGTCGGCTCCGCGGCGAACGGTTTGAAGGCGGCCTCCTCGCCGGCAACATGGCGCAGAAAACCGTGGACCTCCTGGTGGTTGCGCAGGCGGTAGGCCAGGCAGTCCCAGCAGGGTCCTTTTACTTCGGCGCGAAAGACGGGGCCGAACAGTGCTTCCATGCCGCGCGGTCGCACCAACACCCACGGTTCTCGTGCCTCAAGGTGGCGCCGGTTCACTTGTGCAAGGCGTTCTTCGAGATAGTCTTCGCAGATAACAACGGTGAGTCTTCGATCGCCAGTTCCCAACCGGGCGCCGCCATCGACGAGATGCCTCGTCAAACGGCCATCGTCGCCTTCAACCGCGATGGCCGAGTCCTTGAGTCGCTGTTCGACCCACCGGGGCGATGCACCCAGCGACGACCAATAGGCCGCCCGGCGGCGCTCCATAGCGTAGTCGCCTGATACGACATAGCCCTTGGCGGAGAGCGAACCGATGGCCGCGAGAACGTCGCTGGCCGCATGGGCGTCCGCCAGGGCCGCCACGATCTCGTCCAAGGGGCGCCGACCGTCGAGCAGCGGCAGCAGATCGCGGTTGAGCTTGCCGTGCAGCAGGGTATTGAACGCCTCGGAAACCAACAGCGTCTGCGCCTCGGCGATCACGCGAAACCGCAGGTGCGGGGCAAGTACGGGAAGCTCAACGAGACCCTGGTCTGCAGGGGTCGTCCTGGTCAATGTCATGCGTGCGAGAGAAGCGTGTCGATCTCTGCGGAAGCGCGCGCTGCGGTTTCGGCGACGGCCGAGGCCAGCGCCTCGAAATCGTCGTGCCCGCAAGCGTTCGCAACAAGGGCCCGGGCCCTTGGTCCCGCCGCGGCTGCGTCGAATCCCTCCTCGCCAACGAGGCGCGTGATTCCCTGCAAATCCCGCCACATGGCTGCGGCTTGCGCCAGCGACTCCGTACCCGCGCCACTGAACACTTCAGACGCGGTTGGTGCGAGGTCGCCTTGGCCGACATCGGCATCCGTCAACTGCAGGAATCGCGCGGTCCGTTCGATGTCTGCCAGCCCGCCTCGCATTTGACGGTACGCAGACACGCCCGCCTCGGCAGGATTCTCGGGCGGGCGCCCGCGTTCGCGCAACCTGGCGACGAGCGTCTCGTCGGCGCTCCACCCGGCGACGACCTGGCGCCACGCTTCATCGACCCCATTCGCCACGCCGGCGTCGCCGCATTCGAACACGCAGCGCGCCCTGGCGACGACAGGGATCTGATCGAAAGGAGGGTTGCCGCAGCTTTCGGCTAGTTCGGAGAGCGGCAGCGCCAAGAGCAAATCCGCGTCGGGCGGGATCGGCGAGAACAACAGGCTGTCCTCAGCCAGGTCGGTCAGCGCCTCCCGGAAACGCCGACACAGGCGTTCGTTCTCTTCAAACCGCAAGCCGTCGTGGACAAACAACATGTGGATTTCAACGCCGGGATAGGCCTCCAGGCTGGCGAGGTCGCCTAGACACATCGCAACGACGCCGTGCCCTTGCAAGTGCCCGACCCGTTCGACGAAATCCGCAACCACGGCGGCAAGCACGGTGCAAATCGAGGCTTCGGCAAGATTCGACAGCGCCGTCTTTGCCTCGGCCGGCACGAGGTTCCCGCGCAACACGTGCATACCGATCTGAAAGGCCTTGTCGTTCGAGAAGTTCCGCACGATCTCAGCGGAGTCCTTGGCGTCGGCCGTGGGTAGCTCCGCAATCAGGTCCTTCATTTCCTGGACGCCCATCTCGTGCGTCCAATAGAGTCGTGCAAGCCCGCGCCGCGCGATCGATTCGCTCTCCTCGTCGGGTCCGAACCCTTTAGGCAGATCCAGATCGGTGAATTCTCGGTCCTGCAGGTTGTCGAGAAGCTCCGAATGGCGTTCGATCCACTTGGCGAGCCGAGGGGCGGCGCCGAAGATCTCGACGATTGCCTCGAAGGCATCGGGTCGCGCGGCCGTAATCGGGCTGTCGTAGGCACTCCAGTCGTCGATCTCCGGATAGAAGTGCTTGCGCCATTGGTCTACCAACGGGTCCATTTTCTCGAACCAGCGCTTCGGTCGCAGCACGATGTTCATCATGTCGGCGTAGGTTCCGGGCAATTCCGGGGACTCGGCGCGATCACGAATCTGGAGCAGCGGGTAGTGGCGGCTTGCCATCGCATGATGATCCGCATGGCGCTGCATGTTGAAGAACATCCAATTGCTGAACTTCCAGTCGGCGCTCCACGAGTGGCGTGGCATCACCTTTTCCCAACGACCGTTGGGCAGGCGGACCCGGCGCAGGCCGTAGTGCTGGAAATAGTTGCTGATCTTCATCGAGAACACGCAGGAGAGTCCTAGGAAGGCAAAGACCGGAACCGCCCAGATTCCGCCCATCCAGAACACCATTCCATACCAGAACGCGACGAAGATCCCGTACCGCCAGAACTGATTGCTGTAGTGCCACACCGGCAGACGGCGCCTTGCTAAGCGTTCGGCAGCGGACTTCCAGGAATGCGTTAGATTGCTCGCGACCTCCCGGGGGAAATACCGCCAAAAGCTCTCACCCTTCGGAGCGGATCCCACGTCATGCGGCGTGCCGACCTTGGCATGGTGGATATAGAGATGCTCCGTGGCGTACTGCGGATAGGAGGCCGACGCAAGGAGAAATTCTCCGATGCGCCTCTCCCAGGTTGTGCGTCGATGAATCAGTTCGTGGCCGACGACGAATACGGCTTGGGCTTCCATGGTCAGGAGGATCACCAGGACAACGTCTTCCCAAATCGCGAACGGATTGGCGACGAGGATTTGCCACATGCCGAAAATCAACGTCGGCGGCCACAGGAACGCCCAGGTCCAGACGGGAAGGTTGTGCCACAACAGGCGGCGTTCCGGCGTTTTCGCCGGGTCCATGTTGCGTCCGTCGAGTCCCAGCACCTTGTCAAGGGGACCAGCGACACTCATGAAGAGGAATGCCGGCAGTAGCCACCAGCCGCCATGGATCATGGCGAGGAGAAGCAAAGGGAAAATGCCCAATGGCAGATAGTGCGGAAGGGCGTTTTTGATCGACGGCTGGATGTACCGCAGGGTATCAGCCTTGTCTGGGTCTATGCCACCACTCACGGCTGAGTCTTCCGACATGGAAGCTTCTCTAGCTCGACCGTTGATCGCCCGAGTCGATGCTAGCACCGGGCAGGGGGACCCGCAAACTAGCCGTTCAGAACTCCGGCGAGACGCTCCAAGGCCTCGATGCAGAACGCAGAGGTCACGATCTCGGCGCCATGTCCAATCTGCCCGAACTGACCCCACTTCAGAGACTGGTCGCCGAACGCCAGAAGCTCCGGCCAACTGCCGTCGTCGTGTTGCGAGCCGATGAGTCGTTCCACCTGGCGTTTCGCGTCGATGCGTCCAAGACTCCCGACATTGGAGAGTGCCGACACGGCCTGGGCGGTCTGCAGGACGTTGCCGAAGTCCCCCTTCCCGTCGCCAAGGTCCAGGATTCGGTCGGCAAGCACGGGGCGGAGTTCCGCGAACGCGCCTTCGGCACGAACGTTGGCGCGGGCGAGGGCGTAGTAGATCGCAACGGTGTCGGGATACCACTTGGACGAGCCTTCTAGGCGTCCTTCGTTGACCAGGGCCGCGAGCCAGTGTTGTGCGTTCTTGGTGTCGGGCCGGTCACCTAGGTAGGCGATGACATTGGCGTTCACGACTGGATCGGCTTCGATTCGGAACGGCGCCACGACATTGGGCTCGTCTTCGTCCAGTACCCAGGTCATGAAACGCCCATCCTCGTCGCGGTTTGCCAAGATCCGCGGGACGTTCATTCCGAGCAAAACCCAGGGGTGCGCCCCAATCACCAACGAACACAGGGCGCTGCTGTCCAGGTCGTGCGGCAGATGGAGGTAGTAGCGCCAGAATCCGGGGTATTCGATCGTCTCGGCAAGATACGCCTTGGTGGCGGAGCAAATCGCCTTCGCCCTGGGTTCGTTGGAACTCTCCAGCGCAAGTACGCAAAGCGCTGAGATAAATGGGGGTCTTTCAAAATGCCGTGGAATGTCGGGGTCCGCCACATTGAACCGGATGCAGTGCCATGCCCCGTCTTGGCCGATCGTGGATTCTAGGAAGCGAAGACCGCGACGGATGCTCTCCCTAGCCGCCTCGAGGAGCGTTTCGGAAGCGATCGCGGTGGCCCGCTCGGGCATGGGAGGGCGAATCGGCGGCGCGGGGTCGTACATCGTCTTCTTTAGAAACTCGAGCGAGGTCGCACCGGCTCTCGCCTCCTCGCGTTCGGCGTCGCTGAGTTTGCTTCGGGGCGGAAGTACGACATGCGTTTCGGCATGGGTTTCTTCGTGAAGGTGGAACCCGTGTTCTTCGGGGAGCGTCACGCCGAATTCGCGCTCGATTGTGTCTTTGGGGTTCCGAACGAGACGTTCGCGAAAGTTGCTGTCCTTGCCGGCCCTCTTCGCGAGCGCATTGGATAGGTCAAAGGGCTTCTTCATTGCCACGACGTTTGTGGTCAGGCGACCTGCCTTCTGACGAGTTCCCGGAATACCCCGTCGATCCGCATGAGTTCCTGGAACGTGCCGCTCTGCACGACTTTGCCGGCCTGCAATACGTAGACCCGGTCGGCCTGTTCCAGCGTGGACAGACGGTGGGCGATGACGATTCGGGTGGAGGTGAGTGCGGTCAGGTTCTGCATCACCTTGGCCTGGCTTTCGTTGTCCAGCCAGTTGGTGGCCTCGTCGAACATCATGATCCGGGGACTGCCGATCACCGAGCGGGCGATGGTGACGCGCTGGCTCTCGCCCCCTGACAGCACGGAACCGCTGGTGCCGACCATGGTCATCATGCCCATCGGCATGGCCTTGATCTGGTCTTCCATCTCGGCGGTCCGGGCCGCGGCCCAGACGTCCTCGGTCGCCACGTCGTCATGGTGGCCGACCACGTTGTCCCAGAGATCCTGGGGATGAAGCCCCACCGACTGCGGTACCGCGCCGATCTGCCGACGCAGGCGCTTTAGGTTGAGGTGGCGAAGATCGCGTCCGTCGTAGTAGACCGCACCGGCGCTCGGCCGGTCGATTCCAAGGGCGAGCCGGAACAGGGTGCTTTTCCCGGCGCCGGACTCGCCGGCGATTGCGACGAATTCGCCGGGGTGGGCGCGAATCGTGACATCGTCGAGAATTAGCGGCCCGTCGGGATCGTAGCGGAAGGAAACGCGGTCGAAGAGGATTTCGCCGCCCAGGTAGTCGACGGGCTCGCCACCCACCTCGGATTCCGGAACGGCGGCCAGCAGCGGGCGCATCTGATCGAACGCCGGCAGCGTCGCGGCAACCGTTCCGAAGGACTCGCCAAGCCGGGCGATGGCGGACTGGAAAGCGATGAAGACCGTGTAGACGACGAGAAAGTCGCCGACCGGGACCGTGCGCTCGCCCGCCGTGACGACCGCCAAGAGAATCACGCCGGCGGCGATGAAGGGGAGGGCGGCACCAAATGCCCGGGAATGACCTTCCAGTGCGCCGAGGTCGAGTTCCGCGCGCCTCTGCTCCCGGTAGTCCCGCGCCCAGATGGCGAAGGCCGACCCTTCCGCATTCTCCACCCGCAGCTTGGTGATGCCGCCGACGATCTGGAACAGCCGTCCGGCGACACGACGTCCGGCGCTGATCATCCGCCCGTAGGGGGAAATCTGGCGCAACCCGAGGACGACGGTGACGAAGAGCGAAACGACGCTGAAGACGAGGGTTCCGACCCCGAGGGTGGCATCGTAGAAGAAGATGACCCCGAAAACCGGAAGCAGGAAGATGACCGACAACAGGCTGTCTGCGACCACTCCCTGGAGACCGTCCCGCAGATTCTGGAACGTCATTCCCGCCATCGCCAGGTCGCCGGACGGGTGGCGGTGCAGAACGCTTGGCGGGAGGCGCATGAGGCGGTCCCAGAACGCGGCTTCGACCCGGGACGCCGAGCGACCCTCGAGCCGCATCATCACGGTGTTCTGAAAGAGGTGCAGCATGGCGCCGAGCAGACCGAAACCGGCCACCGCGACGGCCACCGCGTAGAGCGCACCGGCGCTTCCGCCCCCCGCCACATGGTTCGCGACGAAGCCGAGGGCGAGCGCGGGCAGAAGCTTGATCAGACCGCCCGGCAACCCGGCGGTCACCAGCCGCACCAGGTCTGCGGCCGAGCCACGAAGAGCGATCGCGACGAGATCCGCCGGTCTCGCGGCGCCTGTCGGCAAAGGCCGGTAGAACATCCAAGCTTCCTTCGATAGCGCTGCGGCACGTGCTGCCGCAACCCGCGTGCTGCGCTTGGTGACCGGGTCGACCAACCGGTAGCGCCCGAACATTCCGGGCAGCAGCGCGACGGGTTGTCCGTCCTCCTCGCGGAAAGCCAGCATCGCGTTGCTGTCTCCGCGCCACCAACTGTCCTCCGCGTTCAACCGTACGCGCCGCGCCCGTACGCCCGACGCATCGAGAACGTCGACGAGGCCGATGGGAGCATCGGAAGTCCCCGAACGCGCCGGGATCTTGAAATCGATGCCTTCGCGACGGCCGACGATCTGCAGGGCGTCCGCGAGGGCCGTGTCCTCGTCGGCGTCCCCGTCAACCGGCAAGTCGTAGACATTCAAAAGACGCTGCCGTGCCGCCTTCTCGGCCGTGTGCCGGCTCATCGTCCGCGCCCGTTCGAGATTCGCTTCGTCGACCACGGCCAGGCGGCGGTTGAGGCGTTCCAACGTGAACGCAACCGCGCGAAACGAGGCGAGTGCCGGCAGGAGCATGCCTTCGGCGGCCAGCGTCTCGGTCGACTTGCCCGCGACTGTTGCCGCGTCGAACAGGGAGAGCCAGCTTGTCCGCGTCAGCGGTATGACCGCTTCGGTTGAACCGCTCCCGGCAAGCTCCCCCGGGTCGACGATATCCATGAACACGCTTGCGCCGGGCGGTGGTCGGGGAACCCAGACCACGTCGCGGCGGACGGATAGCGTACAAGGAGGCGCCAGTTCGAGCGTCAGACCCGATTCGGCCAGCGCCGTTGGCCGCGGAATGCGACCGACAAACCTTGAGAGCGTGTCGGTGATTGCGGTCAGCCAGGTATCGAACTGTTCCGCGAGTTCCGCCGGATCAACCTCGGATAGCTTGGATGCCGGTAGTCGCCGCAACACGGTATCCGGCAGTCCCTTGGCGGCGAGGCTCAAGGTGGTGCCCTCGTCGCCTTCTTGTTCGTCCCGTCCCACACCCGGCATCAACCAGCCCGATTCGCGGCGCAGCAGATGCTGCGGGGCCGCCTGCTCGACGCCGTCCTTGAACTCGACCAGGAACAGGTTGACGGTGCCCTTCTCGATGAACCACACGCTGGCGGAATCGACCAGTTCCACCGGCCGGTTTCCGGCGCAAGGCACGGATGTACCGGAACGTGCGGCGAGTTCCGCGATCGACGTGTACTCCGGCTTCGCGTCGGGCATCAGCCGGACTTCACCAGCTTGTAGTAGGTGCCATCCTCGTCGGCGATCAACTCGTCATGCGTACCACGCTGCACTTGGATACCCGCCTCAAGCACGATGATTTCATCGCAGTCCCGCACGGTGGAAAGCCGGTGCGCCACGATGAGGCAGGTGACGCCACGCCGCCGCAACGCATCGTCCACCAATTCCTCCGTCGAGGCGTCGAGGGCGCTGGTCGCCTCGTCCAGGATGATGACGGTCGGGTTGCCCACCAGCGCCCGGGCGATTTCCAGGCGTTGCCGCTGGCCGCCGCTGAAGTTCACCCCGCCCTCCTCGACGAGGGTCGAGTAGCCCTGGGGCCTTAAGAGGATTTCATGGTGGATGCACGCATCTCGCGCCGCGGAGAAAATGGCTTCATCCGGAACGGCCGGGTTCCACAACGTGATGTTGTCGCGCAAGGATGCGGAAAACAGCACGACGTCCTGATCCACCATGGAAATGGACCGTCTAAGCACCTCCTCGGGAATGTCGTCCCGCCGGTGGCCATCGAAGAGGATTTCCCCGGACCACGGCTGGTAGATTCCCGAGACCAGGCGCGCCAGGGTCGACTTTCCCGAACCGCTCGGGCCGACCACGGCCACCCGCTGACCCGGACTGATTGCGAGGTTGAAGTCCTTGATAAGCGGCGGTTTGCTCCTGTTGAACCCGAAGGTGACGTCTCGGAGTTCAAGCGCCCCGGCAAGTTGGAGGCGGCCTTTGAACGTGGGGATCGACTCCGACTCCGGACTTCGGCGCGCGAAGACCGGGTCTTCGGCGGCCTTGGCGATGTCCTCCAGGCGTTGCAGGTCGGTTTCGAGCGCCTGGCGCTTGTCGGCGAATTCCAGGAACCGCCCGATCGGCGCGAGGAACATCTCGGCGAGGATATAGAACCCCACCAGCGTCCCGAGGGTCATCGATCCCATCATGACGAAACTTCCGCCCACACCCAGGATTGCCGCAGCGCGAAGTGCCCCGATAAGCCCTGGAAGCGCGGTATTGACGGCGCCGAGTTCGGAATAGCGCTGGCGGGCGGCGAGTTCGCGCGCCTGCTGACCACTCCAGCGCGAGAAGAACCGGTCGTCTGCGCCCGTCATGCGCAGGTTGTCCGCTGACTGAAGCATCTGCATGCCGACGCCGATCAGCAAACCTTGTTCGCGCCTCATCGCCTGGCTGCGAACGGCCCGGAATGCGTTGAGGGAATGGGCCAGCACACCGTGCAGGACGGCAAGAGCCAGCACGAGAAGCGTGAGCAGGGCATCGTAGGCCAACATCGCGGCGAGCAGCACCGTGCTCATCGCCATGTCGACGAGGAGCACCAGGAACTGATCCGTCAGGTTCTTCGCGACCCGGTCGGTGGACGAGACGCGATCGGTGAGATCGCCGACTAGGCGGTGCTCGAAGAACTCCACCGGCAACCGCAAAAGCTTTGACAGGCCTTGGCTGTAGCCAATCACCGATATTCGGATCGCAAGTCGTTTGAGGAATCGGTGCTTGAGCAGCGACAGGATGTAGACGAGCAAACCGGCACCGAGCAGCGCAAACACCAATCCGCCCCACGGCCCGTGGTTGTTGAGCACGTCGTCCACGAATGCACTCAAGGAAGCCGGTACCGCGAGGGAGAGCAACGTCAGCATGAGTCCGCACGCGACCGTTCCCGTAAGCACGCGCCATGACCCCGCGAGCAAAGCGTTCAATTGGCTGAACAAGCCGGGCCGCTCGCCGCCGCGCTCGAAGTCTTCGCCGAGCTTGAACCGCAACGCGATTCCACTGTAGCCCTTGTTGAACTCCTCGGCGGAAACCCTGCGTCGCCCGGTGGACGGGTCGTTGAGATAGAAATGGCGTGAATCGAAGCCTTCGACGATCAGGAAATGGCTGAATTGCCAGAACACGATCACCGGCAGATCCACCTTCTTCAGCGCCTCGGCACGCACACTCAGGCCACTGCATTCGAGGCCATAGTGTCTCGCGGCGCGCATGATGCTCGCGGCGCTGCTGCCGTCACGGCTCACCTCGCATTTCTCGCGCAACTCGGTAAGTGGCGCCCAGCGCCCGAAGTGGCCCAATATGCTGCCGAGGCATGCTGCGCCGCATTCCGAGGCGTGCATCTGCAGGAGAATCGGCGTCGTTAGGCGTTTTCTAGAGGGTTCCGAAACACCGTTTTGCCTGGCCCCGTTCGAGGCGCGTCGTGGCATCCTGCTTTTCACCTCATTCCGAATAGCGCGAGCGGAGATTGTCTGCCGACCTCGATGACGACCCGGCATTCCATGGCCGCAAGGGATCCGAAATCAAGGCTTTCGTCGAGGGCGATATCGACGCGGTGTATGGACACCGGTGCCGATGATCCAAACGCGGGTACCTCGGATAGCCCTACAGGGGCGATTGCCGCGACCTCGCCGTCAAGGGCAGCGGCGTCGCCGGCGTCAACGGCTAGCTCTATCAATGCCGGCATACCGAGGGCAATGTCCGGCACGACGCCCCGGTGTACCCAGACGAGCACCTGCACGGACCGGTTCTCCTCAGATGTGCTCTTTCTTGCGAGGGGCAGGCCCCTCGCGCTCCCCGGCTGAGGGCTCTCTGGCTCGACCAGCACGCCCTCCAAGGCAACGCTGCGGTGTACCGTGCCGAACAGGAGCCATGCCGCGAGGGTGACCAACAGCGCCGCGATCGCCCCGACAAGCAGACGTTCCCGGGGTGTGGAAATCGTCAGCAGCCGGTCGAGTTGCTCGCGCTCTTCCTTTGCCTCGGCAACGGTGTTGTGAAACGAGTCGAATGGGTTGTTGAACACGACCGGGCTTCAGCCTCCTCATGGACATGCCCAACGGAGATTATCTTTTTTCCGCTGCGCTCCGCTAGGAATCCCGGTCCGTCGTCGTTAACAGTGCCGGCAGGAGGGTCAGGTCGGCAATAAGGGCGAAGCCGATGATCATCGCCGTCAAGACCCCGACCTGGGCGGTGGGAACGAATGGCGAAAACGCGAATATCAGGAAACCGGCCACCAGCACGACGGTCGTTGTCAGCAGGGCGCGTCCGGCGGTGTCGAAGGCGTAGCGCACTGCCTCTTCGGGTTTCCGTCCGTATTCCTGCCGCGCACGGCGGTACTTGCTCAGGAAATGCACCGTGTCGTCGACGACGATGCCGATGGTCATCGCCACCACGACCGAAAGCGACAGGCCCACCTGGCCCACCGTCAATCCCCAGACCCCGAAGCCCAGGACGGCAGGCAGCAGATTGGGAACGATACTGATCAAGCCGAGCCGCAACGATCTCAACGCGAACAGCAGAATGGCGGATATCGCGACCAGTACGACCACGGTCCCGATCAGCATGGCGCGGATGTTGCGCTGCCCGATGTAGGCGAAGAGCGTTGCGGGACCGGTGCTGCTCACACCCGAGACGTGCGATGCGTTTTCCCGGAGCCAGGCCTCGGCACGGGCGTTCAGGTCAAGCAGCTCCTGCGAGTAGAGCGTCTCGGCCGATACCGACACCCGTGTGGCCGATTTCGATCGGTCGATCTGGTTGTTCACGTCGAGCCCCTGCGGAAGCGATAGCTCGTAGAGCAACAGGTATTGGGCCGCCAGCTCCTGGCTTTCCGGAATACGGTATTGGGCCGGGTCGTCGCCGTGCATGCTCTGGTTGAGTTGCTGGAAGGTGTCGGTGATGACCGCCACGTGGCGTACCGGTGGTTGCTCGCGGTACCACTCGGCGAAGTTCGCGACCTCGGCGAGGAAAAGCGGATCGGTGGCGCCACCCTCGGCGGATGCATGCAGCGAGTATTCGAGCAGGGTATTGCCGGAAAGGTGCTCGTCCATGAAATCCGTGTCTTGGCGAAACTCGACGCTCTCGTCGAAGAAATGCACCAGCACGTCGTTGAGCTCGTTGCGCGGAATGGCAAAGATCATCGCCAGCACGACGACGGGCCACCCCCACAACAGCGCTTTCCTGTGGCGCAGTGCGAAATCCGCCAGTCGGCTCATCGAGGGTCCGCTAAACCGTCGCTCCTTGGCGGCACGAACCGGGAGCAGCGAAAGCAGCGCCGGCATGAAGGTGACGGAGAGAATGAAGGAAGCCGCGATACCGAAAGCGACGATGTCGCCCAGATGACGGTAGGGAGGCACCTCGGAGAAGTTCATGCTCAGGAATCCGAGCGCCGTGGTGAGGCTTGCTAGGAACACGGGGTGCAGGTTGAGCCTCAAGGACTCGACGATGGCGTCGTGCTTGGAGTCCCCGGCACGCAGGCGCTGCTGCAGGGCCACCAGCAGGTGCACGCAGTTCGCCACCACGATCATCAGCACGATGGTCGGTGCCGGCGAGATGGGCGGCGAAAACGGTAGTCCGGCCCATCCGCCGAGGCCGATCGCCGCGACAATGGAAAACACGATCACGAGCCCGGTTGCCCCGACCCCGGCCCAGCTCCGGGTGAGGACGCCGAGGATCACCGCCATGAGCAGAAGGCTCGCGGGGAGGAAGATCATCTGGCTGATGATCGATGCTTCCAGGAAGGTCTGATTGACGATGACCGTGCCGACGGTGCGCATGTCTATGCCGGGAAATCGTCCTTCTGCCTCGTCTGCGATCGATCTCGCGAAGTCGGCAACTTCCGCCACGGCGTCGAGCAGGCCCTCTGGGGGCAATTCGATCGTGACGTTGATGACGCTGACATCACCGTTTCGACCTAGGATGCTGCCCGAGATACGCGGGTCGGCGAGCGCGATGTCGCGGATTCGCGAACGCGCCTCGGCCTGAGTCAGTTCCTGGGGGTCGACGAGGTCCCGCACGTACAGGTCGTCGCCGTCGGCGGTCGTGTGCTGAAAATTCGCGAGCGAGTCGACGCGCCTCGTGTACGGCGTCTGCCAGGCGGCCTCGGTGAGCCAGACGGCGGCGGAGAGCGCCGTTTCCGACGTCGCGTTGCCGTCGTCGGGAACGATCAGGAACGCGACGTTCTCGCTCTTGCCGTAGGTGTTCTCCAGGTCTTCCAGCGCCAGGAGCTGCGGGTTGTCTTCGTCGAAGAAGATCCGGTAGTCGGCGGCGAATTCGAGCCGGGCAATGCCGCTGGCCGCAGCGGCGACGAACATCAGCGTGGCCGAAATGACCAGCCAAGGGGACGCGAGCACCCGTTCGCCGAATCGCTTTGCTAGTGGCTCTTTCATGAAAGCGGCAAGGCCCTCGCGCTCTGCCGCTGGCATCCGGCGTCGTCCGGGATGACTAGCTCACGAATATGGCGGGCCACGAGTTCGGGCGCTTGCATGGGCATGAAGTGCGTCAGTTCCGGGTGATGGATGTCGCGCCCGTTGGGAAACGCCGCCGCCAATCCGGGCCACGTCGGGGAACGGGCGAAATCCATCGCTCCCGTGTGGCGATCCGGCGAAGGCCGTTTGGCCCTCAGCACGACCACTGGTCTGGCCATCTTGGTGATGGTCTCGCGGATGTCGCGACCCGCACTGCCCGTGTATATGGCGGCTTCGACCTCGGGCGGACAGCCAAGCACAAAGCCGTCGCCCTCTGGGACGATGCCGAACCGGCAATAGTCCATGAGGATATCGGGAATCCACACGCTGAAGGGATGCCGGTTCTTGAACCGTTCGAACATTTCCTCGGGCGACGTCCAGCGATTGCGTCGACGAGAAACCGGGTGGTCGATGGCAGAGGGGAACAGTGCCGGCCGGGCGTAGGCGCCGGGATCCGGGATCACGGGATCGACGAGCAGCAACGCCCGGAACCGGTCCGCGTGGTCGCCGGCGGCTTGGACGGCGGCATGGCCTCCCATGGAGTGACCGACGCCGACGATGTCGTCGAGATCGAGCGCTTCGACCAGGGCTGCCGTGTCGGCGCCGAACTCCGACCAGTCGTAGGGCGGCGCCTTCGTAGAGCGCCCGTGGCCGCGTTGGTCGACAGCGATGACGTGCGTGCTTGCTCCGAGCTTTCGGATCACGCCGTCCCAGCACCGGGCATGGAAGCCCGTGGCGTGCAGCATGAGAACCGTCGGCCCGCTCCGCGCCCCCCACTCGAAATAGGCGAGTTCAATGCCGCGGACGGCGACACGGCCTTCCTTCACGCCCGTCCCGCGTCGTTCGTGCCACCTTCGCAGGGGACGGGCTTGTCCCGTCCCGTGCTGCCGACAAGAGCCATCGGTTGCCAGCG
>JAPPND010000183.1:13132-69416 GCA_028818795.1 Gammaproteobacteria bacterium | reverse complement strand
GACGAACGCGACGAAGTGCTTAGGCGGGACTTCGAGGCGCAGTACTCGAAGATCTGAACCAACGTGACTACGTTAGTCGCTTGTCCGGCGTTGCCCCCAGATCTGAGTTGCCACCGCTCGAGTCCATAAGCGCCGCCACCTCATCTACCGTCAGGCATGGCGTCTGCGAATGAATCACACGGTGACAGTTTGCGCACACTACGGCCATGTCGCTAACCAACGTGACACTATCGGGCTGAAGTTCCTCAATCGGTACCTTATGATGGGCCTCTATGCATCGTTCGCCGTGAGGTCCGTAGACATCAGCGGGAACCGATCCACACACCTCGCAAACCAATCGTCCACCGGACGCCGCCTTGTAGTAGTTACGCACTCGTCTAGCAAAAGCCCTATCTCGCTCCTTATAGACATGAATGCGAGTCAAGAGTCTCCCTTCCTTCGCCGAGAACTCCTCAGCCTCCACATTCGAACTTGCCTGGGCTTCCATTAGCACCGTAGCCGAACCCGCATTGGTCTGGCCGAAGTGCTTTTCCTTGAGCGCTATTACCTTGTCCGCCTTCTCACGGATCGCCACGGAATTAAGAGCCTTCCGGATTTCTCGACCATGAGCTTCGATCGCGTCGGCCAGGTCTTGGCTGTGGCTTCGAATTGTTTCGATGCGACTCAGATCCTCAACAATCGCATCAAACCGATCGCCGAGTTGAATCTCAAAGGCACTGTGCAGGATTGACACTCGAAGCGGCGCAACGACGACCGAGAGGTCATCGTCCTCCACGATATCGAACACCATTTCATCCATTACGAAAGACTTGCTTTCCAAAGGAAACCTGACCGACTGGAACGTTTCGGAACGAGCCGGTTCCGGTAGCCCTGCAACAGCCATTACAAGCTGAGGCAGATGGAGTTTACTTCGGTCGTTTGCATCGAATTTGCGCAGACGCGGTTTCCCCTGCGCGTGTTTTCCACGGACTTCCGCATCGATTCGTACACCGAGAATCGGGAAATCAACACTAATGTCACGTTCGAGTAGCGAGTCCGCAGGTACGAACTCGAACTCTCCACGTCCACCAGACGGCCTCCATCTAACTGAGCACGTCGTCACGTCTGAGAGCTCAACATCTCAAGGTGATATCAGGCTGCCGCTAACTCGGTCACGTACGCGTCGGGCCAGACGAATTCAACCGCCTCGTCATCAAGGCGAGAATGTGTTCAGTATCTGTCGACGGGGTATTGACCAACCCAACCCACACTAAGTTATGATGACGCAGTGTCACGACGGCTCTCCGAGGGATTGGGTGAAGTACTCCGTCGCATCGTTCTTCTCTGGAATCGGTGGTCTCGATCTTGGCCTAGAGCGGGCTGGATTCGAGCTGCGATATCACTGTGAGATCAATCCCTTCTGTCGCGGCATTCTACGGCAACACTGGCCCGAGGTGCCAGTTCACGATGATATAAGGACGCTCGATGACGCAGACATTCCTGAAGCTGACGTTTGGTCCGCGGGATTCCCATGCCAAGACCTCTCACTTGCGAGAATGGGGCCGAGATCTGGGCTTCGAGGAAGCCAGTCTGGACTGTTTCACGAGCTTGTGCGCCTCGTTCGAGGACGCAACCCAAGAGCTATTGTCCTCGAAAACGTGCACGGCCTTCTCTCTAGCCATGGAGGACGAGACTTCGCCATCGTACTCAAGGCGTTGGACGAACTCGGGTATGGCGTCGCATGGCGTGTGCTTAACAGCAAGGACTTCGGAGTCCCCCAACAGCGCCGCCGCGTGTACATTGTTGCCATGCATAGAGACCGGGGAGGTTGGGGAGAAGTACTATTTGAGCCCCAATGCGGCGATTGGAATCCTCCGGCGCGTCGATCAAATGGGGAGAAGACTCCCTCCCTCTTTCAGACAATCCTTGGAGATTCTCGCAAGGGCCCCCTCGTAAAGAGTCTCGCCCATTGCATATACGCCGAGTCCGCCCGGCATACTGGGACAGACTGGTCGCGGAATTACGTCTGGTACCCCGACGGTCGCGTTCGCCGCTTTACGCCCAAGGAAGTCGAGAGGGCCCAAGGATTTCCAGACAACTGGACCGTACCCGCTGACTTCGACGAACGGCAGCCCGGACGCATGGACAGTCTACGCTACCACGCAGTCGGCAACGCAGTAACGCCTTCCGTCGCACGATGGGTTGGAGAGAGGCTCGCGAAGATCCTCGCACGGCAGGACTGCCACTCGGAGGACCACAGTGAGGTAAGGCTCTCCGCCTAGCCGAAGCACCTCACGCAGCCGTCGGCTTTCTCGTTCGCTGAGGGCACGCAAACCGGCATCGTTAGTCTACGCGGTCGCCTCCTTGGGTTCAGAACGTCGGCTGCGCATCGCCTGCAGGCGTTTCTTCGCCTCAGGGCTCATGTGGCGGAAGCCCCGGGAGTAGTCCGGGCCGTTCTCGTCCCAACCCATGTGGTCGTCGGCGGCAACCAAGCGGGCGAATTCAGGTGGATTGCGCTTGATCATCTCCTCCGTTACGCGCCATTGGTAGTTCTCCTGATTCTTGAGCCGCCGGTGGCAATGGTAGGTCGTCACGTTGAGACGCAGCCCGTCGGTTTTCTTCTCGGACGCGCCGTGCCAGGTGTTGCCGTGCCAGACGATGAGCGAACCCGCTTCGGCCTCCACGGGGATCGCCGAGTCTTCGCCCTCGCCCCGGCGTGGCTGGCGACAATACAGGTGACTGCCCGGAACCATCGCGATCGCGCCGTTTTCCAGGGTGTAGTCGGTCAGGCAATACGCCGCGTTGGCCACGTCGGAGCAGGCCGGCAGGCGGCCATCCCGGTCCGGCGGACAGTCGGTGTGCAGCCCCAAGGTCTCCCGTTCGCCCTTCCACTTCACGAACGAGGTGATGCTGGATATCTGCTGCTGACCGCGCATCAGGTAGTCGATGAGCGAATAGAGCGTCGGGTTCAACACCCACTCCTCGAATATCCGGTCCGCCATCAACAGGTAGAACAGCAGGAACTGGCCGTCGGTCTGCGGTTGGGCCTTGTAGTCGCCGAACGCGCCGTTGCTCTCGAGGTCGAAGTCGATGCCGGTGCGCTCCTTGCAGATGCGCAAGACGGTTGACCGCATGCGCTCGAAGAACGCCTCATCCGCCACCTTGTCCGGCGGCACCACCGTGAACCCGTAGGAGTCGAGTTCGAAGACGTTCTCCTCCAGACCGAGTTCGCGGATGCGCTTGAAGGTCGGATTGAAGCCTTCGGTGTTCTTGAATTCGCCGAATTCCACGCCAGCCCTCCCAGTGATTTCCGACAGACCTGCAATCCTATGCCTTTTTGCACCTTCGCGCCGGGTCGTTTGTAATGGCCCCATGCGCCTGCACGTGGTCGACGGCACCTTTGAGCTCTTCCGGGCCCAGTACTCGAAGCGGCCCGAGCGCGTCGCGCCGGACGGCATGGACGTCAAGGGCACCGTGGGCGTCGTCGCGTCGATGCTCGGCCTGCTGGGCGACCCCCAAGAGAACGTCACGCACATCGCCGTGGCCTTCGACAACCCCATCGAGTCGTTCCGCAACGACCTGTTCGCCGGCTACAAGACCGGCGAAGGCATGGACCCGGTCCTCGTGGCGCAGATGGATCTCGTCGAGGAAGCCGTCGCAGCGCTTGGCATCACGGTCTGGTCGATGGACGCCTACGAAGCAGACGACGCCTTGGCGACGGCGGCTAAGCTCTGGCGCGACCAAGTGGCCCAGGTACGCATCCTGACGCCGGACAAGGATCTCGGCCAGTGCGTGACCGGCAACCGCGTGGTCCAGGTGGACCGCATGCGCCGGCGGGTCATCGACGAGGACGGCGTTCGGCAACGCAACGGCTGCGATCCGGCGAGCATTCCCGATTGGCTGGCCCTCGTCGGCGATACCGCGGACGGCATCCCCGGCATTCCGGGATTCGGGGCCAAGACGGCGTCCGCGCTGCTGACCCGGTACGGGACCGTCGAAGCGATACCCGCCCATTCCGCGAACTGGGATGTGAGCGTGCGCGGCGGAATCCGGCTGGCCCAGACGCTGAACGAGCTGCGCACCGAAGTCGCGTTATACAAGCGCTTGGCCATCCTGGCGGAAGACGTGCCGCTAACCGAGGAACTGGAAGATCTTCGCTGGCGCGGCGCAGACCGCGAGGAATTCGAGCGCCTCGACCGGCGCTTGGGTGGCGGAACGATGCGCCCGCGGCGCTGGCGCGGTGAATAGCTGAACTCAAGCCGGATCGAGCCGCACGAAGTACCGCGGCGGGAAGCCCATCAGGAAACGAAACGCCACGCCGAGCGGATTGTCTTCGGCGACCCGGTCGTGTTCGTCTCCCGTCACCCTAACCGCCGTGTGGTCCTGCCCCGGGCCGCCTCCCCGCGAGACCTGGACGTTTGGATTGACGAGCGTGCGGCGATACCAGGCGCGCGGCCAATGGTTGACCGCGACGTAGACCTTGCCGTCGCTGGCAAGCTCGGTCAGCACCCGGTCGTACGTGTTGCCGTCTTCGTCGGTGGTGGTGATGGTCAGCGAACCCGGCGGTTCGGGCTGGAAGTAGCCGAGCAGAGATTCGAACAAGACCACGATCGCCACGTAGACGACGAGGGCGATGCCTAGGATCTTCACTACCTTCATGGACTCCCCCTGATACGAGTGTGCGGATTGGCCCGTGCGACGCCGCGTAGCGGTCGCGTCGTCGTATACTCGCGCGCTTTCGTCGCCATCCTCAACAACCGGAGGCCCAATGTCCACTTCCCTCTACGACGCCACCGTCGGCACCTATCAACAGATTCTTCCCGCAGTCGAAGGGGTACTCGACAAGGGCCGCGCCCATTGCGAGGAGAACGGCATCGACCTCGACGACGTCATCGCCATGCAGTTGATCGACGACATGCTGCCGTTCCGCTTCCAGGTCATCTCCGTCGCCCACCACTCTCTCGGGGCGCTGAAGGGCGTCGAAGCGGGCGTCTTCTCGCCACCGCCATCGCTCGATCTCGACTACGCCGGTCTGCAGGGACTCGTAGCGGACGCACGCGAAGGCGTCGCCGCATACACCCGCGAGCAGGTCGAAGGCTTCGAGGGCGACCCCATGGAGTTCCGCATGGGCAGCCTCGTCATGCCCTTCAAGGCGGAGGATTTCCTGCTGACGTTCTCGCTGCCGAACTTCTACTTCCACGCCACCACGACCTACGACATGCTGCGCATGAAAGGCACGCAGATCGGCAAGCGGGACTTCATGGGGCGGCCGCGGTTGAACCGCTGAAGAGGCCCCTCAACCCCACGCGAGACCGTCGTCACGCTCGCTTGACAGGCCACTCGATATGACTATGGTTGTGACCATGGTTCTTCTCGTTAGGTGAATCACATGGAAACCATCAAGGCTTCGGAGTTCAAGGCCAAATGCCTCGGTCTGATGGACGAAGTGGCCCGCACGGGTGACTCGATCGTGATCACGAAGAACGGCAAACCTGTCGCCATGCTGGCACCGTACGGCAAGAAGCGCGCGTCTCTGGCAGGCTTGCACCGCGGTTCCATAGAGATTCTGGGGGACATCGTCTCGCCCCTCGACGAGCCGTGGGAGGCGGACCCGTGATCCTCATCGACACCCACGTGCTCGTCTGGCTCGATCAGGACGACCCCAAACTCGGCACGCGATGTCGAAGGGCAATAGACCAGGCCCTAGCCGATGATGCACTCGTGGTGTCGTCGATCAGCTTCTGGGAAGTCGCGATGCTCGTCGCCAAACAACGACTGGCAATGGACATCGCGCTGCCTGACTGGCGCCGGGATCTGATAGCGGGAGGGATTCGCGAATCGCCGATTGATGGCCGGATCGGCCTCTTGGCCGCAGACCTGAAGCTACATCGGGATCCAGCCGACCGCCTCATCGCGGCTACGGCAGCGATCAACGAAGCGACACTGGCGACTGCGGATCAGCGTCTGCTGACGTGGCGAACGAATGTCGAGAGGCTCGACGCGTCCCGATGACGGGTTGAACATCGCGCTAGGCGATGCCCTTCGCCGCAGCAACCAATTCACTGATCGTGTCCGCGAGCAGTGCTTCGCCACCGGCTTGCCAGCCGAGATCCTGAAGACCAGCGGTGCGCATCGGGTTGCGCAGCGGATTCGTCGCGACCGGCTGCAGTTCGCGCTGAATGCCGAGCCGTGAGGCCAACTCCGCCATGACATCGCGCGTGTCGATGGTCAGATCCGAACAGTTGAACGCGCGTCCGCAGACAACGTCGGCTGGTGCTGTCAGCAAGATCCAAACGGCCGCCGCCACGTCGCGACCGTGGACCTCCGTTGCCAGGCGGGCTTCCGGCAGGCGTCCGCCGCGAACGAGAATGAGCGCAAGGTCCAGCCACTTGGTTCGTTCCAAGGGATAGGCGACCCCGTAAACGCCCGTGGGCCGCAAACCGCAGAAGCAAACTCCGTCGACGGCAGCAAACGCGCTTGCGTGGGCCTCCAAGGCGAGCTTGAGGGCTCCGTAGTGAGTGTCCGGCACGGGACGGGTGTCGTCGTCGACCCAGGAACCCGGCCCAGACTGCTGCCCGAACACCGCTCGGCTGGACATCAGCACCAGCCGGCTGACGCCTGCCTCACGCGCCTTGAGCATCAACTCCATGCCGCCCTGGAGGTTCGCTCGCCAGAATGCCGGCAAGTCGTCGCCCTCGCCGCCGCGATAGCGGCTGCGGACGTGTTCGTAGGCGCAGTGCACGACAGCGTCCGCACCTTCGACGAGCCCGTAGAGCGCCGAGGAATCGGTCATGCCGCCAACGACCCACTCGACGCCCGGCGGCAATTCGCGTCGATCCGATGTTGGACGGACCAGCGCTCGGATTCGGGCGCCTTCCCTAGCGAGTCGTTCGACAACGAAGCGACCGACTATGCCGGTCGCGCCAGTGACCGCAACTAGCACGGGTCCACGAGATCCGACGGTACGGGGTTGCCGGCGAGAACCGTCTGCCAGAGGTCAATCAACGGCCGGAGCTTGTCGGCCTTCGGGTGATTCTCCTGCCAGGGCTTTTCGTACTGGTAGTGGACGACCTTGATGCTCGACCAGCGCCACATCTGCGGCAGGTTGAAGTAGACGTACTGCAGCGCGTTGTAGGTGTAGGGCAAGCCGTGCCAGTCCGGGAAGTAGCTTTCGAGGAAGGTCTGATCGGTGCGCCGCCAGAAGACATCGGCCACATCCAGACGGTCGAGCATGGCGGCGTACGTGTCGGTGCTCGGCGCGGCGACGAAGACACCCGAGTTGAGGCGGTGCATGTCCTCGAGAGTTTCATAGAGGTTGGGGGCGGCCGAGAACTCCGGGTAGCCGAACAGCTTGTCGATGTTTTTGATGACCAGCGTGTCGGCATCGAGAAAGACCACGCGCTCGTACCGGGTGAGCTGCCACACGGATAGCTTGCAGAAGTTGCCCAAGGGATCGTGAAAGGCGGGTTTGTTGCCTTTCGTGTAGGGCGCCCTGGCATGCAATGCGCTCCGCTCGTGCCGACGCCGGAACCGGTCGGAGAAGGCGGGTGGCGAGACCCGCTCGACGATGCACCCTTCCCTTTCGACCTCGGCGAGCGATCCTGCGGACTCGGTCGCCAGGACGACGAGCGGCCACTCACTGCCGACCGCGCGCAACGACCGTGCCAACGCCAGCGCGCCGACCCGGTAGTCGGCGTTCGTGACCAGGGTCACGTAGGCGAACACGTTTGTTTTGGGTACGTGTGCCGAGCGGGTCAATCGGCGCCCGGTGCGCCGTTGGCTTCTATCTCGGTGACCAGCTTCGCGGCGATCTCCCGGGTCCAAGCCGAAGTGCTCGGAATGCGCGACCGGTCGACGCGGTGGATGTACTTGCCGGCCACGTCGACCAGTTCGGTGAGCAGCCCGGTCTGCAGCTTGATCGGATCCAGGCCGAGGGCCACGAACTGGTCGTTCTTCACGGACAGCTCGTTTTCGGCAGCCTCCTTGCGCGGATTGGGCAGGTTGACGATGTCCGCGCCGGTAAGCTTGCTGACGAGTTTCGCGAGGTCGCGCACGCGGTGCACTTCGGTCATTTGGTTGAAGATCTTGGTGCGCTCGCCGCGCTTAGGCGGATTGGCAAGCGCAATCGCGATGCACCGTACCGAGTCCTGGATGTGGATGAACGCCCGGCTCTGGCCGCCGGTGCCGTGAACCGTCAACGGGTGGTGCAGCGCAGCCTGGATCAGGAAGCGGTTCAGCACCGTGCCGTAGTCGCCGTCGTAGTCGAATCGGTTGATGAGTTGCTCGTGGCGCCGCGTCTGGTCCGTGTGCGTCCCCCAGACGATGCCCTGGTGCAGGTCGGTGATCCGCACCCCGTCGTTCTTGGCGTAGAACTGGAACAGCACCTGATCCAGGCACTTGGTCATGTGGTAGATGCTGCCTGCGTCGGTGGGGTAGAGGATCTCGCGCACAGTCTTGCCGCCGTCGTCCAGGGTCACGTCGACCGTCAGATAGCCCTCCGGAATCGACGCGCCCGCCGTCGAATAGCCGTAAACGCCCATCGTGCCGAGATGAACCACATGGGCATCGGTTTCGGTGGCAACGAGGGCGTTCAGCAGGTTGTGGGTGGCGTTGACGTTGTTGTTGACCGTGTACGTCTTGTGGCGGTCGCTCTTCATCGAATACGGCGCCGCGCGTTGCTCGGCGAAGTGGATCACCGCCTCCGGCCGCCAAGTGGCAAGCCAGTCCTTGAAGCGAGGGTATTCGTCTGCGACGTCGATGTGTTCGAACAGAAGCGAACGACCGGTGACCTCCTTCCAGATGCGCTGCCGTTCCTGGATGGAATCCATCGGCGTCAGGGACTGGACGCCGAGTTCGGTGTCGATCCACCGTCGGCTCAGGTTGTCGACCACGGCAACCTCGTGGCCGAGGTTGGAGAGATGCAGCGTCGTCGGCCAACCGACGAAGCCGTCTCCCCCAAGTACCGCGACTCGCACCTCAACGGACTCAGCTACCTACGACACCGGCAGGGTACAGCACTGTTCGACCGAACCCAAGCAGGCGGCAGCCACCACACCACCAGCCCATGCCGGTTAGCAGTAGACTTCGCGAGCGGATGCCAACGACCCCGACAGCTCCGGAGACAATCGCCCGAACCCTCGGCCGGGCGGCGGACCGGTGCCGGTTCGACCCGCCGGTCCGCCATGTCTACAATCCGCTGGTCTACGCCTTCGAGGCGCACCGGCAGTATTTGCTCCGCTACTGTCGGCGCGAGGCGGAAATCCTGCTGCTCGGGATGAACCCGGGGCCCTTCGGCATGGTGCAAACCGGCGTGCCGTTCGGCGAAGTGAACGCCGTCACGGACTGGCTCGGCATCCGGGAGGGTGTCGCATCCCCCAAGGACCAACATGCCAAGCGACCGATTGAAGGTTTCGAGTGCGCCCGCCGCGAGATCAGCGGCCAGCGTCTTTGGGGCTGGGCGGGGGACCGCTTCCGAACGCCGGACGCGTTCTTCCGGCGGTTCTTCATCTGGAACTACTGCCCGCTCGCGTTCCTGGAAGAGACCGGACGCAACCGCACACCGGACAAGCTGCCGCGGCCCGAACGCGAGCCGCTCTTTGAAGCGTGCGACCGCGCTCTCGCCAAGATCGTGGACTACCAGCAACCGAAGCTCGTCCTAGGCGTGGGCCGGTTCGGTGAGGCGTGCGCCCGCAGGGTTCTTCGTGGCAACGACATTCGCATCGGCCACATCCTTCACCCGAGCCCGGCAAGTCCCGCCGCCAATCGCGGCTGGGCGGAGCAGGTCGAAAAGCAACTCGCCGACCTAGGCATTGCACTCCCCTAGCGTTTTCGTAATGGCGAAAAAGCCCGACTGGATGAATGCCCTCGCTGCGCGGAATCTCGAACTGACGGTGCAGGCTCTGGCGGCGGGTGAGTACGGCGAACCCTACCTGGACCTCGACACCGAGCCCTTCCGCAAATACCGGGCAGGACAGCAGGACGCCCTGCTGTCGGAACCGTGGCTGGACAAGCCAACCTGGGACTTCCTGATGAGCCGGGTCGAACCCGGCGACCGGGTGCTCTGTCTAGCAGGCGGTGGCGGTCAACAGTCGGTGATCTACTCGCTGCTCGGCGCGGAGGTGACGGTGTTCGACCTGACGCCCGAGCAACTCGACCGCGACCGTGCTGCAGCGCGACATTACGGCTACGAAGTCGAGACGATACAGGGCGACATGCGCGACCTATCGGTGTTCGAATCCAATCGATTCGCCTGGGTATATCAACCCATTTCTCTTCTTTACATACCCGACCTTATGGAAGTGTACGTAGGGGTCTACCGTGTACTAAGGGGTGGCGGCAGGTACTGCTCCCAATACACCTACCCCGCGTTCTACTTGGCCGAAGACAAGGGTTGGGACGGTACGGGCTACGTCATGAGGTTCAGCCAACCCCACATCAGCGGACCGTTGCTCGAACCCGAGTCCGACGGGCTAGTGAACTTCGAGGAAGGCATTTCGTTCGGCGAGACCAGTCACCGGCTGTCCGACATCGTCAACGGCCAGGTATCGGCGGGATTGGTCATCAAGGGCCTGTGGGAGGATCCCCGACGCAGCCGAAGTTCCACCCTCGATGGACTGACACCCGGATCGGCGAGCCACAAGCAGGTGTGTATTCCTTTCGCATCGCCGAGAAGCCCTAACATGCGCTGTCGTCCCGCTAAGAGGCGTTGAAAGAAACGCGGGCACAGGTCGCGCTATGCTCGCCGCCCCATGGATCGGGTACTCGAAATCGGGGGGTTCGCGGCCGGCTTCTGCGGTCGGCTGTTCGCCCAGTCCGGCTACGATGTCGTTCGAGTGGAAACCGGCACGGACGATCCGGCCTGGGTTCGTTCCGAGGCGATGTCGTCGTTCCTTCACCCGGGGAAACGTCGTGTTCGAACCGACGATCCGGGGCTGATTGCCAAGCTCGCCGCAAACGCCGACGTCGTCGTCGCACAAGCCAAGGACGCCGATGGCATCGATGCACTCGGTTTCGACAATTGGGAAACACCCGTCAAATCCGCCATCACGCCGTTCGGACGCACGGGGCCGAAACGCAACTGGCAGGCGACGCCGAGCGTACTGCTGGCCATGGGCGGCTATACCAACCTGATGGGCGACCCCGACCGGGCACCGCTGTCGCTACCCGGCCACTACGTCGAGTTCCAGAGCGGCACCTTGGCCTTCACCGCCGCCAACGCCTGCCGCATGGCCAAGGAGCGCAACGTCGTCGACATCGGCATGCTGGAAGTCGTCATGTCGCTCAGCCAGTTCACGACGGTGATGTGGCACTGCAACCGGGTCATCCGCTCCCGCCACGGCAGCGATTTCCATTCGGTGGTGCCGTCGAACCTGTTCCGCTGCAAGGACGGCTGGATCTACATGAACATCGTGCCGACGTTCTGGGATCCGTTCACGGTGTTCCTCGAACGACCGGAACTCGCCATCGACGAACGCTTCGTCACAAACGAAATGCGGATGCGAAACCGCGACGCGCTGCACGACTTGATTGCGGACATCCTGGTGCCGCTGCCGAGGGCTGTGATCGAACAGCGCATCGACGAATGCCGGATCCCCGTGGGCGTCGTGCAGACGTTCGACGAGGTGCTCGCCGATCCGCACCTGGCGGTTCGCGACATGTGGCAAACGCTCGAAACCCCCGACGGTGCGCGGCTTGGGTCGCCACGGCCGCCTTGGCGAATTCACGGCGAGCACCGGCCCGTCCTAGCAATCGCAGAGC
This sequence comes from Gammaproteobacteria bacterium, assembly GCA_028818795.1. Taxonomy (GTDB): domain Bacteria; phylum Pseudomonadota; class Gammaproteobacteria; order Pseudomonadales; family Azotimanducaceae; genus VXYL01. The sequence goes on along the minus strand of JAPPND010000183.1, from coordinate 57,680 downwards.
CGGTCGCCGGCGACCCCCAACATCACGTGGAGTCTCGCGACAATGGCTGACGGCCCGTTGCGCGATATCCGCATTCTCGACCTGACCCACGTCTGGGCCGGGCCGCTGGCGACCCGCGTGCTCGCCGACCTGGGCGCAACCGTGGTCAAGATCGAGGGCCCGCTCAGCCGCGGACCGCGCCGCTACCGAGGTGGCCTGTCTATCGGTGGCTGGATCGGTGGCACGACGCCGTCGGAGCCGTGGAACCTGAACGCGGTGTTCGTCAAGTTGCAGCGCAACAAGCAGAGTGTCGCCATCGATCTCAAGCACCGCGACGGCCGCGAGACCTTTCTCGAGTTGGCACGGGAAGCGGACGTGGTCATCGAGAACTTCAGCGCCCGCGCCATGCCGGAGCTCGGACTCGACTACGACGATATCGCCGCCGTGAACCCGAGAGTCATTTACGTCGCCATACCCGGCTACGGCAAGACCGGGCCGTACCGGGAGCGGGTTGCCTTCGGGCCGTCCGTCGAAGGCCTCTCCGGGCTCACCAACGTGATGGGGTACGGTCCCGCGGAACCCCGCAACACGGCGATGGCGTTGATGGATCCCATCACATCCGTCAACGCCACGGCGGCGGTGCTCGACGCGCTTCGCCGACGCGACCGAACCGGCAAGGGTGCCTACGTCGAGATGTCCCTGCACGAGGGCGGCGTCAGCTATTCGGGGCCTTGGCTGATCGAGCACCAGCTCGGCGGGAAGATCGAGCCGATCGGCAACCGGCACCCGCAGATGGCACCGCAGGGCGTGTATCCCTGCGCTGGCGACGATGCCTGGATCGCCCTAGCGTGCCGCGACGATGGCGACTGGCGAGCGTTGTGCGGCGTCGTCGGTGACTTGCGGAGCGATGCCGATCTCGCAACGCGTTTCGCTGACCACGACGGCATCGACGAAACGATTGCTCGGTGGTCGTCGCTGCATTCCAAAAGCGAAGCGGCGGCGGCCCTACAGGCTGCCGGGTTACCCGCGGGGCCTGTCAACGTCACCCCGGACATGACCTCCGATCCGCAGGTCCGGTGCCGAGGGTTCTTCGTTCCCATAGAATCCGGCCCCACGCCGATGCCGGGCAATCCCATCAAGATGGCCGGTCTCGGCAGCGACGACTGGACACCTTGTCCGCGTCTCGGCGACGACAACCGCGCCGTGCTGCGGGAATGGCTGGACTACGACGATGCCCGCATTGCCGCCCTCGAAGCAGCCGGCGTGCTCGTCGACAAACCGCCGGAGTGATCGTCGAGCGTCAGCGTCCGCGCAACAGAGCCTCGACATCGAGCAAGTCCTGCGGCCGGCCGGACGCCCGTTTCGCCGCGATCAGATCCTCGCGGGAAATAAACGGTACCAACAGGCCGTCGAAATCCACTTCCATGCGTCGTTGCCACGCTGGATCGAACGAGACCCCCGGGATACCCATCAGAATGTCGACGCGGCTGGGCGGCGTACCCATTCGGTAGAAATACCCCTCCACCTGAAAATCAGATGCCGCGAGGCCTGCCAGGGGCGCACCGAAGTCGCGAAGCGCGTGGAACACGGCGACGGCATTACGCGTATCAGCACCGACGAAGAGGTCGAGATCGTTCGTGAATCGCGGCTCGGCGTGCTGAACCACGGCATAGCCGCCGACCACCAGGTACCTAACGTCTCTGGCGTTGAAACGACTCAACAGATCGGTCAAGTCGGAGTTGACGAACATCGATCCCTTTGACCTTCGCGTAATGGACGATCATGTCCCAAGTCGCGTCGAATCGCGCCTTCGGCGGCTGGGCTTGCCAGAACTCGATGTCGAACGACCGATCAAGATCCTCTAGCCTCCCGTAGCTCTCGACGATGTCCTTGCGCATGCACACAGCATAGCTTACGCGGCAGTCCGGGCAAGCTCATTCGCGTGGCATGGATGGTCGCCTCGCGTAATATCCGGCGCATCGGGCATGGTCGGGTTGACAACTCAACGCGCTAACGCATGGTGGTCAGATCGACGTGAGTGGGAACGTACCACGATGATGGAAACACTGATTCGCTGGGCAATAGGCATCATCTTCGTGCCCATCGTGATCTTCCTTGCCGCCATTGGCGTCGACGCTTGGGAGAATCGGGGACGCAAGCGCTCGCTTCAGGACTTGGGCGAGAGTCTGGATCGAGCTAAAGACGTAGCACTAAGGGAGTTCCAAGCCCAACAGGACGAGCGCGAAGAACGGCTCCGACGTCAAGCTCGCACCTTCGGTGAGATTCGCGAAGGAAGAGGTTAGAGCGAGGTCCCGTTGGCGCGACGATGTCGCAAGCGGCGCAACGCCGCAATGACGGAGGATCTCTTGACAGCAAACGCTGTCTATCACAATGATAGGTCCCGTAGTGGCGTGAGGCACGCCTCAAGGATCGCCAGGCATGAGCGATGCAGTGTACGGGGCGGTCCTGGAACGCGTCCGTGAGCTTGCGCAAGACACCTTCAACATACATTGGACAAGCCATGCGCAGGAGCGGATGGATGAACGAGACATCGTTGACGCGCAAGCGTTGCGGGTGGTGCGCGAAGGCAACCTCCTTGGCGAGTTGGAACTGGATGGCGGCGATTGGAAGATGGCCTTGAGTAAGCACTGCTCTGGGCGATTAGTGCATGTGGTCGTGGCGCTAAGCGAATCTCAGCTAATCGTCATCACGGCATACTAGAGAGTCAAGGAACCTCCAGTGGGCGGGCAATTAGAGATGGAGAACCAACCGTATCACTATCGGCAATGCGGGCTAGACCACGTGTACTTGGTCAATGGATTCGAACGCGCCGATACCAAGTACGGCGACTCAATCAGGGTTCATGACATCGATGGACTGCATCGAGCGATCGGCATGCATCTGATTGAGCAGAAGAGACCACTGACCGGTGCAGAAGTCCGGTTCATTAGGCACGAATTGGATCTGTCGCAACGCGGGTTGGGCGATCTCCTCGACAAGAGCGGGCAGACTGTCGCGCGATGGGAGAAGGGTGAAGTCCAGATCGACGGTACTGCGGAACGGCTCCTGCGGTTGCTCTACAAGAACCACGCGCAGCCTTCTAGTCGCACGGCGATCAGGAAGACTCTCGAGTCGCTGGCTTTGTTGACACTAGCCGGGGGCAACGACGAGAGCCAGGTCCGGTTCGTCGAGGACACCGCAGGTCGGTGGCACCAAGCGCCGGCTCTCGCGTAACGCAAGATACCCCGCCATTGCGACCGCTTCTTTCGGTTAGAGTAATCCTATGCGCAACGACGAACGACAACGGCTGATCGGCATCCTCAAGGACGGGTTCGAGAACGGCGGTCCCGTTCAGGGCGAAGGCATCGTCAGGAGCCCCCTGTCTGACTACACGTCGCCGGAACTCCTGGCCGAGGAGCGGAACATCTTCTTCCGCCAGACGCCGCTCTTCATGGGACTTTCCGCCGACCTACCGGAAAACGGCAGCTACTGGGCGGACAGCGAAACCGGCCTGCCGATCCTGATGACCCGGGACGGCGAGAGCCGCTTCCGCGCCTTCGCCAATACCTGCCGGCACCGCGGCACCCAGGTCGTTCCCGACGGCCGGGGCAACCGGGTGCGGTTCAGTTGCCCGTTCCACGCCTGGACCTACTCGTCGAGCGGTGACCTGATCGCCATCAACAAGGCCGACCGGTTCGGCGAGATCGACAAGAGCCAGTACGGTCTGATCGAGTTGCCCGCGGTCGAACGCCACAACATGCTGTGGGTGAAGCCGACGCCGGGCGGCGAGATCGACGTCGACAAGTGCCTGGGCGGCCTCCAAGACGACATGGCCCACTGGAATCTAGACGCACCGAGCTATGCGGCGTCCCAGGTGCTGCACGCCAAGATCAACTGGAAGCTCGCCATCGACACCTTCGGCGAGAACTACCATTTCGACGTCCTGCACCGGGAGAGCTTGTCCAAGGACATCCGGGGCAACCTGCAGACCCACGACACATTCGGCCCGAACTACCGCATGGTGTTCGCCTTCAACCGCTTCCCGGAGATCGCGAAGGCGGTACCCGATGTCAACGAATGGCCGTTCCGGCTGATGACGTTGTCGGTCTACTTCATCTATCCGAACACGATCTTCCTCGTCGACCCCTACGCCGTGGACGTGCTGCGGATCTTCCCCGACGCCGACGATCCGGCCAAGAGTACGACGGCGCACGCCTACTACGTTCTGCCGGAGATGAAGTCGTACTTCGCGGATCCGGCGCACCCGGAACGTTCGTACGAGAACCGCTTCGACGACTTCAACCACGTCATCATGAACGAGGACTACCGGATGGCCGAGTCCACTCAGCGCTGCGCAGACGCCGGCATTCAGAGCCACATCTTGTTCGGACGCAACGAGCCGGCGCTCTTGCACTACCACAACGCCCACCGACGCGGATTGGGCAGGCCGCTACTGGAAGCGATGCCGAGCTAGACGCACCGGCCCAACGAGAATCAACATGGGATTGGCCCCGAAACAGCTAGGACACCTGGTCGTCAAAGTCCGGGATCTGGAACGCGCAGAGGACTTCTACACCCGCATCCTGGGTCTCACCGTGACCGCGAAGTTCGACGGACACGCGGTCTTCATGTCCGCGAACACCGCGTTATCCCACGAACTTCTGGTCGTACCGCTCGATGACGATGAGCCCGACGCCGAGGAGAAGGGCCAACGGCTCGTCCACATGGCCTGGCAGATGAAATCCTGGGACGACCTCAAGGCTCTCCATCAACGGCTGAAAGACAACGACATCGAGGTCGTACGCATCGGCGACCACGGGCTGTCGCTCGGGGTCTACTTCTGCGATCCGGACGAGAACGAACTCGAGGCGTATTACGAATTGCCCAAGGCCGAGTGGGAAACGGGCGGTAGGCACATCTTTGATTCGGAGTTCCCGCATAGTCTGGAATAGCTGATGCCTTGGCGAGCATCGTCCTGCCGTACAACGTACTGTGACCCAATCGGCTCTACCTGCGCCCGTCCCAAACCTTCAGCCAAGCATCGAATTCACCGGCCGACACCCGGTACCGGGCATAGTTGCCTTCGTGGAGGCCGAGGAGTTCCGTCTCGGCGATCTCGCGGAAGCGGTCGCGCTCGCCGGCTTCGATGTTTGCCGCAACCCAAGCCGCAACGCGGGTGGCTGCCGATTCCACGTCCAAGCGGTTGCGGACCACTTCGCCAACGAGTTCGCGCAACGCCTCGCGGTGTCGAAGCCTGAACGGGTCCGGTTCGCCGACCGATTGTCTAATCGCGCCGTACCGGCCCGCAGAGCGTTCGTAGGCCCAGAGGAATAGGTTCTTCAACAAGAGCATGTCGTTCTGCTCGTACACCAACAGGACCGCGTCCGAGTAGTAGTTCCTTGGCACGTCGTTGAACGAGAGCGGCGAGAAGTTGCTCTTGATGAACGGTATGTTCGCCGCGAGGCGCGAGACCCGCTTGTTGACGTCGTCGAAGGCCTGGAGATAAGGAATCTGCACCAAGCAGAACAGCGCTTGCTCGAACGGGTCGTCAATCGCCTGCGCCGTCGCCAAGACGTGGTCGAAGCACTCTTCAACCTGTGCCGGAACTCCCGGAGGGCGATAGGCGGACGCGCCAATGCCGACCGGCATACTCCTCAATCGGCCTGGGGCCGCAGGGTCCGGCAGTAGATTCTCCGCCAATATGGCGTGCAGATTGAGGATCGAGCGACGGTCGAACCGCACGTCGTCCACGCTCTCGACGAGGAACTCGATCGCGTGCTTGTGGTTGAGGATCATCTGCGTCTCGCGGATGTCCTGACCATTTGCCGGGTCGCCCAGTTCGATCAGGCGTTTCGTGTCGAGCAAGGAATAGGTGTTGCCTTCCAGCCGGCTCGAATTCCAAGAGAGATCGATCAGCATCCGGTCGAGGATCCGTCGGGCATGAGTTCCCGCAGGTTCCGATGTCTGGGCCAACTGTCCCATGCCACGAAGCCTCGTCCGCTCTTCGGCCGAAACGTAGGCGCTGACGTTCGGAACGTAGTTGTCCAAGAACTCCCGCCGGTAGCCAACCGGCGCGCGCTGATTGGCGGGCCGCGACAGGTATCGCTGCCGTAGCTCATTGCGTAGACGCTGGAGGTCGTCCGGGACGGCCTCGACCCCTATATGTGCCGTCGGCGATGCCTCAGTCACGGGGACGCCGACATCTCGGCTGCGGGGTAGCCGATATGACGTGCTCGGCCCTTGTCCTTCCTTGACGAGCCGACCGATGTCGACCAGTCGCCTTAGTCGGTATTGGAGGGTGCGCCGTGGCAACTCGGCATCCACTGCAAGGGCAATGCCCTGCACGCCAACGCCGTTCGGATGCCGACCGACAACGGCTTCGATCTCCCTAAACTCGTTCTCGAGCATCGATTCAGGACGGTTGCGCGATTTTGCGCGATCATTGCACGATCAAAGCGACCCCGCAACAACATCGTTGCATGACGTCACCAATATCGGCCGTAAATTGCGCAATAAGTATTGCGCAATTATTTTCAGGGCCGTCGGTCCCAGCGGATCGCGTCGGCAATGACCGTTGCTCCCGTCGTGCTGTTCGAAACCCAGACCGTGACGGTACCGGCGGGGAGATCGAAAACGTCGACCTCGTTCCAACCGGTCTCGGCTGCGGCGGCATCGAAATCAACCATCTCCTTGGTTTGTCCGGCGACGACCTCGAGTTGGTATGTGCCCAGCTCGTCCTGCGGACCCCAAGCCTGCGAGAACAGACCCGTCACGCGCAGGCTTGGCACATGGTACTGCAGGAGCCATCGGCCCCCCTCCGGGAGTTCAGCCTCGAATACAGCACGATTGTCTCCCCGTCCTGAGGCGATGCGCGCGACCGTTCGCCGATAGCGTCCCCAGGCAGTCGGCAAGGCTTGACGCATCCACCACGGCCTAAGTACGCGGCGATACACCGGTAGGCCTGCGTCAGTCTGGGCGAACTCTTGCTCCCGCGTCTGGCCAAAGCGCATGACCTCGGTCCTTGAGCCCGCGGAAAAGCCGTGGTCAAGGTCGTCAACGACAATGCCCGGGCTGGTCGTGTGCCACACGCTCGACCGCGCCCCGTCGAGAGGCTGCCGGTCGATGAGCACCGTCTCGTCCACCTGCGGCACCGGCAGCCGCTGGTCGCCACGGTTCAGCGACAGATACGGTCGTAGCCAGAGCACCTCCAGAGGACCTGGTGTTGTCAGACCGACCTCGATCGCCGATTCGCCCGGAACGGGGAAAGAGTCCGAGGTCGACCAAAACTCGTCGCCGGTAGCTGCAATCCGACTCGCGGCGGTAAAACGCACAAGGCCCGGTACGGGTCGATCGTTACGCACCTTGACGAGGACCTGGTAGCGCGGCGTTCCGTCATCGTCGTCGCCAATCCTGAAGACTTCGACTGGCGATGTGCTAAATGCCGGCATGTCGGTCGCGTTGAGCCAATCGCCCAGCAAACCGTCCAGATCCATGCCAGCCTCCGCGCCTGCACGCGATAGGTCCTGCGCCACGATACCTGCGCCTGCGTTCTGTCGGCGAAGTGCAACGAGAAGATCCGCGACCCGCTCCGAGCCGTACCGGTCGACAATGATTTTCGCCGTCTGGCCCACTCGCAACGCCAATACATCCATGGCGAGCCCGCCATCTTCCAAGTCGGCGATGCCGGTTAGCGCCACGCGCTCCGCGGTCTCCCAAACGTGGGGTTCGTTCGAAACGACCGGCATTCGTTCCGGTCCGCCACCCCAGACGAACTGCCGAAGCGGATTGTCATCGGTGGCCGGTCGCGCAAATCGATGCGCGGCGAACAGGGTCCTCGACTCGGCGCCGTACAACCGCCATATCGTCCGCACGGCAAGGATGAGACACAGGGCATCGACCGCTAGGGCACCGGGGCCGCGGGCCTCGGCGGGGAAGACGTTCCTGACCGCGTGGTGTGGCGCTTCGGCCGCACCTTCGAGTGCGAACAGCCGCCTAAGCATGCCGCGCTTGCGATCCGCCGCTTCGGTCGGCAGTGCCGGACCACCGCCGAAGCTGTAGCGCCGATCCCGGTAGACGCGCTCAAAACGAGTCGGAAACCCGTATTCGGGTAGCAACGCCAATCCGGGCGGAAACATGGCTGTGTCCATCTGCCGTCCGCCGCCGTAGCCGCGCAGCCGCGAGGGGACCTCCACCATAGTGAAGACTTCGTAGGGGTACGGGAGTCCACGCTCGGAGGCAGATCTCAACATGCCACCGATCTGGGCGACTAGGCCGTAGTCGCCCGCCATCACCTCAGCGAAACCATCGAGTTGGCCGGCGTGTTGCGGCACGGCTAGCATTTCGAGCGTGACGTGCTCGGTTTCGACGGTGCGGCGCTCGAAACGGGACGCGAAGATTCCCACCTCTGGGACAGGGGCGTTGGGGCTAAAGCGGAAGTGACCCGCCGCGACCCTCTCCCGGCGGCCCGGTCCGGCAACGACCCAAGCCTCGGGTACGTGGATGGAAAGATCCACGGTGAATTCGTCCGGCGGGCGATCCGCAAGGTTCGGTCCGGTAGTTGGCAGCCACATGGCACCGGGAGGCAGCGCTACGTAGTGCCGGTCGAACAGCAACGCATCGGTTCCGAGCAGCAGGAGCCGGTTGGATGCACGCAAGAGCCGCCAGTCCACCGCACTGTCGAGATACGAAAAGCGCCCATCCGGGACGCCCCGAGCCTGCAAAGACACCGTCAGTTCGGTGTCTGGCTCAAGCGCCGCAGGCAGATCGATGCCTAGAATGCCGTTGGCGTTCGTGGCATCTACCGACGTACCCGCAACCTGGACCGCGCTGACGTCGAGGGCGGGATTCAGGGTGAAGTGCAGACGCCCCAGAGTCTCTCCAGTCGGTGCGGCTACCTGCATTTCGAGGTCTAGGGTCAGTTCGCTGCCGGGCTCGATGCGCACTTCGCCCCGTACCTGGCGAAGATCGGGGTACTGCAGGTCTTCTGCCGCCTCCTGTGCGGCGAGCCATTGTTCGCGGACAGCGAGGTCGTTGGCGGCGTGAGCGGCGGCACCGGCGACTGCGGCAGCGCCGAGGGCACCTAGCACCGCCGCCGCCATGCCTTGCCGCAGCCGAGAACGGCCATCGTCGCGGGGATAGAACGCCGCCGCACCGATCAAGAACGCTGCTCCGAACAGCAGGAGCGCCACACGTTGGAGAACGACGCTTGTGTCGGGCACGCTCGGCACGATGTCGGAGGCGAAATCGGCGTAGCTCGTGACCACCGACACGGTCGGCAACAGGAACATGGGCACGCTGGCAACCGCGTAGACGTGGACTCCGATCAGCATTAAAGCGATGAGGATCGTCGGCACGCGGACACGGAGTACGCTGGTCAGGAACATCACCAGCGCCGCTGTGAACGTCAGCGCGGGCAATGCGTCGATCGTCAACAAAGTGACGAGGGACACCGGTTCCACGGCGACGGCCAGCGACGACCACACCGAAGCGGTCTCGCTGCCGGACGCCTCGAACACCATGCCGCTGATGTTGCCACCCGCCTGAATCAAGACGGCGATGCCCACGAAGGCCAGCCATGCCACGAGCACCGTTCCAGCAAGGCGACCCCCGAGCAGGGCTAGGTTCGAGATCGGCCGTACATCGAGGGCCTCGGCGATACGGGCGCGTTCATCCTGTTGCCGCGCATCGAAGGCCAGGAACACGACGGCCAGCAGGAACAGCCACAGCCAGTAGTTGCCCATGGCCGAGAGCACGAACCGCGGCGCATAGGCACCCGCCAAGGGGGCCATCTGGCTCGTTGCCTCTGTCGTGAGAACGAGGGTTCCGAGAATCCCGGCGGTCGCTACGGCGATGCAGAGGAACGTCCGAACCCGACGGGCAGAAGAGCGAAACTCGGCGAAGCAAACTGCTAGCGCGGGAAAGGCGAACATTTGAACTCCATCGAGAGCAATGCGGTGTCGTGCCCTCGCCACGTTTGCGTTATGGTACGGCTTGTGTCGATCCGGTAGGGGGTCAGGATCACTGGCGATACGGCTTGTCGCCGGCACCGCGCTGGCGAAGGCTGCGGACGTCATCTTGTAGTCGCGCTGGCGAGCCTCGCAGTGCTGCTCACGGTCGAGACGAACGCCGGCTTGTACCTCGGTGCCGCCGTAGGTGGCGACCGGTCGCCGTCGATGCACCTCGTCTCCGGAGATGACGACCGCGCGAGCCGGTGCGATGAGTACATCAACCCGCGCTATGCCGAACTCCCGGCCTGCACCGCGCCTGACCGGTCTGTCGGCGCGGCGGACGCGTGGTCAAGCCGGTTCGCCAGCAGGTGGGGCGCGCTGGCTGGGGTTGCCGTCGGCTATCGGTTCGGGAAACGGTTTCGTGTCGAACTGGAGGCCGACTACGGCAGCGTGGGCCTAGACACTTCGTCTCCGATCATTGCACCTTCCGGCGTCCCCTACGACAGCGTCGCGGCACCCGAACTTGCCGACGCCTACGAGCGAATCGGCAACGCCGAAGTTCTCGGCCTTTTCGTTGCGGCGTACGTTGATTTCCCCAACCGGACCCGTTTCACGCCGTTTGTCGGCATCGGTGCCGGCATCGGCTTGGCCAGCATGGACTACGAGGTGCTCTGGGAACGAACGGACAACCTCGACGACGTCATATACGCGGGTGCCGGCCTGGCCAACGAGGATGAAATTCGGCGCAATCTGGTCGGCGGCGACACGCGTGCCCGCCAGCGCTTGCGCGACCGCCTGAGCGCGGTGCACCTGACCGTCGGCGTCGGCTATTCGCTCACCGAACGGGTGTCGCTGGAGATTCGGGCGCGGCACCTTTGGTCCTCGGAGTTCGGCGACGGGGGCCTCCTACATCACCCTACGCGGTCACCCGTCCGAACTGCGGCGCGACGGCAGCGAGCCGGTGCGCTGGCAAGTGGGCACGGAGGATACGAACCGGACACACGTCGCGCTTAGGCTGAACTATCGTCTTTGACCGCGCATCATCGTGAGTTGCAGATAGCGACCACTCCGAGCTGGGCGTTCATCTCAAGCGTTTTTCAGCCAATTCGCACAGCGCCAATGGGCGTTGGCTGTCAGTTTCCGCAAGGTCCATGGCGGACAATCCCGTCCATCGACGAGACGGAATGTGCCGATGAAAGCTGCGGCGGGGCCGGGAGCCCGATTGAGCGCTTTGGGGAGGCTGTGCTACGTTCACCGCACCTGCGAGATGGTCGCCGGCGGCCCGGACCTCGCTCGCGGGCGAACCGGCCCAAGCCGGAGGATACGAGTCCATGACCGAAGCCCTCGCCATCGACGACGGCATTGAGTACCCGACCAGGGACGGCAGACCTGTGGCGGAGACTCCTCTGCACTACAAGCGTCTGGCGGATGCGGCGCACGCCTTGTTCACGCACTACGAGACCCGCCCGGGCGCCTACGTGGGCGTCAATATGATGGTCTACGATGAGCGCGGCAATCCAAGACGGTTCCTTTCTCCGGACATCTTCGTGGCGTTCGGCGTGGAGGATCGGGAGCGCGACATCTACAAGATCTGGGAGGAGCGGGCTCCTTCCTTCGTGCTGGAGATGACGTCGAAGTCCACCCGCAAGGAGGACGAACGCAAGATGGTTCGGTACGCACGCTGGGGCGTCACCGAGTATTTCCTCTACGATCCCCGCCGGGAGTACGTTAAGCCGCCGCTCAGGGCATTCGAACTGGTACGCGGCGCGTACCGGGCAATGCGACCGGTCACGCTTTCCAACCGTGAGCGCGGGATTCCCAGTAGTACGCTGGGCCTCGAGCTGTGGCTCGAGGGATCCGTGCTGCGTTTCTACGACCCGGCGACCGGCAGGAATCTGTTGACGCCTAGGCAAGCGCAGCTTCGAGCCGAGGTCGCAAGGCTCGAGACCATTGCCGCAAGGTCCGAAGCCATCGCCGCAAGGTCCGACGCCGACGCGGCAAGGTCCGACGCCGACGCGGCAAGGTCCGACGCCGACGTCGCGAGGTCCGAAGCCGAGGCGGCCAACGCGAGAGCGGCAGAGGAAGCCGCCAAGCGGAAACAGCTGGAAGCCGAACTGGCTCGACGCAAGCGCTAGCCTGCGTGTGGGGACGGGGGGCTACAACCCCTCCAGCGCCTTCTTCATCCCCTCGCCGAGGTTCATCCAAGCGGCGCGGACGATCATACGATCCCAGCCGATGCAGAAGTCGCGCACGCCGAGGTCGATGTAGCGCTTGGCCTGCTCGACGGCACCGATCTCGATGCGGGGCCGGATGCCGTATTCCAGCGACTTGGCAATGACCCGTTCCTCGAACTGGCGAATCTCCGGCGAACCCATGAGCCGCATCTGGCCGCGCGAGAAGCTGAAGTCCGCCGGCCCCCACTGGGTCAGCGCCACGCCGCGTTCCTTGGCGCGTTCAAGCACTTCGTCGATGCCTTCGACGGTGATGTTCTTCTCGATCATGATGGCGAAGACGATGGACTCGAGATCCTCCAAGTAGCCGTCCATGCTGTAGCTACCGAGCGCCGGACGGCGGAGCTTGACGCCCATCAGGCCGCCGGTGTTGGGCGTGTCCGGAGCGATGGCCCGGTGGCAGTCGTCCACGTCCTCCGGAGTCCGCACATCGGTGAACAGCACGGACTTGAAACCCGCGCCGAGCGCCACCTGGGACCAGAAGCTCTGTGCCTCCTGGTCCAACTTGATCATCAGCGGCAGGTTGTTGCCGCACTGGGCCGACCGCGCCAGTTCGTAGAGCAGACGCATGTCGAACGCGGAGTACTCGGCGACGTACTCGGCATAGTCGAACATGCCGGTGTCGCCGATGATCTCGGGCACATCCGTGTCCGCGAACAGGAAGTGGGTGCCGACGGTGGGTTCGCCCCGGTCGAGCTTCTCCCGGAACGTGTTGGCCAGAATCATGTTGGTCCTCCGTGGTTCGGCCGATGATCCGCCACCAGCCCCTGATCGGCGGATGACCATACGTTAACGGGGGCGGAACACGCAATCGCCGGGGGCATGGGCCGGATATTCGGTGAAACGGTCGAGGCGGCAACGGGGACGGGGCAAGCCGGTTCGCACGGACGCGTCCGCGATCTACCATAATGGGCTGTCCACGACCAGGGTTCAGAACATGCGGCTCTACCAAGAACTGCACCGACCGCAGTTCCACTTCTCGCCCCGGGAGAACTGGACAAACGACCCCAACGGGCTGGTCTACCAAGACGGTGTCTGGCACCTGTTCTTCCAGCACAACCCGAAAGCAACGACCTGGGGCAACACGCACTGGGGGCATGCCGTGAGCGACGATCTCGTGCACTGGCGGCAGCTCGAACACGCCCTGTACCCCGACGAGCACGGCGATATGTTCAGCGGATCCGCCGTCATCGATCACGACAACACGGCAGGGTTCGGCAAGGGCGCCTTGCTCGCCTTCTATACCGCAGCGGGCAGCTACGCGGATCCGAAACGGCCCTTTACCCAATGTCTGGCCTACAGCGTCGACAACGGCAAGCAATGGACCAAGTACGACGGCAACCCCATCGTCGAGTGGTACGAGGCGGACAACCGCGATCCCAAGGTCGTCTGGCACGCACCCACGCGCCGCTGGATCATGGCGCTCTACCTGGCGGAATACCGCTACTGCCTGCTGCACTCAGCCGACGCGAAGTCGTGGACGAGGTTCCAGGATCTGAGTCTCGAAGGCTGCACCGAGTGCCCCGACTTTTTCCCGCTCACGGATGAATCCGGCACCGAGCGCTGGGTATTCTGGGGGGCGAAAGGCACCTACCGGGTCGGGAGTTTCGACGGCAGCCGGTTCACTCCCGAAACCGCTTTGCTGACCTCGGAACAGGGCACCAACGGCTACGCCGCACAGACCTGGAGCGATGCGCCAGACGGTCGGCGTATCCAGATCTCGTGGATGCTCGGCGGGGTGTACCCAGAGATGCCCTTCAACCAGCAGTTGTCGATTCCCGTGGAACTCACGCTGGCAGGTGCGGGCGAAGACGTCACGCTGGTTCGCTGGCCGGTTCGGGAACTGGATTTACTGCACCGGCGAGCCGTCAAAACTGGTCGGCAGGTCATCGCGCCCGGCAGCCCCTTGATCGCGGACACGCAGGCGAAGTTGCTCGATGTCTCCTTCAGCGTCCGCAAACAGGACGCGAAGACCCTCTACGTTGCGATCCGTGGCCAGTCCATGGAGTTCGACTGGTCCTCGCGAGCGCTCCGGTTCCGCAACGGCGCATCTCACAGGCTCCTGCCCGACAAACCGCAGGTCTCCCTGCCAGACGAGGCGCAACTGTCCGTTCGCCTATTAGTCGACAAGACGTCGGTTGAGTTATTCATCAACCAAGGAAGGATTTCCGCCTCGTGCTGTTTCTTACCGAGCGGGTACGTACATCCCCTAGTTCTCCAGTCCTACGAGGGCGAGCAGATCATCGAGGACTTCGAGCTGCGTGAGGTCGCTTCCATTTGGACTTGAGCCAAGGCGCTTCGGCGATTTCGACCACTACGGCGACGCGCCGGGAGGGAACAAATACGCTGGTTGCCAAGCCCCCCAGCAAACGAGGACGACACCCAACCCTAGGTCGCCCCACAGCAAGCCCACCGTCCATGCACGAAAGGCACGCGAGCGTCTTTGCTCACGCCACGCTCTCACAAAAGCCGTATTAAGTTGAAAACCAGCGTTTGCTCCGCCGCCGAATCCCCAACGCCGCCTCCCCGCATTGGTTGATCCCCCTTCCGACACTGCGGTCACTGCCCGAAACATGGTATCCATCGTCCGCAACATGCCTGCGGTGATTAGGTAGAGGACACTTCCGAGCAGGAGCAACAGGTAGTAGATTCTCGTACGGCTGGTCGTCGGCTATCGCAAATCCGCCGGCGATCATCGAGGCGACGCCTGCCATGAACAGGTTCTTGATGTGCTGGTAGAGATGTCTTCGCCCTAGCGATCAGATGACGTTGTTTAACAATTCGCTTGCACTTCTCTCACCTGAGAGTGGGGGTTTTGCCTCCGCCAATTGCCTACCCTTTCGGATAGGTATACGTTTTCACTCATGCAGGCCCAGGGCTCAGGGGTTTGACAGATCGCAATCGCACAACACTGACCGACGCGTTCGTTGCCAACAAAGCGGCCCTTACCCGTTATATCGCGACGTTCTTCGTACAGCGCGAGGACATTGAGGATACCCTGCAACAGGCCTTTGCGGACGCGTTCACCTCCGAGATTGAAAAGGGTGTAGCGATCGAATCGCCGAAGGCGTACCTGTTCCGTGTGGCGCGAAACATCGCGCTCAACAAGAAAAAGCGCCAGCGGATTGTTTTCATTGAGAATGTGGGCATTGTCGACGACTCGATTACCGGTAAATGGCAGGAGACGTCGGGTGACCTGGGTGATCAGCAATACAGCCGTGACAAACTCGGCGCCTTCGGTGAAGCGGTAGCTACACTGCCGCCGCAATGCCGGCGAGTGTTTATGATGCAACGATACGATGGTCTGACCTACAAGGAAATCGCAAGTAGGCTGGATATATCAACCAGCACCGTCGAAAAGCATCTCGCGAAGGCACTGCGCCGGTGTACTGATTACCTGGTCAGTAAGGGTTTTGATACAACGAGTGAGACAACCGGTAGGAAAGTCTCACACCTTGACGACTACAGACAACGCCATGATGGCGGAAGAGGACAATGAACGACACGGACGCGAAACAAGCGCAGATCAAAGACGAGGCGACCGCATGGGTGGTCAAGCTCAATGCTGGCCCATTGTCGGGCGATGACGCCTATGCTTTTGAACATTGGCTGCATGCCAGCGATCACCACCGCCGAGAATTTAAGGCACACGCCCGGGTCTGGCTACATGCGGGCGCTGTGACCGAACGTACCGGTGACACCGAGCCCTTTACTTTGGGAGGCGTGGTTACCGCCTGGGCGAAGATCCATCCCGGTCGCGCCTGGGGCGGTCTCGCCGCAGCGTGTCTGATCGTGTTGGCGTTTGGTTTTCTCGTTGACCTGCGTTTGCAGCCACAGACTGAGCGGCTCGCAGTGCACACCGAGATCGGTCAGAGCAAACAGGTCACGCTTGCGGACGGCTCGACGGTGCAGCTCAACACCAACAGCGGCATTACCACGGACTACTCGCGCACCGAGCGCGCAATCAAACTGCAAAAGGGCGAAGCCCATTTCGTGGTCGCGAAGGATCGTTCTCGACCGTTCCGAGTGTACACCGGTAATCACATGATCGAAGCGATCGGAACCGCCTTTAGAGTCTTTGTCGGCGAAGCGACGGAGGTTACCGTGACAGAGGGGCAGGTCAGGCTGGCGGTTCTGGAAGCGCAAACCGATCCGCACGTAATCCCTGTGCCAAAGACCGATGCGATCGTGCAGGCGGGACGCAATGCGGTGTTCGATGCCGACAGAATCCTGGTCGAAGCCATTGAGAAGGCCGAAATCGACAAGCGCCTCTCCTGGCAGACGGGCGGGCTGATCTTTAGCGGCGAACCGCTGGAATCCGTCGTCCAAGAATTCGCACGATACAGCGATAGGCGAATCATGCTGAGCAATGACATACGCGAACTCAAGGTCCTGGGCTGGTTCCCGGTCGGCGACACGCCGCAGTTCATCCGGGCCCTGGAGGACTACGTCGATATTGCGGCCAGAACAGAGGCGGACGGTAGCATCTACCTCTATCGTAAATCGCCGCCGGGCTGACAGCCTTGATCTGGGGGTCAGACGGCGGGTTGCCGGGGATTTCGAATATTGTTGTTAGCCCTAGTAGTGGAAACACTGTGCTTGATTGCCTTTGTCTACAACGGGCGGATGATAATCAGTGCACCGCTGTCAGGTTATTACCGTCCGTGGGTTTGGAGATGAGGAGCCGTTGTGTCAGCGCCTGCCTGTGGATGGGGCTCTGGGCCACAACCGCAGTGGGTGTGGGCACAGTCAATGCGGCACCGTCAAAAGGCGGTGACGGGAAACCGACGGTGGTCTTCGACATACCGAAGATGACCGCGAAAGATGCGCTGATGCGCTTCGCACAGCAGACGTCGACGCCCCTCCTGGTCTCCTTTGAGTTGGTGACATCCATCGAGGCGAATGCGCTGATTGGCGAATTCACCGTCGCAGATGGATTGCACCGGCTGTTGGCCGGAACAGGGCTTGTCGGCACCATCGAACGCGGCGTGATTGGCGTTCGCATCGATCCCGTTCCGGATCAACGCAATGTTGCATCTAGTGAGGAGAACACGCATATGTCAGAAACAAAAGAAGCACCACTGCTCAAACGCCTGGGCACGGCCATCGCTACGGCCATATTCGCCACTTCCGGCGCAGGTGCCATCGCGGCGTCCGGCGATACGAATGAGATGGAAATCGAAGAGGTCATCGTTACCGCCACCTACCGCGAAACTGATCTGATGGACACGCCACAGTCGATCGGTACACTCAGTTCAGACACGATCGAGGCGCTGGGTGCAACGGATATGCGGGGGCTGTTTCAAAACATCACCGGTCTCAACATGTCCGAGCGAGAGCTTGCTGGCGGCAACCGGTACACGATTCGCGGGGTTTCATCGCCAACGGGCCATGAGCCTTCTGCGCAAACGTCCGCGGCGGTCTCTGTCTATCTGGACGACGTGCCCATGACGTCAGCGCAAAGTCCTGTCCAGCAGTTTGGCGGCAACATGTTCGATATGGAGCGTGTAGAAGTACTCAAGGGTCCGCAGGGCACACTGTATGGCGAAGGTTCGGTGGGCGGGACCATTCGGTTCATCCAGAAGAAGCCCCAGTTGGGGGAAACCACCTGGAAGATCAAGGGTAACACGAGCAGCATGAGTTCATCGGACGATCTTGGCCATCGCCTTGATGGTGTCGTCAACTTGCCAGTGACCGAGGACTTTGCGATTCGTTTGATGGGGTTCTCCACCAAACGCCAGGGCTGGATCGACAAGACCGACACGGGCGAGAAAGACGCCAATTCGGAGGCAAGTTCCGGCGGTCGACTCGCCGCGCTGTGGGCAGTCAACCGTGGCTTGTCCGTGGAAGCCAACTATTACAAAACCGAACTGGAAACCGAAGGGAGCATGGCGGCGCAATCGCGTTTCACTGAAGGACTAAACGTACGATTGCCTGGGCGGCGACCCTTCTCCAAGGACAAAGTGAATATCTTTAGCCTGGGGGTGGACTACGCGTTCGACTTTGCCAACCTGGAACTCGCGTTCTCAAACCTGGATCGGAAACGCGCTAGCGAGCTCGAGTCGACCACAACTATCGCTGCGTTCCATAGACTCCTTTGTCCAGTTAAGGACATTGATCAGGGCGCCCGCCAATCCCACCGAAATTCCGACACTGTTGGCCGAGGGTTGGATCCTTTCCCCCACATTCTCTCTGCCCATCAAGAACCTGGCCGGGTTTAACCTGAATGATATGATGTCTTCTGATCGCAACACGGTCGAAGCGCGGCTCGTCTCTACCACCGAGAGCGCCCTAGCCTGGACGGCGGGATTGTTTTGGAAGTACAGTAACGACGATCGAGTCAGTATCCAGCCGCTTAGCTTGATCCCATCTTTCATCGGTCAACCAGCCATCACCGCTCTTTATACAGAGGCCTTCGCCAATCCCGCAAATTCACATTTTGATAAGGTGAACCAGATCAGCGTATTTGGTGAAGCCACTTTCGCCTTCTCTCATACGTTTTCGGTGACACTGGGTGGGCGCTATACGGATCTTGAGCAATCGCTCCAAGGCAGTACGGCAGCAACCACCGATAAGGTCTTCTCTCCCAAGTTGGGCGTCGCCTGGTATCCCGTCGATGGAACGCTCACCTACTTCAACATCACGACCGGGTTCAGGCCGGGTAACCTCAACGTCGGCCAGGAATCCAACGAGCACATTTTTAGACAGGCGGGTGACACTGTCATACCGGGCACGCCGTTTGCGCCAAATCCCAACAACTTGACGGGAAATCAGGCAGCAGATCTTGCGGCCTCACTGGTGTCCTATCAAGGTGACGAGGTGGTCAACTATGAAGTCGGCATCAAGACTCGGTTGTTTGACGATCGTTGGAACCTGACCGCGGCGGTCTACTACTTCGATTGGAAAGACACGATCCTTCGATTCTCGCAGAACGGCTTGCCTGCCATCAGTCGTACCTACAACGACAATGCCGGTGCTGCGCACTCAGTCGGCATCGAAGTCGACCTGGTGGGTAACCTGATGGAAAACCTGCGAATGACGCTCGGTGGTGATATCAATCGCGCCGAACTGGATGAGGCGGTGGGCGCTATTCCGTCCGGGACCAAACTGCCAAACGCCCCCGAGTGGAGCGCCCATATCACGCTTGATTACACCTGGCTGTTCGCTGGCGATATGGCGCTTAACTTTATGGTGAACCACACCACGCTCGCCGGTACGCTGAGTTCGCTTGCCATCGCGCCAAGTGTAGTACCCTCACGTCGCCAAACGGACATGCGCATCCTGCTGAGTGGTTCCGACGAGAACTGGAGCGCGTCACTGTTTGCAACCAACGTGACCAACCAGGACGAAATTACCTTTGACTGCGGCAGCCCTGGCTTTCCGATTTGCCTGGGCTTTCAGCAGCCAAGGGTGATCGGTCTTGAAGTCACACTGCAACGCTAGAGATCGGGAGCGGCCGTGAGCGGCCCCAACAAACGCCACCGGCTTATCCAGGCGCAGATCATTAAGGTCGACTCATACTGAAGTCAGGAGAACTTCATGGAAATAGGTGATTGGCGCGCGACACCGGTCGTGGGTCCGGTCTACAAGAGAATCCGCGAGCTCGGGTTGGAACAGAATGTCGCCGAACTCGATGCCTTCGGCTTTACCATCCTGCCGCCGGGCAAGGCTGCTCCGGTCGAATTTACCGACCGCATGCGTGGACGTCTGCTCGAGGTTGCCGAGCACCGTACGGGCGTCAAGCATGATGTTGAAAGTGGTGAACACGGGCAGGTCAATACCCAGCCCCACTTCAATCACCAGTACATCCTTTACTACCTGTTACTTGAAGACAAGATCTTTCAGCAAGCAGCGACCAACCCGTACCTGTTGGCCCTGCAAACATACATGCTGGGAATGGACTGTGTCTTGTCGAGCGTGACTGCGTTCGTCAAATGGCGCGACGAGACCGGCTATGGCGAGACGCTGGGTCTGCATGCAGACACCACTGTCAAGCATCCGATCGCTATCGGACACGAGACGCATACCGCTAACAGTGCCTGGGTGTTGACTGACTACACCGAAGACAATGGCGCCATCGCCTTTGTTCCGGGCAGCCATCAGCACTCACGTCATCCGAAGCCCGGTGAAGGCGTAGCCGACGCCATCCCGGTCGAAGCCCCGGCGGGTTCTCTGCTGGTTTGGCACGGCAACCTGTGGCATGGCGCCTTTCCACGCAAGAACGATGGTCTGCGCCTGGTGGTGACCTACTATTTCAACCGCAGTTATCTGCAGGTCCAAGAGGACTATCGCCATACCGTGACGCCAGAGATTCTGGCGGACAACCCAAAGCGTCTGGCAGTACTGCTCGGGTTAGGCCATCCCTGGGGCTTTCAGAACAGCAACGGTCCGGACTTTTCCAGCGCCAACCGCGTATTGCATGAGGCCTACGAGGAGGCCGGAATTCACAACGTCGTAATTCCGACGCCGGGTGACTTCAAGTGAGGCGATGGTGAAGGCCTAACCGGCGATGTATTTCGAGTCGTTAAGCGAGCCATTTTCCAGGGTCTGCACGGCCGTGGTAACAGGCATCAGCTACGCGCGCCAGCACTACAACTTAGCCTGGGAGAGCCCGAGGCTTGTGTACATGGCAGCGGCCATGTGAAAGGGAATCATGTCGGGTTCAGGCCGCATCTGGTTCATCACGCGCCTGAACGCCAGCTTCTGGCTGCGGTCGACGATGACCAGCGAACCTCCCGCGCCACCCCACATACCGACGCTCTCGCTAGGCGATAGCGGCGCCGCTTCGCTGGGGAGACCGTACCCCAAACCGAATCGCATGTTCCTCCCGTACAATAGATCCACGCCAGCGACCCTTTCGCTGAAGGCCTCCTTCACTGTCTTATCATCGAGGAGCCGCACTCCATGGGCTTCACCGCCGCAGGCGACTACCGATTGGATCTTCGCTATGGAGCGGGCGTTACCGTGCCCGTTAGCGGCCGGAATCTCCGCTTCTCGCCACCCGACCGTGTTGACGAAATCCTTCGGCCAGCGATGACTGTCGAACACCCTCTTTTGGAAAATCTCGTGTGGTAGTTGCGGCGCATCGGCCGTTGGTGTCGCCGAAACGATGACGTCTTTGTCGGAATAGAGATCTTTGTCGGAATAGAGGTCGGAGGTCCGAGCCTGGGCTTCAGGCGGTGTGCCGATGTGGAAATCGGCTCCGACCGGACCGGCCACCTCCTCACGGAAGAAGGTGCCGATCGACTTGCCCGTGACTCTCCGAACCACTTCTCCTAGAAGGTAACCTTGCGTCAACGGGTGATAGCCACTCTGGGTTCTGTCTTCCCACCATGGTTTCTGAGCAGCGAGCAGGGTGGTTACGGCGTTCCAATCGAGGAGCACCCCGGGGGCAACGGGATGATCGAATCCAGGTAGGCCCGCCGTGTGGCTCATGACGTGGGCGACGGTGATGCCTTCTTTTCCGTTGGCAGCGAACTCGGGCCAGTACTTGGCGACCGGGGCGTCGACCATGAGTTCGCCCCGATAGTAAAGCACCAGGATGACCAGGAAGGTCATGGTCTTGGTGCTCGAGTAGACGTTGACGATCGTGTCCCGCTCCCACGGCACCGAATGACCGAGATCCTTGTGTCCAGCCCACACGTCGATCACCGGCTCTCCCTCGATGAACGCCGCGAAGGATGCCCCGACGTCACCGCGGTAACCGTGGTCGGTGAAGTTCTTGGTGAACGTTTCGATCACCAAGTCGAATTTTGAATCCCACGCGCCCTTGATCTCGGGAACGGAACTCAACAAGTCTCCAGAAGCCGCGTGCAGAGCCCCGGGGCTGAGCAGCGCCCGGCTGCCGACTCCGAGCATGGCGAGATACTGGAGGAAGGAACGGCGATCCAGGGCGGATCCCGTATTGGACGTCATCGGGGTCTCCTGGGAGTCTCTGGGGCTGAAGATGCCGTCGACTCTCCCAGACTCGATGCACGAAGTCAATCGCAGAGGTAATTCCGCTACTGCTCCGAGATGAAATCACCAGGGAAAGGCGATGAGTACTGGCAGCGGGATATTACGCTTTAGCGGCGTTCTATAAAACGATGACCAGCTATCGGGTTTCGAGACTATCTTCGCCAGCATAGAAATCAAGACCTGTAGTGTCGCTGCGGTTAGACGAGGACTTCCCACCTTGCTCGCTACGATCATTTAAATCCGACAGACTGCTGGTCGAGCGCCGCAGAACCTGCTCAACCCGCTGCGCTTTCTCTTCATCCCACCACCAAGTGGCCGGGAATCCGGATACATAGGGCGCCACCGTGGACGGCTGTCCGAATTTGTTCCACATCATCCTCCGTGCCGGTTCGACCACCCGCGCCGGCACAAAATAGAACTGCCAGAACAGAACACGGTCCAGCGCTCGGGTTGCTGCGGTCAGCGACTCGCGACTACCTGCGTTCATCACGCGGTCTGAAAGGGCATCCACAACTGGCGACTCGAGACGCGCAAAGTTATAGATGCCTTGACTGCTTGAGTGCAGATAGGCGCGCACTTCTGCTGCCGGCGGAAGGGAAAAGGCAAGACTGCCGAATACGGCGTCATAGTCACCCTTGCGTAACAGGTTGATATATTGAGCTACTTCCCAGCAAGCGAATCTCGCTGCTGATACCCAGTCGGCGCAACCGCTTCTGATAGGGCAACAACATAGCTTGCGCCTCTGCATCAGATACTAGGAACTTGACCTTGAACGGTGCGCCGGCGGCATTGCGCAAGGCACCATCGCTGATGTTCCAACCGGACCGCACCAGTAACCGTCGGGCCTCGATGAGGGCGTCACGTCCTTTAAGTGCAGCGTGATTACTGGCAGCAAAAGGCGTCGTGGTAAATACCCGCTCAGGCAGTTGTTGCCGATACGGTTCCAGCAACGCAATTTCAGCCGCGGAAGGCAAGCCCGCAGCCGCCAGATACGTGCCATGGAAGTAGCTTTCCGGCATTTCATATACGCCGTAAAACAGTACATCGTTCATCCACTTGAGATCAAAGGCTAGGGTCAATGCTTCACGAACCCGAACATCGGTGAAGCGCTCCTTTTCCTGGTTGAACCCCAACGCGCGGATTGCGCCGACGTATTGTAGCCAGTGTTGTTTGTATTGGCGTAGCACACCGCGCTCTATTTTGTCCTGATCGTAGCCGCTTACCCACTGCGCGGTATTGCTTTCAGTGAAGATATCAAGCAACCCCTTTTTCAGAGCCTCGCGTTGTACCGTGTCGTCGCGATAGGTCTCAAAGCGCAGGACGTCCAGGTTATGGCGGCCGCGGTGAATACCCAGGTCTTGGCCCCAGTAATCCGGGACCCGAACGAGTTCAACGTATTTGCCAGCCTTGAAGTCACGGATACGGTAAGGCCCGCTGCCCAGCGGTGGCTCCAACGTAGTCTCAGTGATATCGCGCTCCCGCCAGTAGTGCTCCGGCAACATGGCGGGCTTGCCCAGCAGCGTCGCCATACTGTTGAGGTTGACCGGATGGCGAAAACGAACGAGTATTTCCCTTTCCCCGAGGATGATCACTGCTTCCAGCACGTGAAAGGCCGCGCGAACACCGGCGCCACCGTTGGCCTTAAGATGCTCAAACGAAAACTTGATATCCCGTCCAGTCACCGGAACGCCATCATGCCAGCGTGCTTCCGGCCGCAGCCGAATGCGCACCTCAGTTGAATCGTCAGATATGGCAATGCTCTCTGCAAGGTTGCCATAGTAAACCCCGACCTCGTCCCCGGATTGCCACATCAGCGAGTCGTAAAGGCTCATTTCACCAAGAATGTTGACTGGGGCACTCAGGCCCTTGATGATGTGTGGCGTAAAGCTGTTCCAGCTGACGGTGTAGCCGCGGACCAGTTTGCCGCCCTTGGGGGCGTCAGGATTAACGTAGTCGAAGTGGGTAAATCCTGCGGGGTACTTGAAGTCACCGAAAAACGACATGCCGTGCTGCCACTGCAACTCGTCAGCAGGTCGGTCAATGAACGCGTGGGTCGCTGCGCCGGGTTGATGTTTTGGCGGATCATCTGCATGCGCTGTCAGCGCAGCGATCAACAGGTTCACGCATAGGAGAAGATCAGGACGCATCGGCAATCACTTCCAGATCAAAAGCTGCCGCAAGCAAGGCGCGCGTATAGTCTAGCTGCGGTGCATCGAAAATGTCAGCAGCCCCCTCCTGTTCTACTATCACCCGGTCTTTCATCACGATCAGTTCGTGAGTCAAGCGCGCACGACTTTCAGATCGTGACTGATGAACAGATAGGAGAGGTTCGGCCTTGTCGGTGACTTCTCAAACAGAAGTAATAAGTCCATCATCGATGGCGACATCTCCCCGCGAGCCCGAACCATGGGCCTGTTTGTTCCACCGGCCACCAAGTCTCCACGCCTAGTTCTCCCTAGTTCGCTCCCGCTCGGCACGTGCGAGATCGCGCAATGCCCGCGCACCAGAGATCGTCAACTCGCCCCGTTCCACCAGATCCGCCAGCAACTCAACCAGCGGGTCCTGCGGCGTTCCCGCGATTAGCTGACGCAACCGCTCGATCAATCTGTCCACGCGACCGCGGATCGTCGGGTAGCTGACGCCGTAGCTCTCGCCCAATCCCTTGAGAGATCCAGACTGAAGAACCAGTTCCGTGATCAGGTCTAGATCCTCCCGCGGGAGGCCCATCAACGGGTGATCAGATGGTCGCTCGTCGACCGGCGTCTTTAATAAAGCAAAACTCATGTTGAGGTATTGTGAACTACACTTTTACTTAATACAACAAGAGTTTAACAATAAGAAAGGCGGTCGTTTGATATGAACCACCGTCAAGGTCAACGCTGGTCCACTCGCGATGAGCCCTGCCCGATGAGTTGCGCGAGCACCCGGTCGTAGAACCTGCACAGGCGCAGATAGTCGATGTCGGGCGGCTGCCGGCCCGTGAGATGGTGTTCGAGCGCATCGAGGATCTCGTGCCAGCCGGCCGTCACGCCGGGGTTCCACGCCTTGGCGACGCCACCGGGATATCCTTCCACGGATGCCCGCGTCATCCGGTCCTCGACGATCAGGCGCAGGCACGTGGCGTTGTCGACATCGAGGGGCTCGATGGCGAAGCGCCAGAACGCGCCGTCGGCGCTGTCGAAACGGATCGCTCGTTGGGGACTGTACTCGCCCACCGTACCGGTCATCGCCGGCTGGGAGCGGAACGCATAGGGGGCGCCCGTTCTTGGCTCGAAGCTGACCGGCAGCAGCCAAACGCCGATCTCCTCGGGCTTCGAAAGGGTGTCCCAAAGGCGTTCCGGCGTCACATCGAACTCCCGGGCGACGCGAAGTGAGCGCGGACCAGCTCCGGAAACCGTACTCGCGTGCAAGAACGAGTTGGGCGGCCTGGAGACCGAGGCGGGGCGTATTCGGGAAGAACGCGGCTACCCGATCCCGTGCTTCTGAGTCGCCTCGCTGCCAAGCTCGCAGCAAGGCCTTGGCCTGCTTGCGCAGGTTGTCGATGTTGGGGCCGTGGAATGAAGTCATGGTCAACCTCCCTGGCGGTCGGCATCCGCGAACCGACCGCGACAAGAAGGTCGCCGTTGACGTGGCGGACGGGCTTGGCCCTTCCCGCGGATCAGGCGCGTTCCGCCAGACGCGCGAAATGATCGTAGCACAACGCCCGTGGGCCTTAGCGAGAGTCAACGTTCATCTGTTCTCTCCCGCCACGCGATTGAGCGGCGCAGCGAGGAACCGTCGCTATACTGTCGCGCTTTGGCCGGCGCAGTCCGGCGAAGGCGAGGGGAAGATCCGATGAAGTTCGGCGCGCAGGTCACATGCTATAGAAACACCTGGGACAGCATCCACAAGGTCGCCGAGACCCTTGATGCCGGACCCTGGGACAGCATCTACTTCGCGGACCACTACCTGCCGCCGCCGGGCCGGAAGGAGGAGGAACACCTCACCGCCCACGAGGGATTCACGGTCGCGGCGGCCGTCGCCGGGTTCACGAAAACCTTGCGGATCGGCCACCTGGTTCTCGGCAACACCTACCGCAATCCCGGCCTCACCGCCAAGATGGCCGGCACCGTGGATCACATCTCCCACGGCCGATTCGTGCTCGGCATCGGCGCCGCCTGGTTCCACCGGGAGCACGCGGCGTACGGCTGGACCTTCCCGTCCATGAAGGAGCGCCAGGATCGATTGGAAGAGGCGGTCGAACTGCTTCGCTGCCTGTTCCACGACGAGTCGCCCGTCACCTACGAAGGCAATTACTACACGCTCGACGACGCGCCGTTGTCCCCGGGTAGCTACGACAAGCCGATTCCCATCCTGATCGGTGGTACCGGCGAGCGTCGCACGTTGAGGACCCTGGCCCGCTACGGCGACATCATGAACTTCGACGGCTGGTCCGGCGCGCCGATGAGCAAGGAGTACTTCCACCACAAGGTGGCCGTCTTGAACAAGCACTGCGAAGAGGCGGATCGGGATCCCGGCGAGATCAGCCACACCGTGCTGATGCCGACCATGGTCACCGACGACCAAGCCGCAGCCGCGCACTTCATGGCCAACCGCCGGCTCGGCGAGGGCACCGCGGCGGGGCCAAAGAACTACGTCATCGACCGCATCGGCGAGATCGTCGACGCCGGTGCCCACGAGATCATGATCGGCGGCATTCCGACCGACGACGTCGAGCAGTACGAACTGGTGGCCGAGGAAGTGCTGTCCGCATTCGACTGAACAACCAACGAGGAAGATGGATGAGTGAACAAAACGCCGGACGCCTTTCCGGCAAGGTCGCCTGGGTAACGGGTTCGTCCCGGGGCATAGGCCGTGTCGTGGCCGACCATTTGGCGAGCCTCGGCGCCAAGGTCGCCGTCCACGGCACCACGCCGACTTCCACCCGGGCATTCAATGAAGCCGATTCGCTGGAAACCGTCGCCAACGAGATCGCCGACGCGCGCGACGCCGACGTGCTGGCGGTCCACGGCGACCTGACCTCGGAGACCGTGGTCAAGGATCTCGTCGCCCAGATTCGCGACCGCTTCGGGCAGATCGACATCCTGATCAACAACGCCGGTGGCGACATCGGCTCGAAAGGCACCGGTGGCGAGCGCGCCGGCAAACCCGTCGTCAACGATGCCGTGAACGTGTCCATCGAGGATGTGCATACGATCCTCGACCGCAACCTCATGACCTGCATCCTGGTCTGCCGGGAGGTCTGCCCGGAGATGATGGAGCGCAACAGCGGCTGGATCGTCACCATCGGCAGCATCGCGGGCCTCGGCGGGCACGGTTCGGAAGTCATCTACGGTACGGCCAAGGCGGCCGTACACGAATACACCCGCTGCCTCGCCGCGCAACTGCGCCCCCACGGTGTCTACGCCAACGTCATCGCACCGGGCGAGATCATCACCGCGCGTTTCGAGGCGAGCCGACCGACCCGGGAAGAGCGCAAGGTCCATGAGGGTGCGCTGACCCGCTACGGCTGGCCGGAGGAAGTGGCTAAGACGGTGGAGTTCCTCGTGACCGAGGACTCGTCGTACATCAGCGGACAGGTGTTGCGTATCGACGGCGGGGCACAGTTGTTCCCAGCGTGAGTCGCCCGTCATGGGCAAGATCGTCGACACCTACATGGAGAACACGCCCGGCTCCGAGCCCGCGGTGATGCGACCGATGCCACGGGCGCCCTTGGGCAACGTGACCATCCAGATGTCCTTCCACTTCTCGGCGAACGCCCGGTTGCGATCAATGATGGCTGGGGGTAGTGGTTCCATGACAGTCTCCTCTTCGTCTGCCTCGTAAACTGGCAACAGGCCTTGGGCCTCGAGCGCGTCGCGCACCTGGCCAATGCCGCGCGACAGGCGCGATGCCACGGTGCCGGGGCTCAGCGACAGGACCCGGGCTATCTCCGAGTAGCTCAAGTCCTCGAAATAACGCTTCAGCAGCGGGCCGCGAAAACGTTCGTCCAATCGGTCTATCTCCCGGTGGATGTGATGGATCAGCTCCGCGTGCTCGAACCGGCTCACGAAGTCGCTCACGAAGAACAGGCTCTCCAGCCGATGCACCTCGCCTGCTTCCCGCTCCTGTTCCCGTCGCCGCCGGGATGCGCGGAGCTGGTCCATGGCCGTCATGGCGATGATGGTGCGCCACCACCCGAGCGGGTTCCTCACCTCGCCAACGGGTTGCGCATCCATCAGCCGCAAAATGGAAAGCTGCACGATGTCCTCGGCTTCCTCCGCGAATAACCGCGTCGCCTGGGCGAGCGCCCACCGGCGGTGGCGCGCCACGAAGTCGGCCAGCGCGTCATCGTTGTCACGGAAGTAGAACGCGGTTAGCAGTTCCTGATCCGTCGCTTCGCTGCACATGTTCAAACGGCACCCTTGGGACGACAGGTCCTGTGGCGCTATTGTCCGGCTTTACGTACATGTCGACCGGTACCGGGGAGTTCTTCCCGATGGTGTAAGCCACGGTAAGGCCGATACGTTTTCATTGAAAATTGTCCATGTCATAGACAAAATACAAGGCATGATCCCAAGAATGCTACGCGGCACTGTCCTAGACGCCCTGAAACGTCAAGCGGCAGTCGCCATCGTTGGCCCCCGGCAGTCCGGAAAGACCACGCTGGCCCGCCAGATCGGCAACGAGAGAGGAGCAATCTACCTCGATCTCGAAGACCGCGACGACCGCAGCCGCCTAGACGAGCCCGTGCTCTTCCTCGACGGCGTTGCCGACCGTCTGGTGATACTCGACGAGATTCATCGCGCACCGGAGTTGTTCCAAACCCTAAGGGGCGTCATCGATCGAGGGCGCGAGCAGGGCAAAGGCGTCGGGCGGTTCCTGATCCTCGGATCCGCGTCCATCGACTTGCTCCGTCAATCAGGCGAGTCGCTGGCCGGACGAATCACCTACCTCGACCTCGGGCCATTCTCCGTCGGCGAGGTCGATGCGACTCTCGCAACCCGAGAGCGGCTTTGGCTGCGCGGCGGCTTTCCGATGTGCTACCTGGCCTCGGACGACGAGGCGAGCCTGTCGTGGCGCAAGGATTTCATCAGGACCTACCTGGAACGGGACGTTCCGGCCTTCGGACCGCGCGTTCCAGCGGCAACGCTCGAGCGATTGTGGACGATGTTGGCGCACCGGCAGGGCACGCTTCTCAACGCTTCGGCGCTCGCTCACGCGCTGGAGGTGAGCCCGCAGTCGGTCACGCGCTACGTGGATCTGCTAGTCGACCTCCTCCTCGTTCGCCGTTTGCCGCCCATGCATGCCAACGTCGGCAAACGTCTCGTCAAGTCTCCCAAGGTCTACATCCGAGATAGCGGAATCGTCCACGCGCTCCTAGGCATTCCGTCGCTGACCGCCCTGGCTGGACATCCGGTCGTCGGTAGAAGCTGGGAGGGATTTGCGATCGAGACACTCGTCTCGGCCTTGCCATGGCCCGCGTTTGCCTCCTTCTACAGAACACAGGCCGGTGCCGAGATCGACCTCGTTATCGAATACCCGAACCGTGAGCTCTGGGCCATCGAGATCAAGCGCTCGCTCTCCGCCAAGCCCGGACGCGGGTTCCACGTAGCATGCGAGGACATCCGGCCCGCACGTCGATTCGTCGTACATGCAGGGGACGACCGCTATCCGGTTTCCGCGACGATCGAAGGGATCGGGCTCAGCGAATTGGCCAGGGAGATTCGCGGCAGCCCGTGACAAGCCGGTCCGTTCTCAGACTGTGCTACGCTCGCCGGAGGCTTACCCGAGCCCGTCCTCGATCGGCTCAACCGTTCGTGGCGTCGCTCTTCAACCGCAGTGCCAAACGCGTCTGATGCCAGAGCGGAGACCTCAAGGCGTGACAACGAACGACAACAAGATCTTCCTCTCGGAGTCGCAGCTTCCGCGGAGCTGGTACAACATCATTGCCGAACTGCCCTTTGATGTTCCGAAGCCATTGCACCCAATCGAAGATCGAGGCGTCGAGGTCGACGATTTCGACTGGCTGTGGCCCCTCGAGTGTCTTCGAATCGAGCTGCACGAGGGCAAATACGGAACCGACCCGTGGATCGAGATTCCGCCGTTCATATCAGATGTCTACCGTCGTTACCGACCGTCTCCGTTGGTGAGAGCTCGTGCACTCGAGAAATACCTAGGGACCCCTGCCGAGATCTACTACAAACGTGAAGATCTGAATCCTGCCGGAAGCCACAAGTTCAACACGGCATTGGTTCAGGCGTACTATGCTGCGCAGGAAGAACACTCCCGCATCCATACCATGGCAACCGATACGGGAGCCGGTCAATGGGGAGCGGCTCTGGCCATGGCGTGCGAAACCGTCGGACTGAACTGCTGTGTGTTCATGATCCGAAAGAGCTTCGAAGAAAAGCCGTACCGCCGCTACCTAATGCGCATGGCAGGCGCGGAGGTGTATCCCTCGCCTAGTGAACTGACGGACACGGGGCGTAGTGTCCTGAAAGACGACCCGGACAACTCCGGCAGTCTAGGCATCGGCATGAGCGAGGCCATTGAGTTCGTCAAGGAGGATCCCGGCAGACGACTGGCATTGGGGTGCATGTCCTACTATGCCGTGCTCCATCAGTCAGTCATCGGTCTAGAGACGAGACAGCAACTCGAGCAGATCGATCGAACGCCCAGCCTGATGATCGGCTGCGTCGGCGGAGGAAGCAATTTCACAGGCTTTGTCGCACCGTTCGTTCGCGACAGGATCGGAGGAAAGCCCATCGAGTTCCGCGCCATAGAGCCCGATTCGATCCCCACGTTGAGTCAGGGCGAGTACCGATACGATTGGGCCGACTTTTCCGAACTAACACCTCGAATACTCATGTACACGCTCGGCCATCGATTCGTACCGCCACCCGTGCACTCGGGTGGATTGCGCTATCACGGCAAGACGCCTGTCCTCTCGGCACTCGTCAAGAACAATGTGGTTAACACCAGGACCTATAGCCAGCAGGAGGTGTTTGACGCGGGACGCGTGTTCTTGAAGACGGAGGGTGTTCTCGCTGCCCCCGAGAGCGCTCATGCTGTCTTAGGGGCCATCGATGCAGCAAGAGAAGCTTCGAACACCGAGAAGACGCCCGTTATCGTATTTTGCTTGTCGGGTCATGGATACCTGGATTTGAAGGGCTACTCCGATGTGCTCGACCTTGACACATCGAATTAGCACGCCCTCACGACTGCATTTCACGCTAATCGACATGAACGGCGAGCTCGGCCGCGTTGATGGCAGTCTCGGTCTCTCCATCCAATACCCTGGTGTTTCCTTCGAGTTCGGCCCCCATGATCAAACGGTCGTTCGAGGAGGCGTTCCAGCCGAGCAAGAACTAGTGCAGGAGGAAATAGCGCAAAGCAGCAAGATACTGCAGGTGGAACCGTGCATCGAAGTCGCAATCCACCAAATGATCCCCCCGCACCAAGGATTGGGATCGGGAACGCAAACCCGGCTCGCTGTCTTGTGTGCATTGAACCAGCGATTCGCCTTGGGATACCCGCTGTCAAAGCTGGGAGCCATGTCCAGGCGAGGTGGCACATCTGGAATCGGAATCAATGCGTTCCGTAATGGGGGGCTTCTGCTCGACGGAGGCCACTCTGTCAGTGGCCAGAAAAAGTCGTTCGCACCGTCTCGCTTCGCGACCAAGGCGGGTCAACCACCCTTGCTCATGCGCGCTGACTTCCCCAGGACCTGGGGGATAGTGCTGTTCATTCCAAGCCGTCATCAGGGCCTGTCGGGTCAAGACGAGCTGGACTTCATGATTGCCAACACACCGATCCCACTTGATGAAGTCCAGGCCACCTCGCACATCATTCTGATGCGCCTGTTGCCGGCTTTGCGGGAACTCGATCTTGAGACTTTCGGTGCTTGCGTCAACGCCATTCAAGACGTGGGCTGGAAACGACGACACTGGATCAGGTCGGACATTGCGCCGCTTCAATTCGTGAGGTCTGTGTTCGACGCCACGGCCGAGATTCAAGGAAGCGGACTCTCGTCCACGGGGGCGACGATCTTCGGCTTCTTTGACGCGACGAAGTTCTCGGATGACGAGGTGACCCTAAGTCTACGGCGCGAGCTGAGCGACAATGAGGCCGCTCCGGGGCAAGTCGTATGCACCCGTGCGAACAACGCCGGCATGACCCTGGCGTCGGTAGCCTGAACGGAGAACCAGGAGTAGATTGTCCGAGGTGCTCTACGGTACAATCCGTGCGTCAGGACGTAGCAGATTCTCATCGTCCTGGCTGAACTGCACATATCAAGCCCAACAACTCGAGAGGAACACCATGGCGGCATACGTGATCGTGAATGACGAAGTATTGGATGAAGGTACTTTCTCGGACTTTCGTGAACGTATCGGCGCAACCGTTGCGGCCCACGGCGGGCGATACCTAGTGCGTGGTGGCAGTGTCGAAGTGGTCGAGGGTAGCTGGTCCGCTGATCGCGTCGTGGTAGTGGAGTTCGACGATGTCGGCGCAGCGCACGGGTGGCTGAACTCAGCCGAGTACACGGATCTCAAGAAAATCCGCGAGCGATCTGCGAACGCCAATGTGATCGTCGTCGAAGGCGTGTGATCTCAGCCTGAGTCCCTCAACCGCCCGTAGGGGACGGGCTTGTCCCGTCCCGCCAGCACCACGGGGTGCGTATGACCGGGCGACCGCGCGCCCTGAAGGGCGCGTTAGGGTCGCCGCTACGATCCAGTCCGTTCGACTTGCACTGTAACGATGTCTACGCCGTGGTACTTTCTGTGATGAACAGACGAGGCGTGATGTCGCAATAGTCGGAAAGACAATTCCCGATCGTCGTGAACTTCCGCTTCCTCGCTCATGTATGCGAGCCGATCTTCGATGTTCTGCTCTTCAAAGACGGACAACCAGTCCATTTCAACGGTATTGTCCTGTGAGCGGATCGAGATAATCAGCCGCGCACCTGTCTCATCCTCCTTCGTTACCGAAGACAGCAGGCACAACAACGACTCCTCGCCAGCCGCACGCAGCCGGTTCGACGACGTCTCGTTCCATCCAATGTTCCCGGCAAAGTCCTGCAGGAATTGGTCGATTCGCGTAAGAGATGACGTTCTTAGCTCGACCTCGAGTTTCTTGCCACGCGGGCTAGTCAATTCTAGGAGCGTCGTCAGCCCAATCATTACCAGAATGCCGACGGTTGTCCCGTTTCCTAGAATCGAAATCCACAGGCTTTCCGGGTTCACTCCAAATACGTTCAGACTTTCTACACCCAGCCCAACGGCAAGCGTGATTGCGACGATGAGCGTGTTTCGTTGATCGAGTCCTTCCCTAAAGAGCATGCGCATGCCTTCGACAAGCAACATTCCCATCACCATCAGCAATAGCGATCCCACAACGGCACTCGGCGCGGCGAGCAACAATGCCGTTATTTTTGGAAAAAAGGCTAGCAGGATCATTACCGTACCGATCCAATAGCCGATGCCTCGAAACGCAATGCCCGTCAAATTAATGAGAGAAATGCTAGACGGCGAGTAGACGACCGTGGGTGGAGTTCCAGCGAGGCCGGACAGGAGCCCTCCTAGACCGCTTGCGTTTACAGTGCCTTGGACGACCCGAAAGTCGATGGCTCGCGACCTGCGAAGTGACACTTGCTGCATCACGACACCGTCGCCACCGGTTTTCACGGCAACGACCAGCGTTACGATAACGAAAGTCGGCAGAAGCGACCAAAACTCCGTCTCCAATGAGAGATCGAGACCGGGCCATGCGCCAAAATTCGGCAATTGAAACCAGGATGCCCGTTTCAAGAACTCGAGGTCGTAGAGATTGAACACCGCTGCGACAATACAGCCTGACAAGATGCCAATTAGCGGAGCCCACAATCGCAAAACTCCCGAGCCCTTCAGGGAAATCAAAACAGCGGCACCCAAGGTTGCTGCTACAACAAGCGGACTCGCAATCAAGGGAGTGCCCTCAGGCACCTTCGCCAGTTTATCGGCTGCAACGGCAATCACGGAAATGGCAATCAGCATGAGTGAAGTGCCACAAACGACGGGCGTGATGATCCGCCTCAAAACCGGCAGCCATGCCGCAAACGCAAACTGAACCAAGGAAGAGGCTACGATGAGGCTGGCCAGAGTTGTCCATCCTCCAACGTTGATGGCGACAACTGAAATGGCAACCCAATGAGGTCCGGCACCGCACAAGAGCAGATGCCCGGCACCGAAACGTCCGATGCGAGACGCTTGCAGAGCGGTTATGGCGCCTCCAATGACCAATGCCGCACAGATCGCCCACGCTAGGTACGCTTGACCCTCATCGGAAGCCCGGACCACGATGGTTACCATCACAATGGTGTTGACCACGGCGATCATGGCACCCTGAATGGTCACGCTCGCCGTCGCTTGAGGGGAACAAGGTTCCTCGGGTTCGTTCCGAATGTTCTCGTTCAGCGTGTTCACAATGTGGCCTACGCTATTCGGTTACCCGGCGTCCTCCAGAATCATGTCGGCGGCCTTCTCGCCGATCATGATAGTCGGCGCATTGGTATTGCCCGACACCAGCGTCGGCATGATCGACGCATCGGCAACGCGCAGCCCCCGCACGCCGTGGACGCGCAGCCGGTCGTCGACCACGGCGTTCGCATCGCGGCCCATCTTGCAAGTGCCCACCGGGTGGTAGACGGTGCCGCCGGTGCGGCGGCAGAACTGGAGGATCTCGTCTTCCGACTGCACCCCGTCGCCGGGATAGAGTTCGTGTGAAGCGTAGTGCGCCAATGATGGCGCAGCCGCAACTCGCCGTGCGATTCGCATGCCTTCGACCAGGGCTGCTCGATCAACCTCCTCCGACAGGAAGTTCGGCCGGATCGCCGGCGGGGCCGTTGGATCGGCGCTTTGGATGTGGATGGAGCCCGTGCTCTCGGGTCTGAGCTGGCAGACCGAGCAGGTCATACCCGGTTCCGTCTCGAGCGCGCCGTGCCGCTTGCCCCGGGCGTAGCTTGCGTGGGCGAAATGGAACTGCACGTCGGGCGTTTCGAGTTCCGGGCGCGTGCGTACGAAGCCGTGGGCGATGCCGGCCGTGTAGGTAAACGCGCCCCGCCGCGCGAGGCCGTATTTCAACGCCTCGACGACGAACCGGGCGCCCCGGGTATCTTCATTGAGCGTCGTCGAGCCTTTCACCCGCCACGCCACGGAACCGGCGTAGTGGTCGCGGTAGTTTTCGCCGACGCCCGGCAGATCGTGAACCACCTCGATGCCGTGCTGCTTGAGCAACTCGGCTTGACCTATACCCGAAAGCTCTAGGAGTTGGGGCGACTGCACGGCACCCGCCGTCAAGACGATCTCCTTGTTCGCGAGGGCATCCACCGTGCGATCGCCGACGGCATAGCGAATCCCCGTGGCGCGACCGTTTTCGGTCAGGATCCGTTGCGCCATGGCACGGGTGGCGATGGTCAGGTTGGTGCGCGAACGGATGGGGTCGAGAAACGCCCGGGCGGTGCTGAACCGACGACCGTTGCGCTGGGTCACTTGGTAGATGCCGAAGCCTTCCTGGCTCAAGCCGTTGTAGTCGGGATTGCGCTGGTACCCCGCCTCCTCCCCGGCTGCGACCCAGGCATCCAATATGGGGTGGCGCTCGATCATGTCTGCCACGTTCAACTCGCCGCCGACGCCGCGCACCTCGTCGCCGCCCCGTTCGAAGTTCTCCGAGCGCTTGAAAAACGGCAGTACCTCGTCGTAGGACCAGCCGCGGTTGCCGAGTTGCCCCCAGGTGTCGTAGTCGAAGGCCTGGCCGCGCACATAGAGCATGCCGTTGATGGAACTGGACCCGCCGAGCACCTTGCCGCGCGGAATCGGGATCTTGCGGCCGCCGGTGCCGGGTTCCGGCACGGTCTCGAAGCACCAGTTGACGCTCGGCCGGTTGATCATCTTCCAGAACCCCACCGGCACGTGGATCAGCGGGCTCCAGTCACGACCGCCGGCTTCGAGCAGCAGCACGGAGTTCGCCGGGTCCGCGCTCAGACGGTTGGCCACCACGCACCCCGCCGACCCGGCACCGACCACGATGTAGTCGTATCGAGCCATCAGAGCCCCGTAGGGGACGGGCTTGTCCCGTCCCGGCGCGCCCTTCGGGCGCGTTTCGAGAATGCTCGCGCATTCTCGTGGCAACCTGCGGACACTTGCACCGCCTCAGATGGGCGACCGCGCGCCTTGCGGGCGCGATAGGGTCGCCGCTACGGGCCATTTCATAAATGAATTCAATGTGTTGTGGCCTTGTTTCACGCTAGGCTCTCGTAGAAAGCCTTGCCCAGGCCACCGCCGCGCCGGTCGCCGACGATGGCCGCCTTCATCTGGTTCATGACGTACGACAGGCACACGCGGGCCTTCTGGTCGACGACTATGGTCGAGCCGCCGGCACCGCCCCAGAACATCGCGTCTTCGTTGGGCGACATGGGCATGAACTGGTTGGGGAACGCATAGCCCAGGCCGAACCGAATCGGCAACGTGAGCACGGCATCCGGCCCGTCCGTCTGTTCTTCCAGCGTCAACCGGCAGCTCGCGGGCGACAGCAACTCGACACCGAACGCACTGCCGTCGTTGGCTAGGGGCGTCTGGGCGCGGACTACGGCGCGGGCGTTGCCGTGGCCACCAGCGGCGGGAATCTCCGCCCGGCGCCACTCGGGGGTGTTGACGGCGTCGGTGCCTGCCGGGGCGCTGGCGAACACTCGAGCGGGGATCGAACCAGGCTCGGGCGCGAATCCCCCAGCGCCTTCGGCAGGCTCGTCGGGGATCATCTCGGCGACGCGACCGAACTCCGAGGCCGGCATCCCGATGTGGAAGTCCGAGCCGAGCGGTCGGGCGATCTCCTCCCGGAAAAAATGCCCCGATGGTTCGTCCGGTGATTCGGCGCACAAGCTCGCCGATCAGATAACCCTGCGTGACGGCGTGATAGCCACTCTTCGTACCCGGTTCCCACCACGGGGCCTGTCTCGCCAAGTTCTCAACGCAGGCGTCCCAGTCATAGAGTCCGCTGGCGTCGCCGAGCTTTGGATCGAACCCAGGAACACCCGCCGAGTGGCTCATGAAATGGCGAACTTCGGTGTTTTCCTTGCCGTTCTGGCCGTACTCCGGCCAGTAGTCGGTCACCTTGGCGTGGAAGTCCAGCAAGCCCCGGTCGGCCAGCACGAAGGCGCAGAGGAACGACATGGTCTTGGTCGTCGAGTAGACGTTGACGATGGTGTCCTCTTCCCAAGGCCGTGTGCGCGCCTTGTCGGCGTGGCCAGCCCAGAGATCCACCACCAACTCGCCCTCCACCGTCGCCGCGAAGCTGGCACCGACGTCGCCGTGCTCGGTGAAGTTGCGCTCGAAGGCCTCCCGCACGCGGGCGAAGCGTTCATCGCAGAAACCGTGGATATCCACCTTTCCCTACTCCCGTACCCGCACCAGTCACGCACTGTTGGCAGAAAACACGGGCGGCCGCGTGCCCTTCGGGCCCGTTAGGGCCGCCCCTACGAAGGCGTTGGCGGTGTTCAAACCCTCGACGGATTACGCAGAACCTGTCCAGAACGCTGCCCAGTGTGCTCGTCGTCGACGAGGATCACGGCCCCGTTGCATACCGTCGCCTTGTAGCCGACCGCCTTCTGGATCAGCCGCGGCGCGCCGCCCGGGAAGTCGTGGACGAGCTTCGGCTGGCGTTCGGCGACCCGATCCAGGTCGATGACGTTGATGTCGGCCTTCATGCCCTCGGCAAGTGTGCCGCGGTCGTGGAATCCCAGCACCCGCGCCGACCCGCTCGTCATGCGACGTACCGCTTCCTGGATGGTGAACAGCTCCTCTTCGCGAACCCAGTGGGAAAGCAGGAACGACGTCCAGCCGGAATCCATGATCTGGCTCACGTGGGCACCGGCATCGCCGATGCCCGGCAGGATCCAGTCCGCGGTGAGGAACGACCTCAAACGCTCGAGGTCCGTATTGAAGAAACGGACGTGGAACATCGCCTCGCCGTTGGTCTCCAACATCTTGTCGATCCAAACCTCGACCGGGTGGACGCCGGCGGCCTGCGCCATGCTGTAGAGGCTCTCTTCGGCACCCCGCGTGTACTGCGGCCGGTCGTCGTCGCCGAGCCAGAAGTACGCCCGTGCGCTCTGTTCGACCCGAGGCACCTCCTTTACTTCCTCGATGAGCCTATCCCGCGTGGCTTCGTCCCGAATCGCCGCCAGCCGGCCCCGGAAATCGAGCTTGCGGACTTCGGCCCATGCAGGCGTGGGAAAGAGCATGTCGGTGGTCAGCCCGGACAGGAAGCCGCCGCTTCGGGGCAGGGTCAGACCGCTGACATCGAGGCCCTCGCCGCGCATCGACGCGATGGCACCGTCGTAGCCCGTCCCGTTGCCGTCCGTACCGGGGTGGTACGGGGCGCTGAACAAAAGTCGGGTGCCCGCCGCGCGGCCCTGCTTGGTCAGCATGGTCATCTCGTCATCGAGCTTTCCGTAGTTCAGGACGCTCTGCAGGATGCCCCCCGCCTTGCCCACGGCTTCCGAGATGGCGACGAGCTCGTCTTCCTTGGCAAAGGTGCCCGGAATCGAACGGCCATCTGGCAGCACATGGCCCGGCAGCCGGTTGGTGGAAAAGCCGATGGCGCCTTCGGCGACCGATCGCCCAACCAACCCCGCGATCTGGTCGATCTCGTCATCGGTGGGATCCTCCTCCACGGCTCGCTCGCCCATGACGTAGAAACGGGACGCGCAGTGACCGACAAGGCCGGTGATGTTGATCGCCGGCCCGAGCTTCTCGATGGAGTCGAGGTACTCGCCGTAGGACTCCCAATCCCAGGGTAGCCCGGTGAGGATCGCGTTCCGCGGGATGTCCTCGACCGTCTCCATCATGCCGGCCAGGAACTCCCGGTCCGCCGGCTTGCAGGGTGCGAAGGTGACGCCGCAGTTGCCGAACAGCGCCGTGGTGACGCCGTGCCAGGAGACCGGCGTCAGCAACGGATCCCAACCCGCCTGAGCATCGAAGTGAGTGTGAAGATCGACGAAACCGGGTGTGACCACATGGCCCTCGGCGTCGATCTCCCGGTGGCCCGGATCATCGACCTTGCCGACCTTGCTGATGGTGCCGCCGTCGACGGCGACATCGCCGGTGAAGGGTTCCGAACCGGTGCCGTCGACGACGCTGCCGCCCCGGATGACGAGATCGTGGGCCATTGCTTGTCTCCCCAAACACTAACTGATTGTGCGCGAATCATGCCCCGACTGAGGCACGGGCGCCACCTCGTCGGGGACGGGCTTGTCCCGTCCCGTTGAGCGGATCCGTGCCTCCTGGCGGGTCACCACAAGCGGGTCGTCCCACGTCGGCCTTTCAGGCGTCGCCCAATTCGATCTTGATCCCGCCGACCCGGCCAGCCACGACGTTGTAGATCGCCGCGTAGATCACGCCGCCGACAAAGGCACCGATCGCGCAGATGAGCGACATTCCAATGATCTGGACAAACCAGAACCAGACTATGATGACAACGCCGACCACGGTGGTGACCATCGCTAGGATCAGGCCCGCAATCGCTCCGACGACTGCACCGATGACCGCTGAGACCTTGCCGACCGAGAGCGGGACTATGCGCTTGATTTCCTTCATGCTTTCCTCCGCTACGTCGACTCGGATTGCCCGGATCCGGTGTCTCGACATGGCGCTCGGTCGACGACAACCCTACCGGCTCTCGTCACGCGCCGGTGACGATTGAGATCGGCGGCCGCGTCGATCTCTACCGTGGGGTCGCCGTCCACCACGAGGAGATCCGCCGCCGCGCCTTGTGCAATTCGCCCTCGGTCCTCGAGCCCCATCAAGTCGGCGCCATTGCGGGTACCGGCCCGCAGCGCATCGATGTTCGGCAGGCCCACCTCGACCATGAACTTGAGCTCGGCGGCGTTCGAGCCGTGCAGGTTGAAGGGCGTCCCCGCGTCGGTACCGAGAGCAATCCGTCCACCGGCCTCGTAGAACATCTGGATCGAACGTTCGTGGGCGGCGGCACAGCGCTTCGCCTTCTCCATCACGTAGTCCGGAATCCCCGCGTCTTCGTTGTCCAGAATGTTGCGTAACGCCGCGAGGGTCGGCACCAGGAACGTGCCCCGGTCGAGCATCGCCCGGCAGCACTCGTCGTTCATGAAGATGCCGTGTTCGATTGAAGTCACGCCACCGCGGGTTGCGTTCAGGATGCCTTCTGCCCCTTGGGCATGGCTCGCGGTACGTCGGCGGAAGCGTTTCGCCTCTGCGATTCCGGCGGCGATCTCCTCTGCGGAGTAGTGCGCGTCCTCCGGGTCGACCCCGGGCGTCATCACCCCGCCGGTCGCCATGATCTTGACGAGATCGGAGCCGGCGTGAACCTGTTCCCGCACCGCCTTCACCACCTCGTCCACGCCATCCGCCACGCGGCCCATTCGGTTGCCATGTCCGCCGGTCATGCAGATCATCTTGCCGGCGGCGAGAATCGTCGGACCCTGGAAACGGCCTTCGTTACAGGCATCTCGGACTGCGAACTCCTGGTACTCGCGACCGCCGCAGTCCCGGATGGACGTGACCCCGCCTCGGAGCGTGTCCCGGGCGTGCTCAAGGGCTCGAACGACGGCATGGGCGACGTCGAGTTTCTCGAGACTGGCCCAGGGATCGGGTTCGCCACGGAACATGAGATGCACGTGGCAGTCGACGAGGCCGGGCATCACCGTGCATCCCGTGCAGTCAACGATTTCTCCGGCGAAGCCTTCGAAGTCGCCGGCGGGCGCAACGCGGGCAATGCGGGCACCCTCGATCAGCACGGCGTGGTCGTCGATCATGTGATCGCCGTCGAAGACCCGACCGTTGAGGTAGAGGGCGTTCATCGGCAACGGATCCTGTCGCGTTGTCCCGACGCAGCGGCCGGCAGCGCCAAAATCAGCGGGAATCGTAGTGCGCTACGCCTCAAGTTCTTCTGGCGACCTCACAAACGGTTGCGGAACGGGATCCTTGGTCATCCCCACGACGCCCTTGTAGCCGTTGTGTTCCTCTTCGATGTGCAGCGTTCGCTCGGGGATCACGAACTTGGTACCGGGTATGCATTCGTGGACGTCGCCGGTTGCCGGATCCTGAAATCGGAACAGGCCGCCCTCGACATAGAAATGGATCCCGACGTCGTGCCAGTGAATCGGCGTGCCACCACTGGGTGGTGCATCGACTTCGTGCAGATGCAGACCTGCCGCCTCGATTTCGGCGCGGGCGTCGCTGCCCTCGGTGAAGTAGCCGTGCTCGACGGTTATGCCCATGTGTCCCGGCCCACGTCGTCGGTGGTAACGGTGCCGGGTCCGGCTGCGTCCTTTTCCACTGACCACACCCCCCAACCCAAGTACGGTTCCGTTCCCCCCCAGGCGGCATCCGCAACCGGGCGACGACAAGCGTCGCCCCACGGGTGCCACATCGATCTCGAACAATCTGGCGCGCCCGGTGCGACTCGAACGCACGGCCTTTGGCTCCGGAGGCCAACGCTCTATCCAACTGAGCTACGGGCGCGGACCGCGGCAGACGACCCCTCGACCTAGGCGGTGCGCTGCCAAGCGGGTCAAGTACCATAGCAGACCGCTCGGCAAACTTCGCTGGAGAAGACAGCTTGAACATCGAGATACGAGACGAACGTTTCCTCTCCATCGTTCCGCGCGACTTTGCGTTGGAAACACTCGCCGAGGGGTTCGGCTTCACCGAAGGGCCGATCTGGCATCCGCGAGACAAGCACCTCACGTTCAGCGACATCCCCGGCAACCGAATGCACCGGTGGTCCGAGGCGGATGGCGTCTCGGTGTTCCGCGAGCCGAGCAATATGACCAACGGCAACACCTACGACCACGACGGCCGCATCCTGTCCTGCGAGCATGCGACGAGCCGGGTCTCAAGGACCGAGCGCGACGGCAGCGTCGTTGTGGTGGCAAGTCACTACGACGGCAAGGAGCTCAACAGCCCCAACGACATTGTCGTGCGCCAGGACGGTATGGTGTATTTCACCGATCCGACGTTCGGGCGCGGCGGCGGTGCGGTGGCGGTGACCCGGGAGACGGAACTCGATTTCACCGGCGTGTACCGCCTCGACCCCGAGTCGCGGGATCTGACGCTGCTGTCGAGCGACTTCAACCAGCCCAACGGACTTGCGTTTACGCCGGACCACAACGGTCTATACGTCGCTGACACACCGCAGATGCACATCCGGCGGTTCGATGTCGCCGAAGACGGCACTCTGTCAGGCGGCGACGTGTTCGCCGAATCAACCGGCGAAGGCGCGGGCGCACCCGACGGGCTGAAGATCGATAGCCTCGGAAACGTCTTCTGCGCGGGGCCCGGCGGCGTCCACATCTACCATCC
Organism: Gammaproteobacteria bacterium; assembly: GCA_028818795.1. Classification (GTDB taxonomy): domain Bacteria; phylum Pseudomonadota; class Gammaproteobacteria; order Pseudomonadales; family Azotimanducaceae; genus VXYL01. The sequence continues at coordinate 15,215 of JAPPND010000183.1, read as the reverse complement.
CGACGACGGCACCTGTCTCGGGGTGATCAGGACACCCGCCTTCTGCGCCAACTTCACCTGGGGCGACGACGACTTCAAGACGTTCTTCCTGACGTCGTCGACGTGCCTCTATCGGGGACGGGTAGACGTGCCGGCATTGGCGTTGTTCTGACGCGCTGCTAACCCGCTTGTCTGACCACCCAATTCTCGGTCTTGAGTCCCGGCACGCGACCGAACTCCTTCTGGTTGTTTGTCACCAGCACAGCCGACAGGCTCCTGGCGTGAGCCGCAATGAGGAGGTCATTGGCGCCAATGGGCGTACCGTCTCTGGCCAGCGTCTCGCGGATCTCGCCATAGTGGCCGCCGGCGACTTCGTCGAAGGCCGCAACGTCTAGGTCAGCGACAAACTCCCTCAATTCTTGCCGGTTTCGTTCCACCCGGGTCGAATGATGCGCGCCGTAGCAAAGCTCGGCATGGGCGATGGCCGAAATGCAAATCGCTTCGGCGTGCCGCTCGAAAATCGCCAACATCGAGGCATCGCGCCGGTTGATCAAATAGATGCAGGTGTCGGTGTCCAGCATGAACCGCGTCAATGGAGGGGCTCCCTCTCTTCCAACGGAGGTTGTTCCCGTTCGGGAAGAGAACCCCGTGTCGAAGAGGCGAAGAACCTCCTCCAGTTCTTGCCGCGTGGTCGCAACGTCAAGGTGTCGCCGTTCTTCACGACTTCCACCTCCGAGACATTGAACCGACACGCCGCCGGCAGCCGGATTGCCTGGCTGCGTCCACTCCAGAACACCTTGGCGACTCCGCGATAGTCCTCGGCCGCGGCCATGTTGCGACCTCTCCTTCAGCAAGCACACGACCCAACATACTGAAGCCTGGAATATATCTCAAGGTATATCTCACATCGCGTGTTGCTGCGGGCGTAACGGCGACAACGCGAAAGAGCCGCCCCGACCCGGGTTGGCAGGGTTCGGGATTACCCGTTGGGTCTTCGGAACGACTACCAAGTCCATGTCCTCCATGGGAACCAAGCCAAGCAGCGGTTGATCTCCCATGACCAATGCACCGGTGAAGCCCACCCGGCCGGCATAGCGGAGTTCGATGGGACCAACGTACGGGACCGACCGCCGGGTTCCATCCGCCAGCACCACGGGCCTTTCCTCGAGGGCTTCGAGTTCCAAGGAGTCTTGGATGGACGCCGGGATGCACAAATGCATCGACCCGGTATCCGCCATGGCTTCGATTTCGATCGGTTCCAGGTCTCGCCGGCGCGGGTTCCTGAGTTCCACGACTGCATTCGATACGCCCACCGCCTGCTCCTCCTCCGTTACTGCCCAATCCGCTCGATTGTCCATCGTTGACCTCAAGCCCCACAAGGGCAAAGCTCCTACGGCCAACCGAGCCGATGTCCTACCGCCCTGTCATTCAGATTCTCACTCCGCTCATCTCGAACTCGTGACCATTGCTGCTGCACAGCCCCGTCAGCCGGTCGCCTTTGATCGTCCCCTGGAATTCGATGTCCATCACCATCTCGCCCTTGTTCACGCCGTACACGAAGGAGACCTTGTTTCTCTCCACGCGAATGTTCCGAACCTTGGCAATCTCGCCGAACGCGGTCATCTCCAACTGACCGGACCAGTCGTCGTTGACCGTCAAGACTTGCTTGCCAAAGCTCACATTGAGCGCCCATTTGCCTCGTAGCTCGACTTCCGCGGTCTCGACGACCGGACCGGCTTCGTCTTCATCCTCGGACGGCTCCATCATCCGGCGGGCCAGGCGATGGGTGCGGTCCGCCAATTCCGAGATGCGGTTGTCGTTGCAGTCTCTTACGACCGACATCAACCGATCGCTGAGTACGCCTATCCATTTGTCGGGCAAGGAACCGGCACCAAATTTCGCACCCAGGATCGAACCGACCGTTGCCCCGTTGCAATCGGTGTCCCAGCCGCCTCGCACCGTCACCACGATACCGTTTTCGTAGTCGCCCGAACCGAAAGTCAAACCCATGACGACGAGTGCCGCATTGTTTATCGTGTGGACGCCGGAATAATGTCCGTACTTTTCAAAAATTCGATCCCAGACTTTTTCCCAATCCGACAGT